>DASYTD010000114.1:0-38803 GCA_036002655.1 Gemmatimonadales bacterium
CGGAGTGCACCCGGCGTTCGCCCGTCCCTGGCTCGGCCTCGAGCTGCGCTACACCGCCCGTGCGTTCAGCTCCGCGGCGGGCTACCAGCGCTGGGACGTGGTCGGCGTGGGTGCGGCCGCGTCGCGCGATCTCGGGACGCCGGCGGTCCGGGCCTTCGCCAGCCTTCTGTATTTCCCGATGGTGAGTGTGAGTCACCAAGAGAGACCGAGGTTTGCCCTGGGCAGCGATGTGGGGATTGCGCTCGCGCCGAGCAAGCTGCCCCTCGCGGTCACGCTCAGCTATCGCATCGAACGATTCAGCTTCCCGAAGCGGCCGCGCGGTCCGAGCAGTTCGAGGCGCTTACACTCTCATTGGGGCTGCGGCGGAGGCTTGGCGGGGTAGGGCAGTAGCGGTCGTCCCGCGCCCTTCAATCCGGACTCACGAATCCGGGTTATCTTCTCGAATCACGATGACTGGACGATCCGGCGTCAGCGATGGGGCAACGAAGCCTCCACGGCGCGAGCGCAGCACCGCCTCCGCGCGCGTGCGCCGCAGACCCCGTCGGTCCGTACTGCAGTCCAACGACGGCGAGCCGATCCACATCGTTCACTTTGCGGCGGAGTGCTGGCCCTACGCACGCTCGGGGGGCCTCGGCGAGGCGGTCGCCAGTCTCGCCAGCTACCAGGCGGCCGCCCGTCTCCCCACCACCGTTGTCATGCCGCTGTACCGGCAGGTGCGCTCGGTCGTCAGCGCACTCGAGCCGGTGGGAGCCGCGTTCCCCGTCCAGCTCGGCGCGACCAGGGAAATGGCCCGGCTGTGGCGGGCCGTCAAGGCCTCGCCCCGCGGCACTGATGTGTTGTTCATCGAGCATCCGGGGTTTTTCGATCGCCCGGCGCTGTATGGTGAAGGGGGAGACTACCGCGACAATCACCGCCGCTTCGCGTTCTTTTCCTTGGCGGCGCTCGCCGCACTACCCCGGATCGCTCCCGGTATGGCGATCCTGCACGCGCACGACTGGCACGCGGCGCTCTCGCTCGTCTACCTCCGCTCCGCGTTCGCGCAGCACCCTTACTACCGTCGCGTGCCCGCCGTGCTCTCGGTACACAACGCCGGCTATCAGGGGCATTTTCCTCCCGGCATAATGCCCGAGATTGGCCTCCCCTGGGAGTTGTTCAACTGGAAGCTGCTGGAGTGGTATGATAAGGTGAACTGGTTGAAGGGCGGCATCGTGTCCGCCGACGCCGTGGTCACGGTGAGCGCGACGCACGCGCGCGAGCTCCAGTCGCCGGACGGTGGCTTCGGACTCGGCGATACGTTCCGCGCGTTGCGGGACCGGCTGTTCGGCATCACCAATGGCATCGACTACGACATTTGGGATCCTGCGCATGACCCGCAAATCGCCGCTCGCTTCACCGCTCAGGATCTCGAGGGCAAGCGGCACTGCAAGGCGGCGCTGCAGGCACGGTTTGGGCTCGCGCCGAACGCGCGCATTCCGGTGTTCGGCATGGCGGCGCGGCTCGTGGCGCAAAAAGGACTCGACCTCCTCGTCGACGGGCGCGCGCTCGGCGCGGCCGATGCGCAGTACGTGTTCCTGGGGCAGGG
Source organism: Gemmatimonadales bacterium (assembly GCA_036002655.1). Classification (GTDB taxonomy): domain Bacteria; phylum Gemmatimonadota; class Gemmatimonadetes; order Gemmatimonadales; family GWC2-71-9; genus 20CM-2-65-7. The sequence continues at coordinate 1,583 of DASYTD010000114.1, forward strand.
CGAGCGGCGCTACATCGAGCCGTTGCGGCGGCTCGCGGCACGGTTTCCCGACCGCATCGCGGTCGAGACAGGGTTCACCGACCCGCTTGAACACGTGGTCGTGGCCGGCGCCGACATGCTGCTGATGCCGTGCCAGTACGAGCCCTGCGGCCTCACACAGATGCGCGCGCAGCGCTATGGCACGCTCCCCGTCGCCCGCCGGACGGGCGGTCTCAACGACACCATCGATGATGGGATGACCGGCTTCGTGTTCGATGAGTTTTCGGTCCCTGCGCTCGCGTCCACCATTGATCGCGCCATACGCCACTACCACGACGAGGGTGGCTGGCAGGCGCGCATGCGCAAGGCGATGGCGAAGAACTTCAGCTGGCATACGTCGGCGCTCAAATACCTCGCCGTCTATCTGAAGGCGCTCGAGGTCGCCGAACGAACCGGCCGAGGGACGGACTGATGGACTTCGTCCTCGCGCTCCACAGCCATCTGCCATATGTGCTGAACCACGGCCGGTGGCCCCATGGCAGCGACTGGCTGTGCGAAGCGGCCATCGATACGTACCTGCCGCTGCTGGGGACGCTGCGCGGACTGGCAGCCGACGGAGTGTCGGCACCGGTCACCATCGGCTTCACGCCCGTGCTGGCGAACCAGCTCGCGGCGCCCGCGTTCGCCGCGGAGCTCGAGGCGTACTTCGACCAGCGACTCAAGGCGTGCGACGAGGCGGCCGGCACCTTCGCGGGGACGCAGGACGAGCACCTGCTCCCGCTCACGGGATACTGGCGCGATCGGCTGGAAAGCTTGCGTGCGTTGTTTCGATCCGTGAACGGCGACCTGGTCGCGGCGTTTCGGGCGCTCGAAGAAGCCGGCTACATCGAGATTATCGGCGGGGCGGCAACACATGGCTTCCTGCCTCTGCTCGGACGCGACGAGAGCGTGCGCCTGCAGCTCCTCTTGGGTCGAGCGGAACACGAGCGCCTGTTCGGGCGACCGCCGGCGGGGTGCTGGCTCCCAGAGTGCGCCTACCGCGCGCGTGGCGCATGGGCGCCGCTGCCGGGAGGGGGGGGGCCCACGGCCAAGGAACGTCCCGGCACCGAGGAATTCGTCGCGGAAGCGGGGTTCCGCTACTTCTTCACCGACGCGCATCTCGCCGCGGCGGGAACGCCGCTGAGCGCGTACGACGAGATTCCGATGGGGGCGGAGCGATTCGACCTGCATGGGCGTCCGCAGCGCGGCGCGCCGTTCGTCGGACCCATTGAGCACTCGCCGTACCAAGCGTATCACCTGCGATCACGTCGCGGCGGCCCCCGCGGCCCCGCCTCGGTGGCTGCCCTTGTCCGCGACCCTGTCGCCTCGGCTCAAGTGTGGAGCCGCCACGCAGGATACCCGGGGGACGGCAGCTACCTGGAATTCCATAAGATTCGCTGGCCGGGCGGTCTCAAGCTCTGGCGCGTGACGGGCAACGGCATCGACCTGGGCGATAAGCAACCCTATGACCCTGCCGCCGCGCGCCGCCGTGCGGCCGACCATGCGACACACTTCGTGCAGCTGCTCCGCCGTATTGCCCTGACCGAGTCGCAGGGAGTCGGAGAGGACGGGGAGACCGGCGACGTCGTGGTATCGCCATTCGACACGGAGCTGTTCGGTCACTGGTGGTTCGAGGGCCCAGATTTTCTCGGCGAGGTATACCGCCGGTTTGCCGAAGAGTTGGACGTGCGCCCTACCACTGCGAGCGGTCATCTGCGCGACCGGCCACCCGCCGCGACGCTCCAACTCGCTGCGGGATCGTGGGGGGCCAACGGCGACTACAGCATGTGGCTCAATGACGAGACCGTCTGGACGTGGCAACGGTTGTGGCCGCTGGAGAACGCCTTTTGGGACGCCGCGCCCGCCGCGCTTGCACTACCCGGCGCCCGTCCCATCCTGGCCCAGGCGGCCCGCGAGCTGCTCCTTGCCCAGGCGTCGGACTGGCAGTTCATCATTTCGACTGGGGAAGTCGCGGACTACGCGACCCGGCGGTTCACACTCCATTGCGACGACGCCGAGCGGTTGGTCGCGATGCTGGCGCGCGGCGATTTGGAGTCGGGAGCTGCACTCGCCGAGGAGCTGCGACAGCGCGACGACGTGTTTCCGGACATTCTGCCGCACATCGAGGCCGCGCTGGCTGCACCGCGACGGCGGGCCCGAAGAAGCAAAGCAGCGACTTAGTCGTGGCCGCCGATGTAGAGACGAATCATTTTCTCCCAGTAAGGCCAGTCGTGGGCCCACCCGTCCCAGATCCGCAGCGCGTTCCCGACGCCCTTGCCCCACAGGATACCCGACATTTCCCGGTTGTTCTCGCACGCAGGGTCATGCTCTCCGACCGCTAGGATGATGTCCTGTTGCTGGAACGCCGCGAGCCGTCCGGGATCGCGCTCGTGGCGCACGAAATCGTATGGATTGCACGCGTACACGTTGGCATCGGAATAGCCGCGGGTCAGACGCTTGATGTCGTACGTTCCCGAAAGGCCGATGATCCGCTGCACCAGGTTGGGATTGCGGAGCCCGAAACACAGTGCGTGGTAGGCGCCGAAGCTCGCCCCGACAGCGATCAGAAACGGCGTTTGGTTCTTGGAGAGGCTGAACGGGACGACCTCGTCACGCAGGTATTGATCGTATTGTAGATGGCGCCAGGCGCGCTGACCGGGATGGACATGTTCCGGCGCGTACCAGCTTTCCTCATGCACGTGATGCAGGCAATAGAGCTGGATCCAGCCGCGCTCCAGGTGCTCGCCCAAAACCCCCGACCGGTGCATCCAGCGGTCCGTCCATTCGGTGAAGCCGCCCAGCGTGGTGGGAAACACAAACACCCGCGCTCCGCCGTGACCCAACACCTGCAGCTCCATCTCGCGTCCCAGGGCCGGGCTGCGCCACCGGTGGCGCTCCTCGTTCATCGCGGTGCGCCCCCCCCGTTACGCAGCAGGAACGGCAGCGCTTTGCGGAATCGTCTCCCCCAGGCCGCCTCATGGTGTCGGCCCTCCTCGTCTTCCACCCAGCGCAGCTCGCGGTGCGGTTCGTAGCCCTTGGCGAGTAGGACGTCGCGCAGGCGGCGGGCGAGCCTCACGTGAGCGTCACCCTCCCGCAGCCCGACGTCGAGATAGACGCGTCCCGCTGCGCGCGGCGCCTGTTCCGCCACATCGAGAATTGCCGCGTTGGCGAACCACAGCGCGGGGCTAAGCGCAGCGGCGAAACCAAACACGGATGGGTAGCGGAAGTAGGCGTACAGGCTGATCAGCCCGCCGAGCGAGGAGCCGGCAATGCCCGTATGAGTCCGGTCCGGGAGCGTCCGGAATCGTGCGTCCACCAGCGGCTTCACCGTGTTGATCAGGTAGTCGAGATAGCGGTCGCCATTGCCGCCGCCGGCCTTCGGGTCCACGAACGGCGTGTACTCGTCGATGCGTCCAGGCCCCATGTTCGGAATCCCGACGACGATGGCTTCGAGTCCGCGGCGGCTCGCCCAGGCGAGCGCGGTTCTCAGTCCCCAGTCTCCCGCGAAGCTCGTATCCGGGTCGAAGAGGTTTTGACCGTCGTGCATATAGATGACCGGATAGCGCGCGTCGCCGCGCGCATATGACGCGGGGGTGTACACGAGCAGGTTGCGTCGATTGCCCAGCTGGGGGCTCTCGACTGCGGGGACCGTCCGGACCGTACCCCGGTACGCCCGGGCTCGTGCCCGGGCCTTCCAGCGCAGGTAAAACCGTGGGAATCGTCGCATTTTGGCAGCCCCAAATGTACCCGTGACCCTACGGGTTCCAAAGAGTGTTGTGCGGGGTTACCGTACCCTCCCCGTGCCCGTCGCGTTGTTCGCCGCACCGATCCTCTCCGAGAACGCCGCGCGAATGATCGCGGCCATCGTGGGGTTGTCCGGTGTGCGCGTCGGCGTGATCAGCCAAGCGCCGCTCGAGGATCTCCCACTACCGGTGCGATCCCAGGTGGCGCACTGGCGCGTTGCCGATGTGCTGGACACGGCGCAGTTGCTCGAAGCCGTGGGGCGGCTGGAGCAGCGACTCGGACGGGTGGACCGATTGTTTGGCGCCTACGAACAGCTGCAGGTGCCGCTCGCCGAGGTTCGCGAGCGGCGGGAGATCGCCGGCATGGGCGCTGAGGCGGCGCGGAATTTTCGCGACAAGGCGCGCATGAAATCGCTGCTGCGCGAGGCGGGACTCCCGTGTGCCCGCCACAGTCTGGTGACGGAGCCGGCCGGTGCGGCGGCGTTCGTGCGAGAAATCGGGTTTCCGTTGATCGTGAAACCGCCGGCAGGCGCGGGGGCGCAGGCCACTACAAAGGTTGAGAACCTCGGTGCGTTGCACGCCGCCGTGGATGCGGCGTCGCCTGCGCCCGATCGTCCGGTGCTGTTGGAAGAGTATGTGACCGGCGACGAGCATTCGTTCGAGACCGTATCGATCGGCGGCCGCGCGGTGTGGCACTCGCTGACGCATTACTATCCGTCGCCGCTGGAGGTGTTGCGCAATCCGTGGATCCAGTGGTGTCTGATTCTGCCGCGTGAGGTGGAGGAACCGCAGTACGACGACATCCGGCGCGCGGCGTTCCGCGTCCTCGAAGTGCTGGGCATGCAAACGGGGCTCTCGCACATGGAATGGTTTCGCCGTCCCGACGGCACGATCGCGATTTCGGAAGTCGCGGCGCGCCCACCTGGCGCGCAAATCATGACCGTCGTGTCGCGGGCGCATGACTTCGATTTCGTCGCGGCGTGGGCGCGGCTCATGGTGTTCGAGGAGTTTGCCGCACCGCCGCGCCGGTACGCAGTGGGGGCGGCGTACCTGCGGGGTCAGGGCAGCGGCCGTGTGAAGGCGATCCACGGACTCGACCAGGTGCAACACGAGATCGGCTCGCTGGTCGTGGACGCCCGTCTGCCCACGGCGGGGCAAACGCCGACGGGCAGCTACGAGGGAGAGGGATTCGTCATCCTGCGACACCCCGACACCGCCGTGGTGCAGAGCGCCCTGCGGCGGCTGATCTCGCTGGTTCGCGTCGAGTTGGGTTAGCCGAGGAGCCTTATGAACGTGCTCATGATTTCACCTGGGTATCCGACGGAGATCAACTACTTCACCCGCGGATTGGCGGTGCAGGGGGCACGAGTATTCGGCATCGGCGATCAACCGGAGCGCGACCTTCCGGGTCTGGTCCGGCAGCACCTCGCCGGTTATTTGCAGGTATCCTCGCTGCTCGATGAGGCGGCCGTCGTGAAGCAGGTGCAGCAGTGGAAAGCAGCTCAGCCCCTCAAGCAGGTCGAGTGCTTGTGGGAGCCGGGTGTCATTCTCGCCGCGCGCTTGCGTGAAGCGCTCGGCGTGCCCGGCCAGGACGTCGCCCAGGCGACGCTGTTTCGCGACAAAGATGCGATGAAGCAGGCCGTCGTGGCCGCGGGGATCCGGACGCCGCAACACCAGCGCGCCACGAACGCCGCCGAGTGCCAGCGCGCCGCCGAGCAGATCGGCTTCCCGGTGATTGTGAAGCCGATCGCCGGCGCCGGGTCGGCCGATACTTTTCGGGTGAACTCCCGGCTCGAGCTCGATGCGGTTCTCTCGCGCTCCGGCCACATCCGGGAGGTCAATGTCGAAGAATTCATCGACGCTGAGGAATACACGTTCGACACGGTGTGCATCGACGGCACAATCGCCTTCTGGAACATCTGTTTCTACCGGCCCCGCCCGTTGACCGCACGGCAGGAAGAGTGGATCAGCCCGCAGACCGTGGTGCTGCGCGAGGTCGAGGCCGATCATCTCGCGGGTGGACGCAAAATGGGCCGTGCCGTCCTCGAGGCGCTCGGCTTTCGAACGGGATTCACGCACATGGAGTGGTACCGCACGGCAAAGGGCGAGACCATATTCGGCGAAATCGCCGCCCGACCGCCAGGGGCACGGACCGTCGACGCCATGAACTACGCCTCCGACATCGATCTCTTCACCGGATGGGCCGAGGCCGTGCTGCATAGGCGCTTCGGCCACAAGCTGGATCGCAAATACAACTCCGCGATCATCTTCAAACGCGCGCAGGGCACGGGTCACATTCGCCACATCGAGGGGCTCGAGCGCTTGCAGGCTCGCTTCGGCCCACACATCGCAGCGGTCGAGCTACTGCCCATTGGTGCGCCGCGGCGCAACTGGATACTGACCCTCGTGTCAGATGGCTTTCTCGTGGTCCGGCATCCCGATCTGCAGACCACGCTGGATATGGCGGACGCCGTCGGCACCGATCTGCACCTGTACGCCGGCTGAGCAACCGCGAGGAGCGCACGATGACTGCAAAGGTGGGACTGATCGTCGGCCGGGAATGGTCGTTTCCGCCCAAGTTCATCGAGGAGGTGAACCGCCGCGATAAGGGCGTCGTGGCGGACTTCATCAAGCTAGGGGCCACGGCGATGGACGCACCGCGCGAGTATGCCGTGCTCGTCGACCGCATCTCGCACGAGGTCCCGTTCTACCGGTCGTATCTGAAGCACGCCGTGCTGCAGGGGGTCGCCGTCGTGAACAACCCCTTCATGTGGAGTGCCGACGACAAGTTCTTCGGTGCTACGCTCGCCACGAAGCTCGGCGTCGCGAGCCCGAAGACGATGGTGCTGCCCAACAAGGACTATATCCCCTCGATCAGCCACCAGGAGAGCCTGCGCAACCTGGTGTTCCCGCTCGACTGGGACGCGGTCGTGCGCGACATCGGACTGCCCTGCATCCTGAAAGACGCGCACGGCGGAGGATGGAAAGACGTCTTCATCTGCCGCACGCGCGACGAATTGCTCGCGCACTACAATGAATCCGGCCTGCGGACGATGATCGTGCAGGAGTTCATCGAGTGGGAGCAGTTCGTCCGGTGCATCTGCATCGGGCAGAAGGACATCCTGCCGATCCACTACGACCCGAAAGCGCGGGCGTACATCGTGGATCCCGACTACCTCACACCGGCCCTCCGCGACCGGATCGTCACCGACTCGCGTACCCTTGTCGGCGCGCTGGGATACGACATGAACTCGATCGAGTGGGCGGTCAAAGACGGCGTACCCTACGCGATCGACTTCATGAACCCCGCGCCGGACTTCGACATCAACTCCCTCACGTCCGAGTACTTCGATTGGGTGGTCAAGCACATGGCCGACCTGGTGATTCGGCTGGCGACGCGCCGGCCGCCGGGCGGGGCGGGGGGGGCGCGGGGGGCGCGGGCGGGGGGGGGGGCCCGCACGTTCCACTGGCAGGCGCTGTTCAAGGGTCCCACCCGCGGGCGGAGCCGGACGTCATCGGCATGACGTCGGTGTTGGAGCAGGCGATCGGGTACTACCACGAGCTCCTGAACGACGAGTTGGGAGCAGAATGCCAGGCGACGCTCGACGCCGAGCTCCGGCGCCGTGGATTGTTTTTTGGCGACCGGGCGTTGTGCACGGTGCTGCGGCCGCGATTTTTTACGCCGGAGCAGTACCGCTTGCTGCGGGACCGCTGCGCGATCTTGCTGCGGGCGTTCGATCGCGCCTACCAGGCCGCGTTCGAGGACGCTGCGCTGCGCCGGCAGTTCGGGCTCGTCGATTGGGAGGAGGCGCTGATCGAGCGGGATCCGGGCTTCCCCGATGCCAGCCCGACATCGCGCATCGATGCCTTTTATCTGCCCGACGAGGGCGAGTTCCACCTGACCGAGTACAACGCCGAGACACCCGCCGGCGCGGCCTACGGCGACGCCCTGGCCGATACGTTTCTCGCGCTACCCGTCATGCGGACATTCCTGCGCCGCTTCGACGTCCGCCCGCTTCCCGCGCGGCACGACGTGCTGCACGCGCTGCTCTCGGCGTACGCCCAATGGAGGGGGAGCCGAGGCAGGGGGAGCCCCGCGACGCCGCGCATCGCCATTCTCGATTGGCGCGAGGTGCCGACCTACAACGAGTTCGTGTTGTGGGTAGACTACCTTCGCGCCCGCGGCCTCGAGGCCCGGATCGTCGATCCGCGGGATACGGAGCTCCAAGCGGGTCGTCTCGTGGCGGGCGGAGAGGCGATCGACCTGATCTACAAGCGCGTGCTCATCAGCGAGCTCATGGAACGGGGCGGCCCTAACCACCCGGTGATCCGCGCCGTCCAATCCGGCGCGGTGTGTATGGTGAATCCCTTTCGCTGCAAGCTGCTCCACAAGAAAGCGAGCCTGGCGGTGTTGAGTGACGAGCGCAATGTGGGACTGTTCTCGGATGACGAGCGTCAGGCCATCGACGCTCACATTCCCTGGACGCGCGTGGTGGCGGAGCGGAAGACACGCCACCAGGACCGGACGGTGGACCTGGTGCCCTTCATTATAAAACAGCGCGAGCGCCTCGTGCTCAAGCCGAATGATGCGTATGGGGGAGCGGGAATCGTGCTCGGGTGGGAAGTGGACGGCGCGACGTGGGAACAGGCGGTCCGCGTCGCCCTCACCGAGCCATTCGTCGTGCAGGAGCGCGTGCCGATTCCGAGCGAGCCGTTTCCCAGCGTCGTGAACGGCCGCGTGATCTTGGCCGACCGCATCCTGGACACCGCGCCGTTCGCGTACCAAGGGACGCATGTCGACGGGTGCATGTCGCGTCTGTCGACGGCCGCTCTCGTCAACGTCACGGCCGGCGGTGGGTCGCAGACACCGACGTTCCTCGTGGAGGCGCGGTGAAGCCTCCCTCCCTCACGCTTGGCATCGAGGAAGAGTATCAGATCATCGACCCCAAGACTCGCGAGTTGAAGTCGTACATCACGGAGATCTTGAGCGGCGATCATCTGGTGCTCGCGCAAATAAAGCCGGAGCTGCACCAGTCGATTGTGGAGGTCGGCACCAAAGTCTGCACGACGCCGGCGGAGGCGCGCGCCGAGCTGGTGCGCCTGCGGCGACAGGTCCTGGACCTGGTGGCCAGGAACGGGCTCCAGATCGCCGCCGCGGGCACGCATCCATTTTCGTCGTGGGTCGATCAACAGATCACGCCGCTGGAGCGCTACCTGGGCGTGCGGGAAGACATGGGCGAGCTGGCGCAGCGGTTGCTGATCTTCGGCACGCACATCCACATCGGCATCGAGGATCGTGAGTTCCTGATCGACGCGCTCAATGTGGCGCGCTATTTCCTGCCTCACCTCATGTGCTTGTCCAGCAGCTCGCCGTTCTGGGGAGGGCGCAACACAGGACTCAAGTCGTATCGCAGCATCGTGTGGCGCGGCTTCCCGCGCACCGGCGTCCCCCGCCCGCTCAGGTCGTGGAGCGAGTACACGGAGTTGGTGAACCTGCTCGCGAGCACTCGCTGCATCCCGGACGGGTCGAAGATCTGGTGGGACGTGCGTCCCAACTGGAGCTATCCGACGCTCGAGTTCCGGGTCTGCGACGTGTGCACGCGGGTCGACGAAGCGGTGTGCATTGCGGCCATCGTCCAAGCGATTGTGGCGAAGATCTGGAGACTGCGACGGGACAACATGACGTTCCGCGTGTATGCCTCGGACTTCATCGAGGAGAACAAATGGCGCGCCGTGCGCTACGGGCTCGACGGGCGGCTCGTCGATTTCGGCAAAGGCGTCGAGCTGCCGGCGCGAGAGCTGGTCCGCGAGCTGCTGGTGTGGTTCATTGACGATGTGTTGGACGAGCTCGGCAGCCGCAAGGAAGTCGAGTATGCCTTTCGCATTCTCGACGAGGGGTCGAGCGCCGACCGCCAGCTCGCCGTCTTTGCGCGCACGGGAGATTTCAAAGCCGTGGTCGACCACGTAATCGCCGAAACGGCGGAAGGGTTATAGTTGCCCCCCCCCATTATCGGTATCACCACCCAGACGCTCGAGGCCGTTCCCGATCAACTGCCGCGCTGCTGGGTGATGAGTCAGCGCTACGTGCAGGTCCTCACTGCGGCCGGTGCCGTCCCGTGGGTCATCCCGCTGCTGCAAGGCGACGAGGCGACGTTGCGGGCCATCTATGAGCGGCTGGACGGGTTGTTTCTGCCGGGCGGCGTGGATGTGGATCCGGCCGCCTATGGCGAGCCGCGCGGCCCGCTGTGCGGCCGCACCGATCCGGCGCGCGACTGGACCGAGCTGCTGTTCCTGCGGTGGGCGCTGGCTGACCGGAAGCCTGTGCTCGCGGTCTGTCGCGGCGCGCAACTCGTCAACGTTGCGGTAGGCGGCTCGCTGTACCAGGACGTGACGGCGCAGCATCCGGCCGCGATCAAGCACGACCACTATCCCATCGGCGGTCGGCGGCGCGACGAACTGGCGCACGAGGTGCACCTCGCCGAGGGATCGCGCCTGCGTCGGTTGCTGGGGACCGCGACGCTCGCGGTGAACAGCATGCACCATCAGGGCATCGCGCGATTGGCGCCGGGGCTCGTAGCGGTCGGCACTTCGCCTGACGGCTTGATCGAGGGCGTCGAGGCCGCCACCGGCCATTTCCTGATCGGCGTGCAATGGCACCCGGAAGACCTCGTCGATGTCGATCCGCGAATGCGCCGGCTGTTCGAGGCCTTCATCAGTGCGTGCACTTCGTAACAGACACCCCTCTCGTTTCCGTGTATGTTGCCCGTATGACCAGATGTGGAACCATCGTCCTCGCCGGCCGGCCCAACGTCGGCAAATCAACGCTGCTCAACGCGCTCGTCGGCGAACACCTCGCGATCGTATCCCCCAAACCGCAATCCACGCGACTGCCGGTCGTCGGGCTGCTCACGAAGGATGACACGCAATACATCTTCACCGATTCACCCGGTCTGCTCGAGCCCGAGTATCAGCTCCACGAAGCGATGCGCGCTGCGGCGCTGCGCGCCATCGACGACGCCGAAGTGATTGCGTACCTGCATCCACTTGCCGAATTCCCCGCGCCAGCGCTCGCAAGCGTCGCTGGATTTGTGCGTTCACCCCGCGCGCCGATCATCACGGTCTACACGAAGGCGGACGTTGTTCGGCCGTCCGGCCGTCCGGCCGTCGGGCCGTCAGAAGTCTTCACGTCGGCCGTCACTGGTGAAGGGATCGAAACGTTCTTGGCTACGATTGCCAATGAGTTGCCGGAAAGCCCCTTCCACTACGATCCGGAGGAGCTCGCCACGCAGCCAATGCGCTTCTTCGCCGCGGAGTTCATCCGCGAAGCGGCATTCGAGCAGTTGCACGAAGAGCTGCCGTACAGCGTGGCCTGCGAGATCGATGAGTTCCGGGAGGGCGCCGAGCCGGTATATATTCGGGCGGTGCTCTATGTCGAGCGCGACAGCCAGAAAGGCATCGTCATCGGCGAGGGCGGCCGCACCATCAAAGCTCTTGGCGCGGCCGCGCGCTCCAAGATCGAGGCGTTGCTGGGACAGCGGGTGTTCCTCGACCTGCACGTGAAAGTGTTGCCCAAGTGGCGCCGCGACGAACCCTCCCTCAAACGCCTGGGGTATGCCGCCTCATGAGCCTCGCGCCCGACCTGCTCGAGATCCTGGTCTGCCCCAAGTGCAAAGGGCCGCTCGAGTACCGGACTGCGCCCGAGGCGCTCGCCTGTCACGCCTGCCGCCTGATCTACGCCGTCGAGGACGACATCCCCATCATGCTCATCGATGAGGCGAAGCCCTTCTGACGGACTGACGGTCGGTCGGACAGTCGGACGGGTGCTGCGGTTCGCATTCGTCTTCCTGTCCGTCAGTCCGACCGTCCGACTGGCAGGTCAGGAGACCCCCATCAACGCCGGCGCACTCTTCCTCGTGTTTCCGGTCGGGGCGCAGGCGGTGGGGATGGGACAAACCGCCACCGCGGCTGCGGGGCGGGGGGAAGCGGCGTTCTGGAATCCGGCGGGTCTCGCCACCTTGTCCGACGACGAGTTCGCGCTGCACAGCGCCACGCTGGTGGCCGGCCGCAGTCACGTCCTCGGCGCGTACTTCCCGTCGCGGGGCATCGGCGTCATCGGCGGGGCCGTGTATTTGGTGGATTACGGCGACCTCGATCGCACCGATCCGAACGGCAATACCATCGCGCGCATCGCGCCGCGCAATCTCGAGTTCCTCGCCTCCTACGCAACCAACCTCACCGGATCGTTCGTATTCGGCGTGAGCTACAAGCTCGTGCAGTTTCGCGTGGACTGCAGCGGCGACTGCCGCGATTTTCCCGCGGGGACGGGAGCCACGCACGCCCTCGACGTGGGCGGCCAGTTCCGCCTCGGACCGGGCGGCCCGCTGCGGCTCGGCGTGGTGCTGCGCAACGTGGGCTTCCGGCTCCAAGTCGAAAACCAGGCCCAAGCCGATCCGCTGCCAACCCGCCTCGCCGTCGGTGCGCAGTACGAAGTCCGACTGCGTCCTCCCATGGGACACGACACGGATCAAACCTTCGACCTGAAACTCGCCGCCGACGTGGACAGCCCCTGGGGACAAGTGGGACAGTCCGAGACTCGCATCGGCCTCGACATCGGCTATCAGCGGCTCGTGCGGGTACGGGCGGGCTACGCGTTCGTGCGGGACGGGCTGAGTGGACCCAGTGTGGGACTGGGCGTGGAAAGCGGCTCGCTCGGCGTGGACCTGGCACGCGCGTTTCTCACCGGCTCCGATCTCCAGGTGGAGAGTCCCACGTTCTTTTCCTTCCGGGTGATGTTCTGATGAAGAGCGGCGCGCTGCGATGCGCGGGCCTCGCGGTCATCGGATGCGCGACCATGGCGAGCGCGCAGGACGGCGTTGCCACGCCCGAGGACAGCGCCGCGCGCCAGACGAGCGTGTTCGTGCGACCGCTGGCGTCGCTGCTCGTGCCGGGCAGCGGCCAGCTGCTCGCGCATCAGGATCGTGGGGCGGTCTACCTCGCGGCGGAGGTCTATCTCGTATCGCGGTTCTTCCAGTTGGACCATGAAGCCGTCCGCGAGGCGGAGCGCTACCAGAACCTGGCGTTCGAAGTCGCACGGCGCTCGTACATGCCGATCCGGCGCGACACCGTCTTTGAGTATTACGAGCAGATGGAACGCTTCGTCGAGAGCGGCAGCTACGATGCCGACCCCGGGGCGGCGTTCGTCCCGGAGAGCGATCCGCGCACCTACAACGGCTCGGTCTGGCTGCTGGCGCGGCGGACCTACTGGGAGGATCCCGCCGTGCCGCCCGATCCGACGTCGCCGCAGTATTGGAAGGCGCTGCAGTTCTACCAGGCCCGCGCCGTCGGTCCGAACTTTCAGTGGAGCTGGCGCGACCATTCGCTCGAGCACCAGGTCTTTCGTGACTTCATTCGGCGCAGTGACAATGCGTACCGTCGCGCCCAGAACCAGATCGGCCTGCTGCTCGCCAATCACGTGGTGAGCGCCGTGGACGCGCTGATCTCCGCCCGCCTCACCGCCGCTGCGGGACGGCCGGCGAGCGTCCACACCAGCGTCGGTCTTAACGGCCGCGCGCAAGTCCGTTTTTCCCTAGCCTTCTAACCCTTACCGGACATTGCCATGAGTTGGATCCTGCAACCCGAAGCATGGATCGGGCTGCTCACGCTGACGGTGCTCGAAATCGTTCTCGGCATCGACAACATCATTTTCATCTCGATTCTGGCCGGCAAACTGCCGGCGCAGCAACAGGAGCGCGCGCGCCGCGTCGGCCTCGCGGGAGCGATGGTCACGCGTATCGCGTTGTTGGCCGCGCTGGCATGGATCATCCGGCTGACCGCGCCGCTTTTTCATCTGCTGGGTCATCCGTTTTCCGGCCGAGATCTCATCCTGATCGCCGGCGGCCTCTTCCTCATTACCAAGAGCACGCGCGAGATCCACGAAGGACTCGAGGGCGACGCGGGCCAGGCCGGCAGCGCCGTGCGGGCGAGCTTCGGCGCTGTGGTGGGGCAGATCGTGCTGCTCGACATCGTCTTCTCGCTCGATTCCGTGATCACGGCCGTCGGGATGGCGAGGCACCTGCCCGTCATGATCGCGGCGGTGGTCATCGCCGTGGGCGTGATGATGTTCGCGGCGACGTCGATCAGTCGCTTCGTGCATCGCCATCCGACCGTCAAAATGCTGGCGCTGAGCTTTCTGCTGATGATCGGCGTCTCGCTGATTGCCGACGGCTTCGGTCAGCACATCGCCAAGGGCTACATCTATTTCGCGATGGGCTTCTCGGTCTTCGTGGAGCTGCTCAACATCCGCGTGCGGTCGCGCAGCGCGCCGGTGCAATTGCGGGAGGCGTATACGCAAGAATGAAGGAAAAAAGCGCGTTCATTTGACACGGGAGGCGACGAGGCCTAAGTTTAGGCGGTTTCTACCCTTACGAGAGGAGTAAGGTGCGGTCGCGCCAAGCCATTCTGTTCTTCTCGCCGGCTGGTCGTTCCGTACCTGACTTCGTGACCGCCTGGGTCGACGGGAAGGGCATGCCGGTGATCACCCTTCCTCAGGCTGCCGGGGTGGAAGAGCGCGTGCTGCGCTTGCCGCCGACGCTGGTGGTCGTGGATGCCGATAGCGCCGGCAACGAAGGGATGGAGATGTGCGCCCGTCTCAAGGGCGATGCGTACACGGCGATCGTGCCGCTCGCCGTCGTGACCAATCGCCACGCGACGGACGCGGTGCGCAAGTGGTTTGCCGCGGGGGCGGACGAGGTGATCACGCCGCTGTTCGAACCGGGAGAGCAGGCAGGGCGCCTCGATGCCCTCGTCACCCGGGCGGAGCGCGATCTCGCCGTGAACCCCTCGACCCGGCTTCCAGGGACGACGGAGATCGAGCGGGAGATAAAACGGCGCATGGAGCTCGGCGAATTCTTCGCCGTTTGTTACGCCGACCTCGATCACTTCAAGGAATACAACGATCGCTACAGTTATAACGACGGCGATCGCGTGATCTATCTGCTCTCCCGCATCCTGCACGACGTCGTGCGGGGAATGATCGGGAAGCAGGGTTTTGTCGGGCACATCGGCGGCGATGACTTCATCTTCATCCTGCCGATCGACAGCATTGGCGCGATCTGTACCGAAGTGCTCGACGTGTTCGACACGCTGGTGCCCTATCAATACAACGAGCAGGACCGGCGGGCGGGCTACTATTTCGGGAAGGACCGGCGCGGCCAGCTGCATCGCGTGCCGCTGATGACGCTGTCGATCGGGGTCGTGACGAACCAGCACCGGCGGTTCGCGCACCCGGCGCAGGTGAGCGAGCTGGCAACGGAAATGAAGAGCTATGCCAAGACCCAGGCGGGATCGGTCTTCGTGGTCGATCGCCGCCACGATCCGGAACCGGGGGAAGAAGGAACGGAAGACAGCGAGGCCTAAGGCGTGAACGTCACCTGCCCGTCGTGCGAAACCGTGTTCCGCGTGGACCCGGCCAAGGTCCCCGCGGCAGGATTGCGCGCGCGCTGCAACGTCTGCAGCAACGTCTTCGCCGTGAGCCCGGATGGGGCAGCGGCGCCGGCGGCGGCTCCCGCGCCAGCGCCGCAGCCGCCTCCGGCACCCCCGCCACGACCGGCAATGGCTCCGCCGCCCGCGCCGCCCGTCGGTCGTCCGGCGATGCCGGCAGCCCCGTCGATCGCTCGGCCCGCCGCACCTCCCGCGAGCGCTCCACCGACGGTGCCGCCCCCGCGGCCCGTGTTCGCCGCTCCCGCTGCGCCGGCAAGGCCGGCTGCGGCGCCGCCCGCACCCCCCGCGCGTCCCGTGCCCCCTGCGGCGGCGCCCGCCGCGCCTCCCGCCGCCGCCGGGGCGGGTGTAAGCACTCCGGGCAAGCGGCACACGGGTCCCCTGCGTCCCGTGAATCCGTTCATGGTCCAGGACCCGAAGCAGAAGGCGCGGCGGCTGGCGCGGGCGCTCATCTCCGACATGCTGGTCTATCATCCGGAGAAGCGGCAGCAAGGTATCCGCGACGGGACGCTGTCGCAGCTCTTCAAGGACGAGATCGAGAAGAGCTGGCAGGAATACGTCGAGCAAGTCGGCGCCGACATGGCGCAAAGCACGCCGTTCTGGACCGAGGCTCTGAATGAGATTCTAGCGGGAGGACATAAGCTGTTCTAATGGCACTTGCCGACAGATTTGCCGATTTCGATCGCCGCCTCACCGAGCTCAGAGGCTTTCTTTGACGTCGACGGGAAGACCGCGCGCCTCACGGAGCTCGAGCAGAAAATGGCGGACAGCGCGCTATGGGCCGACCCCGAACGCGCGCGCCAGACGGTCACCGAAGTCAAAGCCCTGAAGGGCTGGCTCGAGCCGTATCACGCGCTGCGCAAGCGCGTGGACGAGGGCCGCGAGCTGAACGATCTGCTCGAAGCCGAAACCCACATCGATCTCGCGTTGCAGCGTTCCCTCGAGACGGAGGCGGAGCAAATCGCCGGCCGGCTCGAGTCGCTCGAGATGCAGAACATGCTCCAGGGTCCCGACGATGCGCGCGACGCGCTGCTCACGATTCATCCCGGGGCGGGCGGCACCGAGTCGCAGGACTGGGCGGAGATGCTGGTGCGCATGTACACGCGCTGGGCGGAGCGTCACGGCTTCACCGTCGAAGTGCTCGACATGCTGCCCGGTGAAGAAGCCGGCATCAAATCCGCCGAGATCGAGATTCGCGGGCGGTACGCCTTCGGGCTGCTGCGGGCGGAGAAGGGCGTGCATCGGCTGGTGCGGATCTCGCCGTTCGACTCGCAGTCGCGGCGCCACACCTCGTTCGCGTCCGTCTTCGTCTATCCCGAGGTGGATGACGAGATCGAAATCGAAATCAAGGACGACGATCTCCGCATCGACGTCTTCCGCGCGTCGGGGAAGGGCGGCCAGCACGTGAACAAGACGTCGTCCGCGGTGCGCATCACGCACCTGCCGACGGGGATCGTCGTCTCGTGCCAGCAGGAGCGTAGTCAAGGGAAAAACAAAGCGACCGCGATGAAAATGCTGAAGGCCCGGCTGTACGAGCGCGCGGTCGCCGAGCGCGAGGCGAAGAAGGCGGAAGTGGACAAACAGAAGACGGACATCGCGTGGGGCAATCAGATCCGCTCGTACGTCTTCCAGCCGTATACCATGGTGAACGACCATCGCACGGAGCTCAAAGTGAGCGACGTGCACAAGGTGATGGATGGCGATCTCGATCCCTTCATCGAGGCCTTCTTGAAGCGCTTCGGGAACAAGGCAGCCTGATGACGGGCTTCGTCGAAGCCGCGCGGCGTGAGAAGCTCAAGGAGCTGCTCGAGCGCGGCGTCGCGCCGTACGCGTATCGCTTCGAGCGCAGCGCGACCGCCAAGCAGGCGCTCGACGCGTACCGCGATGAGAACGACGCGACCGCGTACCGCCTGGCGGGCCGGCTCGTGGCGCTGCGCCCGCACGGCAAGACGACATTCGCCCATCTCGCGGATCCGAGCGGCAAGCTCCAGCTCTACTTCAAGCTGGACGAGCTCGGGGCGGAGACGTACGAGCTGCTCGAGCTGCTCGACCTCGGCGATCACGTCGGTGTCGAGGGCCGTCTGATGAAGACGCGCACCGGCGAAATCACGCTCCGCGTGCGGCAGCTGACGCTCCTCGCCAAAGCGCTGCGCCCGCTGCCGCTCGGGAAAGAGGACGCCAGCGGCGTGAAGCACGGGGAGCTGACCGATCCGGAGCTGCGCTACCGGCAACGCTACGCCGATCTCGCCGTACATCCCGAAGTGCGGGATGTGTTCCGCCTGCGCACCCGGATTGTGCAAGGAATTCGGGCTTTCCTCGATGCCCAGGGGTATTGGGAAGTGGAGACGCCGGTGTTGCAGCCTCTCTACGGCGGGGCGAGCGCCTGGCCGTTCAAGACGCATTACGAGGCGTTGGACACCACGTTCTATCTCCGGATCGCAGACGAGCTGTATTTGAAGCGCTGCCTCGTCGGTGGGCTCGAGAAAGTGTACGAGATCGGTCACGATTTTCGGAACGAGGGGCTGTCGCGGTTTCACAATCCGGAATTCACGATGGCGGAGTGGTACCAGGCGTACGCGGATTACAACGATATGGCCGCGCTTACCGAAGCGATGCTGGCGGGGCTCGTGCAAGAGCTCTTCGGGGGCAGCGTGCTCGAGCGCCACGGCGCGACGCTGTCCTTCGAGCGCCCGTTCGCCCGCAAGGACTACTACGAGCTCGTGCGCGAGCACGCCGGAGTCGATCTGACGCGTACGACAGACGCCGAGCTGCGGTCGGTCCTCAAGCGCCACAATGCGCCGCCCGGTGATGTGGATGCACTGAGCGGTCCCAAGCTCGTCGATGAAGTGTTCAAGACCTGCGTCGAGCCCAAGCTCGTGCAACCGACGTTCGTCTTCGACTATCCCGTCGCGCTGTCGCCGCTCGCCAAGCCCAAGCGCGGCGATCCGGCCAAGGTCGAGCGCTGGGAGCTGTTCGTACAGCATCGCGAGCTCGCCAACGCGTTCAGTGAGCTGAACGACCCCGACGAGCAGCGCCGCCGCTTCGAGCAGCAGGCCGCCCTGCGCGCGGCCGGTGATGCCGAGGCGCAGCAGCTCGACGAAGACTTTCTCCGCGCGCTCGAATACGGAATGCCGCCGGCGGGCGGGGTGGGGATGGGTGTGGACCGGCTCACGATGATTCTTGCCGACCAGACGAATATTCGCGACGTAATTCTGTTTCCGATGCTCAGGCCCCCCCCCGAGTGATGCCGATCGTGACTGTCGTGCTGAAGATTCTCCTCTGGGGAGCCGCGGCCGCCGCGGTCTTCGTGATCGCGACCAATTGGCCGTCGGGGCTGGATATGCGTGTGGCCATGCGATACCTGCGCAGTCGCCGCTCGTCACGGCTGCTGTCGCTCATCACGGTCATCGCCGTCGGCGGCGTGACCATCGGGGTGATGGCCCTGGTCATCGTGCTCGGCGTGATGAACGGCATGCAGAACGATCTGCGCGAGAAGATCCTCGTGGTGAATCCGCACCTGCGCGTGCTGACCTACGGTGAAGGGCTGCGCCTGGACGATTGGCCGGACGTGCTCGCCAAAGTGCGGCGCACGCCTGGGGTCGTCGCGGCCGCGCCGTTTGTGATGACGCAAGGATTGATCTCGGCGGGCCACGATTACGCCGAAGGAGTCGCCGTGATCGGCGTCGAGGCCGATACCGGAACCCGGGCCGTGACCAGCCTGCCGCACTACTTCACCAAGGGCGACCTGACGTTCCGGACGACGCAGCCCGGCGTGGAAGGCGGTATCGCGATCGGCACGCGGCTCGCGAGCAAGCTCTCGGCATACCCGGGAGACATCGTCACGATGGTCGCTCCCGCCGGCTCGCAGTTCAACCGCAGCCTCGGCGCGTTCGTCCCCAAGTACCGGCGCTACGAAGTCACGGGATTGTTCGAGACGGGGATGTACGATTACGACAACAGCTACGTCGTGATGCGGCGTCAGGCCGCGCAAGATTTCGCCGGGCTCGGCGGCGCGGTGACGGGACTCGAGGTGCGGCTGGCCGATCCCGAACGGGCGAACGAATCCTCGCAGCAGCTGGAGAGCCAGCTGGGGTATCCGTATCGCGCCCTGGACTGGCAGCTGCAAAACCGTTCGCTGTTTTCGGCGCTGAAGCTCGAGAAGCTCGCGATGGGCTTGGTCGTATTCCTGATCTGCGTCGTGGCGGCGTTCAATGTCGTGGGGACGCTGACGATGGTGGTGCGCGACAAGACGCGCGAGATCGGCATCCTGCTCGCGATGGGGATGCAGCGGGCGCGCATCCGACGGGTCTTTCTCGTGCAAGGAATATTCATCGGACTCGTCGGTACGCTGCTCGGGGCGACCCTCGGGCTCATCCTGGGCGCGAGCGTGAACCGCGGTCATCTCATTCCGATCGATCCATCGATCTACTTCATCGATCATCTGCCCGTGCTGAACAATCCCCTCGACGCGATCGCCGTCGTCGCGGCGAGTCTCGTCATCGCGACGTTGGCGCCCCTCTATCCGAGCGCGCAGGCTGCCCGGCTCGATCCGGTCACCGCGATCCGGTACGAATGAACGCGCTGCTCGTGGCCAGGGCGGTCCGCCGAGTATTCGCGGGGGGCGATGGGCAGCTGCTCGAGATCTTGCGCGGCATAGATATGGAAGTCCGGCGCGGCGAATTCGTCGCGATCGTGGGCGCCTCTGGGGCGGGGAAGAGCACGCTGCTGCATCTCCTCGGCGCGCTCGACAGCCCGACGACTGGAGATATCTGGCTGGACGGATCACGCTATGCCGATCTCGAAGCGCGCGGCGCGGCGGAGCTCAGGAACCGCAAGCTCGGATTTGTGTTCCAGTTTCATCATTTGCTGCGTGAGTTTTCGGCGTTGGAAAACGTGATGATGCCGCTCCTGATCGGTGGCACGTCCCCCCGGAAGGCCCGCTCACGGGCGGAGGAGGTGCTCTCGGAAGTCGGGCTCGCAGGGCGCATGAGCCATCGGCCCGCCGAGCTGTCCGGCGGAGAGCAGCAACGCTGCGCGGTGGCCCGGGCGCTCGTGCACGATCCGAGCGTCGTGCTCGCGGATGAGCCGTCCGGGAATCTGGACCACGCCAACGCCGAGCGGCTGCACGAGATCTTTTTCCGGCTGGCACGGGAGTACGAGACGGCGGTCGTCGTCGTCACGCACAACCGTCAGCTCGCCGGCCGCGCGGACCGCGTTCTCTTGCTGGAGGACGGCCGGCTCACCACGGTGAGCTCGGTCGATGCGATACCTTGATGCTCTGCGATAACTGCAAGGAACGCGACGCGATCATCAACCTCACCCAGGTGGAGCACGACTCCAAGGTGACGCTGCACTTGTGCGAGCAGTGCGCTCAGCAAAAGGGTGTCGAGACGGGCGGGGCCGTGCTGAAGTCGCCGCTGGGCAATTTCCTCGGTGCGCTCGGCAAAGGCGGGGGTGGGGGGGGCGGGGGAGCGGGGGGGGCGGGGGCGGGAGGAGCACTCGTCCCGGCCCCAAGCGACACCGTCCGCTGCTCCGAGTGCGGCAGTACCCTCCGGGACTTCCGCGACTCAGGCCGGCTGGGATGCGATCAATGTTACGTCACGTTCGACGCGCATTTGCGTGATCTGCTGCGCCGGCTGCACGGCTCCAGCCAGCACGTCGGCGAGCGCTACGAGATCCCAGGGGAAGCGGGTGGGGACTCCGATCCCCGCAGCCGTCTGCTCGATCTCAAGGCGCAGCTGCGGCGCGCGGTCGAAGGCGAAAACTTCGAGCTGGCCGCGGAGCTGCGCGACCGGATTCGGGTGCTCGAATAATGGATCTCTCCCTCCTGCCCGATGGCGGCATGCGCTGGCTGGACGCCTCCGGTCCGAAGGCGACAGTCGTTCTGTCGACCCGGATCCGCCTCGCCCGCAACGTGCGCGGCATCCCCTTCAGCCAGCGAGCGAAGGACGCCGATCGGACGGCGGTTCTCGAGCGCGTCAGCGAGGCGGCGTCGTCATCCGATCATCTCGCTGCGGCGGTGGCGTTCCACCTCGATCAGATGGAGCGGCCGGAACGGCAAATCCTGCATGAGCGCCATTTAGTCAGTAAGGAATTGGCAGGTCTCGAGCGAGAGTCCCGACCCCGGCCGGGCGCGGCGCTGCTGGTGCAGGACCAAGTCGGCGTGATGGTAAATGAAGAGGATCACCTGCGGCTGCACGGCATGTGGTCCGGATTCGATTTGGAGGACGCGTACGCCGCTGTCGAAGCGGTCGATGCCGAGTTAGGACGGCTCGTTCCTTTCGCCTTTCATCCTGAATTTGGCTATCTTACGTCCTGTCCCACGAATGCAGGAACCGGGCTGCGGGCAAGCGTGCTTATCCATTTGCCGGGCCTTGTTTTGACCAAGGAAATCAACAAAGTTCTGCAAGGTCTCTCGCAGGTTGGATTAACCTTTCGGGGCTTATACGGGGAAGGCAGTGAAGTCGTCGGTAACTTCTTCCAGTTGTCTAACCAAACAACCCTGGGGAAGACCGAAGACGAGTTGATCGATCACCTCGGGAAAATCGTCCGGCAGGTCGTCGAATACGAGGAACAGGCACGGGACGTGCTCTTACGGACGGCGCCTGAGGAGGTCGAAGACAAGACGTGGCGCGCCTATGGCCTTCTCAAGCATGCGCGCCGGCTGTCTTTTGAAGAGACGATGAATCTGTTGAGCGGTGTGCGGTTGGGCGTGGGGCTGAATCTGCTTCCCGGACCAGGGGTATATACGCTCAACAAACTGCTGATTTACACGCAACCCGCGCACCTGGCAGCGATGGATGGCCGGTCCACCGGCGACCGCGAACTGCCGACGGTGCGCGCTGCGTTTGTACGGCGCCTGCTCGAAGCGGAACCCAGCTGAAGGGCGAAAGGGTGAGTCGGGAATCGCGATGAACGGCTACAATTTCACGGATCGAGTTCGGAAAGTTCTGCAGATGGCCCGCGAAGAAGCGGCGCGTCTGCACCACGAGTACGTCGGCACCGAGCACATCCTGCTCGGCTTGATCCGTGAGGGCGAGGGTGTCGCCGCAGCGGTCCTGACCAATCTCAACGTCGATCTCGAAGAGATCCAGCAAAAGATCGAAGAGACGGTCAAGAAGGGGAAAGCGGCGGCCGCCGCCGGTCCCGATCTGCCGTATACATCGCGTGCCAAGAAGGTGCTCGAGCTCGCCATGAGCGAGGCGCGCGAGCTGAATCACTCCTACGTGGGCACCGAGCACCTGCTGCTCGGGCTGCTGCGGGAGGAGAAGGGGATCGCCGCGCAGGTCCTCACGGACGCGGGCGTGAACCTCGAGCAGGCGCGCGCCGAAACGCTGCGGCTGCTCGGCAGCGAGATGCCGGCGACGCCCGCCGGCGGCGGTACCGGCGCGCAGCCGACGCCGCCCAAGAGCGAGAAGAAATCCAAGACGCCGGCGCTCGACCATTTCTGCCGCGACCTGACGCAGCTCGCGGCCGAAGGCGCGCTCGATCCCACGATCGGCCGCCAGAAGGAAATCGAGCGCGTGATGGAGATCCTGTCGCGCCGCAAGAAGAACAATCCGGTTTTGATCGGGGAGCCGGGGGTGGGCAAGACGGCGATCGTCGAAGGCCTGGCGCAGCTGATCGCCGGGGGCCAGTGCCCCGATGCGCTCAAGGATCACCGCGTGCTGTCGCTCGACATGGCCGCCGTCATCGCGGGCACGAAGTACCGCGGCCAGTTCGAGGAGCGCCTCAAAGCGGTGATCAACGAGATCGCGCAGAACAAGAACATCATTCTTTTCATCGACGAGCTGCATACGCTCGTGGGCGCCGGCGCGGCCGAGGGCGCGGTGGACGCGTCCAACATGCTGAAGCCCGCGCTGGCGCGCGGTGAGCTGCAGTGCGTCGGCGCCTCGACGCTGAACGAGTACCGGAAATACATCGAGAAGGACGGCGCGCTGGAGCGCCGCTTCCAGACGGTGATCGTGGATCCGCCGACGGTCGACGAGACGATCGAAATCCTCAAGGGGCTGCGCAAGCGCTACGAGGATCACCACCGCGTCGTCATTCCGGACGAGACGCTGGTCGAGGCGGCCAAGCTGTCGGAGCGCTACATCACCGACCGGTTCCTGCCCGACAAAGCGATCGACGTGATCGACGAAGCGGGCGCCCGGGCACGGCTCGCCGCGCAGGTGCCGCCGCCCGAAGTCGCCGAGCTGAAGGAGAAGCTCGAGGGGATCAACGGCGACAAGGAAGCCGCCGTCCGCGATCAGAACTTCGAAAAAGCCGCCTCGTTGCGCGACTCCGAGCGCGAGCTGCAGGCCGAAATCCGGCGCAAGCAGGAAGAGTGGGAGCGCGAGCGCCAGACCCGCCGGCCCACGATCAGCGAAGAAGGCGTGGCCTTCATCGTGTCGCGCTGGACCGGGATTCCGGTGACGCGCCTCCAGGAGGCGGAGACCGCGCGGTTGCTGCGCATGGAAGACGAGCTGCACGAGAGCGTGGTGGGGCAGGACGAGGCCATTCACGTGATCTCGCGGGCCATCCGCCGCAGCCGGGCGGGCCTCAAAGATCCCAAGCGTCCCATCGGCTCTTTCATCTTCAGTGGACCGACGGGTGTCGGCAAGACGGAATTGGCCCGCGCGCTCGCGCGCTTCCTGTTCGCCGACGCCAACGCGCTGATCCGCGTCGATATGTCGGAATACATGGAGAAGTTCTCCGTGAGCCGGCTGATCGGCGCGCCGCCGGGGTACGTGGGCTACGAAGACTCCGGCACGCTGACCAAGGCCGTGCGGCGCAAGCCGTACTCCGTGGTGCTGCTCGACGAAATCGAGAAGGCACACCCCGACGTCTTCAACATCCTGCTCCAGGTGCTCGACGAAGGGCATCTGACGGACAACTACGGCCGGCTCATCGATTTCAAGAACACCGTCGTGATCATGACGTCGAACGTCGGTGCGCGCGACGTCGTGAAGGGCAAGACCCTCGGCTTCGGGCACTCCGACGCGCGCAACGAGTTCGACAAGATGGCCGAGAAGGTCAAGGAAGAGATCAACAAAGTCTTCAATCCGGAGTTCCTGAACCGGCTGGACGACGTGATCGTCTTCCACGCCCTGAACCGGGACCACATTGCACTGATCGTCGCCATCCTGGCGCGCGACGTGCAGAAGCGCCTGGGCGAGGAAGAGCTGACGCTGCGGTTGACGCAGGCCGCGACCGACTTCCTCGTGGATCACGGCTACGACGAGCACTACGGCGCGCGGCCGCTCAAGCGCGCCATTCAGAAGTACGTCGAGGACCCGCTGTCGGAGAAGATCCTCGTCGGCGATTTCGCGAAAGGCGACGAGATCGAAGTGGACGTCGCCGCTACCGACAAAGAGCGTCTGGCGTTCAAGGCACTCTCCGGCTCGAAGGCGTGATTCGCCGGCTTTCTCTCCCATTCGTCGTTAGCCTCGCCGTCCTCGCCCCGCGCCTGTGCACCGCTCAGGGCCGGGGCGCGGGCGGCCCGGCGGTGACGCCGCCGCCCCCCGTGCCCGACTCGATCGCGGTGGTGGGCGGGCGCCGCAATAGCCCGACCGCCATCGTGCAGCTCAGCGGCCTCGTCGTCGGCCGGCCGATTACCTACCGTGACGTGCAGCGGGCCATCCAGGCGCTCTATCAGAGCGGCCAGTTCGACGACGTCGTGATGACGCAGACGCAGTCGCCGGCGGGCAAGACCGTTCTCGTGATTCAGGTGCGCGAGCGGCCGATGCTCGTGAAGTGGGCGATTCGCGGAGTGGAACGCCTGTCCGAGCGCGCCGTCCGCGACAAGGTGCAGCTTGCCGAGGGCCGTCCGCTCGATCTCGCGTCCGTCGAGCGGTCCCGGGCGCGCATCGATTCCCTGTATCACGCCCAAGGCTACTACCTGGAGCGCGCGCGGCCGCTCTACGTGTACGAGCGCGACTCCACCGCCGTGCGCGTCATCTTCGACATCGACGAGGGGCGCCGCGTCGCGATCGCCCAGGTGGATATCCAGGGCAACACGCACTTCACGGACGAGCAGATTGCCGCGCAGATGAGCTCGCGTCCCGAAGGATTCTGGTGGTTCCGCTCCGGCGAATACAACGACGACAAGCTCGCCGAGGACCTGCGCCAGAAGATTCCGGCGTTCTACGGGCAGCGGGGGTACGTGGACTTCCAGGTGCTCCACGACACGTTGATCGTGCACGAGCAGACCGGCAAGGCGAGCCTCGTGATGCAGGTCAGCGAGGGCGAGCCGTACCGGGTGGGCACATTCGAGATCGTGGGAAACCGGCGCTTCTCGACCGAGGAGCTGGAAACGTTCTTTCCGTTCAACCAGGATCAGCGCACCGGCTTGCTCGGCCTCGGCGGACGGCGGCACACGGCGTACTTCGATGACCAGCAGTGGCAGGACGCGACCCGCAAGCTGCAGACGCTGTATTACAACAACGGCTACATC
Organism: Gemmatimonadales bacterium; assembly: GCA_036002655.1. Classification (GTDB taxonomy): domain Bacteria; phylum Gemmatimonadota; class Gemmatimonadetes; order Gemmatimonadales; family GWC2-71-9; genus 20CM-2-65-7. Next base: position 27,275 of record DASYTD010000114.1, read on the forward strand.
TACGTCAGCGTGCGCCCGGACATCATCCGGCGCACCGCTCCCGACGGAAAGCCGGTCGTGGACCTGCGCTGGGTCATCACGGAGGGCCAGCCGGCGATCGTCAATCATATCGAGATCCGCGGCAACGACGTCACGCACGAGCGCGTGATTCGCGAAGCGATCGTGATGGTCCCGGGCGACGTCTTCCGCCAGGACGCCCTGATCGCATCCTATCAACGCGTGTCGAACCTCGGGTTCTTCAATCAGCCGCTGCCGTTCCCCGATACGCGGCCCGCGAACGATCAGGGCGACATCGACGTCGTGTTCCACGTGTCCGAGAAGCACACCGGCAACGTCAACTTCGGCGCGTCGGTGGGACAAGGCACCGGCGTCGGCGGCTTCCTTGGCCTCGACGAGCCCAACCTGTTCGGCCAGGGCAAGCGCGGCCGGTTCCAGTGGCAGTTCGGCAAGAACATCAACGACTTCGACGTCTCGTTCAGCGATCCGGCGATTCGCGAATCCCGCATCTCCGGGACGATCGGCGTGCACAATACGCGCGTGCGTTACGTGATCGCCGACGTCGGCCGGTTGCGCCGCCGCGGCGCGAACCTGCAATTCGGCTTCCCGGTGTTCGGCGACAATTATTCGCGCTTATTCCTGTCGTACGGCATCGATCAGCAGAGCTTCACCGGCTCGAGCACCAATACCGCGTTCTCGAGCGCGTTCCGCTGCAACGACTGCGTGCGCTCGACGGTCGGCGCTTCGCTGCTGCGCGATACGCGCATCGATCTGCCGTTCCCCACCGCCGGCACGATGGTGCAGTTTGGCTTGTCGCAGAGCGGCGGCATCTTGGGGGGCAAGGGCAACTTCCAGCGCGCCGACATCGAGGGGCACTTCTACGCCCCGATCGGGACGCTCGGCAACTCCGCGACCTCGAACGTGAAGTTCGTGCTCGGCTTCTCGACACGGTCGGGGTTCGTATTCGGCAGCTCGCCGTTCTTCGAGCAGCTGTTCACCCTGGGCGGCACCCAGTTCTTCATCCCGCTGCGCGGCTACGACGAGGCGTCCATCACGCCGTTCGGCTACGATCCCAACGCCAGCGCCAATGGCGCCAGCCCCAACGCGTTCGGCAAGGCGTTCTTCACGATGACGGGGGAGCTGGGCATGCGCGTCTCCCAGATGCTGTACATCTCCTCGTTTTTCGACGCCGGCAACGTCTGGTCGCGCCCCGCGCAATACAACCCGACGCGGCTGTTTCGTGGCGCCGGTGTCGGTGTCGCCATCATCTCGCCGCTCGGGCCGCTCGGCATCGATTACGCCTACGGCTTTGATCGGGTTGACGCCAATGGCCGACCGGCGCCAGGTTGGAAGCTGCACTTCAAGCTCGGCAATTTCTTCTAAGCTAGGTCCCACAGTCCACCCCGGGAGTTCCCGCGTTATGCAGCGTCTCGTGCTCGTTTCGCTCGCCGCCGTCGCCGCCGTCGCGTCCCTCGTGACGGCGCCCACTGTCGCGCTCGGACAAGGTCCCTCGTCCGCAGCGGCGCCGGTCAGGATCGCGTTCATCAATTCCCGGGAAATCCTGCAACGCACGCCGGGCTACGCGGTCGCCGAGTCCACGTACCTCAAGGAGGTCGACGGCTTCCGGACCGAAGTGCAGAAGCTGCAGCAGCAGCTCGACTCGGCCGTGCAGGCGTTCGATCAGCAGTCGATCGTGCTCTCGCCCGCCGCGCGGCAGACGAAGCAGCGTGAGCTCCAGGCGATGCAGCAGCGCATGGAGCAGCGGACCAACGAGCTGCAGGATCGGGCGCGCCAGCGCGAGCAGGAGCTGCTCCAGCCGATCCAAGCCCGCGTGAGTTCGGTGATCCAGGGGATACGCGCCGAGCTGAACTATGCGCTGATTCTGGACGCGGACGCCGCCGGAGGATTGATCGCCGCGGCCGATCCCTCGCTCAACATCACGGCTCGGGTGCTGCAGCGCCTCTCGCAGGCCCAGTAGCTCACCACGCGTACTCTTTCCGCTAGTGAGATTGCTGCGCTCACCGGCGGTCGGCTGGTGGGACCCGGTACCGTCAACGTCGCCGGGATTGCGCCGTTGGAGCGCGCGGGTCCCGGCGATCTCTCTTTTCTTGCCGCGTCCCGCTACGTCCCCTACTTTCAGCGCACCAGTGCATCCGTGGTCCTGGTCGCGCCGTCGCTCGCATCGTCGGAGGGCGGGCCGGAAACACGCATCATCGTCGCGGACCCCTACGCGGCGTTGTTGGTGGTGCTTCCCGTGTTGTACCCGCAGGCCGTCTGGGAAGCGGGCGTCCATCCGACCGCCGTCGTCGGCCGGGGCGCCACCTGGCAGGAACCGGTGGCGATCGGCCCCCATGCCGTCATCGGCCGCGGCGTGCAGCTCGGCCGCAACGTTCGTATCGGCGAGGGATGCGTCCTGGGAGACGGCGTCGCCGTCGGCGACGACACGCAGCTCTACCCGGGCGTCACGCTCTACGCCGGTACGGCGCTCGGCAAGCGCGTGATCGTCCACGCCGGCGCCGTGCTGGGGAGCGACGGCTTCGGCTACATCCCCGGCAAGGTCGGCGAAGCGGGGGGGCACCGCAAGATTCCGCACGTGGGGCGTTGCCTCATCGGGGATGACATCGAGATCGGAGCGAACACGTGCGTCGACCGCGGCAGCGTGGACGACACCGTGATCGGGTCGGGCACGAAGATCGACAACCTCGTCCACATCGCGCATAACGTGCGCATCGGCGCGCGTTGCCTCATCATGGCACAGGCGGGGATCGCGGGCAGCGTGCAGGTGGAGGACGACGTGATCATCGGGGGGCAGGCCGGGATCTCGGACCATCTCACCATCGGGCGCGGCGCGCGGCTGCTCGTCCAGGCGGGGACGATCGCCGATATTCCCGCCGACGCGACGTATTTCGGCACGCCGGCCCGCACGCACCGCGAGTATCTGCGCGGGCAGGTCACGCTCTACCGGCTCGCGAAGATCGTGGGCGAGCTCGAGCAACTCGTCGAATCGAAGACCGCGCCCGCCCCCGCCCCCGCGCCTGCCCCCCCTGAGGCACCCCCTGCCGCCACAGAGCGCTAGGCGCTCCGTCACGCGTCCCGCGGCGCTGCGCGGCACGGGATTGCACACGGGTGCTACGACAGAAGCGACGTTTCTGCCGGCGCCCGCCGGGCAGGGCATTGTGTTCCGGCGAACCGATCTCACGGGCAAGCCCGAGGTCCCAGCCCGGCTGACCGAGGTCGAGGCCGTCGACCGCCGCACGGCGATCGGCCACGGCGCAGCGACGATTCATACGGTCGAGCATCTCCTCGCCGCCGTTGCCGCGCACGTCATCGACGATCTCACCGTCGAGTTGACGGGTCCCGAGCCGCCGATTCTCGACGGCAGCGTGCAGCCCTACTTCGACGCCTTGACGAAAGCCGAGCCGGTGTCGGTGGGGGGCGAGGCGGCGGTGTTGACCGTGCCGGCGCCGTTCACCGTCACGGACAAGGATGCGGCCTACGTGGTCGCGCCGGCGAAAACGTTCCAGCTCACGGTGGCGATCGAATGGGCGCATCCCCTGATCGGGCGGCAGGCGGGCAGCTACGAAGTGACGCCCGAGAGTTTCGCAAAAGAGCTGGCGCCGGCGCGCACGTTCGGCTTCACGCATGAGGTAGCGGAGCTGCAGGCGCGAGGGCTGATCAAGGGGGCATCGGAAGCGAATGCGATCGTCCTGGACGACTGCGGCGTCGTCCACGGCGGCAAGCTGCGCTGGCCGGATGAATTCGTGCGACACAAGGCGGCGGATATCGTGGGAGACCTGGCGCTGACCGGCGCCCGGATTCAGGCTCATGTGGTGGCGACGCGGCCCAGCCACGGCGGCAACATCGCCCTGGCCCGGGCACTCGCTCGCGCAGGGAGGCGCACCGGAATGCCGGCGATGGACATCAGCAAGATCATGGACTACCTCCCCCACCGATATCCGTTCTTGCTCGTGGACCGGATCATCGAAGTGGAGGGACAGAAGCGCATCGTGGGCATCAAGAACGTCACGATCAACGAGCCCTTCTTTCAGGGTCATTTCCCCGGTCATCCCATCATGCCCGGCGTGTTAATCATCGAAGCGATGGCGCAGGTGGGTGGCATGTTATTAATGAGCCACTTCGAGGGTCAGGATACGGCGAACAAGGTGGTCTACTTCATGTCTCTCGATAACGTGAAATTCCGGCGGCCGGTGGTCCCGGGGGACCAGATCCGCTTCGAGCTCGACATGATTCAATTCCGCGGCAAGACGTGCCGCATGAAGGGCGCGGGCTACGTGGACGGCCAGATCGTGGCGGAAGCGGAAATGATGGCGATGGTGGTCGATAAGTGATTCACCGAACCGCGCTGATCGATCCGACGGCCGAGCTGGGCGCCGACGTGTCGGCCGGGCCGTATTGCGTCATCGGCCCGCGGGTCACGGTGGGGGAGCGGTGCAGCATCGCCGCGCACTCCGTCCTGGAGCGCAATACGCGGGTCGGCGAGGGCGTGAAGATCGGGTACGGGACCGTCATCGGGAACGACCCGCAGGACCTCAAATACAAGGGCGAAGAGACGTGGGTCGAAATCGGCAACGGCACGATCATCCGCGAGTACTGCACGATCAATCGCGGCAGCACCGCGACCGGCAAGACGACGATCGGCGCGCGCTGCTTCCTCATGACGTACGTGCACGTCGCGCATGATTGCGTCATCGGGAACGACGTGATCATCGCCAACGGCGTGCAGATGGCGGGGCACGTCACGGTGGACGACCGCGCCATCATCAGCGGTCTCGTGCCGATCCATCAATTCGTGCGGATTGGCACGTATTCCTTTGTGGGCGGCGCGTCCCGCGTCAATCAGGACGTGCCGCCCTACACCAAGGCCGCCGGCAATCCGGTGCATCTCTACGGGCTCAACTCGGTGGGACTGCAGCGGGCCGGCTTTTCTCCAGAGCTGAAGCTGGCGCTGAAGCGCGCCTACCGCCTGGTATTCAATTCGGATCTCACGGTCAGTCAGGGCATCGCACGCGCTCGTCTCGAGCTGCCCCAGGTCGCGGAGGTCGAGACGTTCCTCCGGTTCATCGAAGCGTCGCAGCGTGGAGTGATGGTGTGAGGCCCCCCCCCGGCATCCGGCCGGTGCGCGTGGGGGTGGTGGGGACCGGCGCGCTCGGCTTCCATCACGCCCGGTTGCTCAAGAAGATCGACGGGGCGGAGCTGGTGGGCATCTACGATCTCAATCCCACGCGCGCCGCCCAAGTCGCCCAGGAGCTCGATACCGTGGCTCATCCAACCCTCGAGGCGCTGCTCGATCGCGTGGAGGCGGCCACGGTCGTTGTGCCGACGCCGGCCCACGTCGAGGTGGGGATGGCGGTGCTCGAGCGCGGGCTGCACGCGCTCATCGAGAAGCCCCTGGCCGATACGCTTCCCGGCGCCGAGCAGCTCGTGCAGGTCGCGCGCGAGCGCGGCGTCTGCCTCCAGGTAGGGCACGTGGAGCGGTTCAACCGGGCAGTGCGCGCCGCGACGTCGTACCTCGAGGAGCCGCGCTTTCTCCAGACCGAGCGTCTGGCGCCGTTCCAGCCGCGCGGCACCGATGTCGCCGTGATCCTCGATCTGATGATTCACGACCTCGACCTCATCCTCGAGCTGGTGCGCTCCGAGGTGGGTGAGGTTCGCGCCACGGGCGTGCCGATCCTCACGCCGCACGTCGACATCGCCAACGCGCGCGTGGAGTTCGCCAACGGCGCCGTCGCGATCGTGACCGCCAGCCGCGTGTCGCGCGAGCGCACGCGCAAGCTGCGCATCTTCCAGCCGACGGGATACTTCTCGCTCGATCTCGCGCAGGGGAACGGACACTTCTATCGCCTGAAGTCGGGCTGGCAGGGATTCAACGCCACGCGGATCGAGGAGATCGTGGAGCACATCCGGCTCGACGCGCCCGAAGCGGAGCCGCTGAAGCTCGAGCTCGAGAGCTTCCTGCGCGCCGTCCGTGGAGACGGGGACGTCGTCGTCACCGGCGCCGCAGGGCTCCAGGCGCTGACACTCGCCTATCGCGTCGCCGACGCCATCGAAGCCTCGCCGCTCGCTTCCACCCGGCCGTGAACAACAGCCCACGGATTTACATTTCGGCGGGCGAACCGTCGGCGGATGCGCACGCCGCTGCGGTGGCGACCGCGTTGCACCGCCGCCTTCCGGGTCTCGAGCTGGAAGCGTTGGGCGGACCGCTCCTGGAGCGGGCGGGCGCGCGCGTCCTCGACCGGATGGAAGCGTTTTCGGTCGTGGGGTTCGTCGAGGCCATCGCCAAGATTCCCGCGCATTATCGGTTGCTGGGCCGAGTCAAGAAGGCGTTTCGCGAGAAGCGCTACGACCTCGTCATTCTGGTGGACTATCCCGGCTATCATTTGCGCGCCGCCGCGGCGGCCGCGGCAGCCGGCATCCCCGTCCTCTATTACATCGCGCCGCAAATGTGGGCCTGGGGACCAAAGCGCGTGCGCAAGCTCGCCCCGGTGAATCAGCTCGCCGTCATCCTGCCATTCGAAGAAGCGTTCTTTCGCGAGCATGGGGTCGCCGCGACGTTCGTGGGGCATCCCCTCAAGGACCGGCCGGCGCCGCCGCCGCGCGTGGACGCCCGCCGCGTCCTCGGGCTCGATCCCGGGCGTCAGGTACTGGGACTATTTCCCGGGAGCCGCGCGCAGGAGGTGAAGCGCCACTGGGCGATATTTCGTGAGGCCGCCGCCCGCGTCGCGGCCGTGCGCCCAGATCTCCAGATCATCGTCGCCGGCACACGGGGCGCCGAGTATCCGGACCCTGGGGTCATCACAATCCACCAGGGTGATCCGTTGCTCGTGTTCGCCGCTTCGGATGCAGGCATCTGCAAGTCGGGCACGACGACACTCGAAGCCGCGATCGCCGACGTGCCGATGGTCATCACTTATCGCGTCCATCCGATTTCGTCGTTCATCGCGTTTCGCGTGCTGCGCGTGCCGTGGGTCGGTCTCGTCAATCTCGTGGCGGGCTACGAGGTCGCGCCCGAGTTCCTGCAGCGCCGCGCGACGGCCGAAACGCTGGCCGACGGCGTGCTGCCGCTGCTCGACGCCGCCCATCCCGCGACCCGGCGCCAGCGCGAAGGGCTGCAGCTGGTGCGCGACCGCCTCGGCGCGCCTGGGGCGGCCGATCGCGTCGCCGAGCTCGCGGCCGGATTGATCAGATGAAACTGCGCTGGGCGGAGCCGATCGCCACGCGGATCGGCTCGGCGCTGGTCCGCGCCCTCGCCGCGACGTGGCGCTACCGCGTGACGGGAGAGGAACACGTACGGGCGCTGCGCGGGATGCGGCGCCCGTTCGTGTTCGTCCTCTGGCACAGCCGCATTCTCCCGTTGCTGTACCGGCATCGCGGGGAAGATGTCGTGATGTTGATCAGCCGTCACCGCGACGGCGGCTATCTCGCCGACCTGGGTACCCGCTGGGGATACCGCTCGGTGCGCGGCTCCACGAAGCGCGGGGGCGAGGTGGGATTGTTGGGTATCGTGCGGGCGCTGGAAGGCGGGGCCGAGGTCGCGATCACCCCCGACGGGCCGCGCGGGCCGGCGGAGCGCGTGCAGCCGGGCGCCGTGGCGGCGGCGCAGCACGCCGGCGTGCCGATCGTACCGGTGGGAGCGCGCGTGTCGTCCGCGTGGTATCTCGGCTCCTGGGATCGAATGTGCATTCCCAAGCCACTGAGCGTGATCGACGTGCGCTACGGTCCGCCGATCCAGATCGCCGCCGGCAAAGACGGTTTGCGGCACGGAATGGACGCGGTGCAACGCAGCCTGCACGAAGTCACGGGCAGCTCGTGAGCGGCGGGACGCAGCGAGTCGCGCATTGGCTCTGGTGGAGCGGCGCGGCGCCCGCGCGTGCCGCGCGCGGGGTGCTCCTGCCCTTTGCGATGCTGTACCGCACGGTCATGAGCGCTCGAGCCAAGGCCTACGCTCGAGGCTGGCTGCGTCAGCGGCCATTGCCGCTACCGGCGGTGGCGATCGGGAATCTCGCCGTCGGCGGAGCAGGGAAGACCCCGTTTGCCGCATGGACCGCCGCCTTCTTTGCCCGGCGGGGCGTCACGCCGGGCATCCTATTGCGCGGCTATCGCGGCGACGAGCAGGCCGTACATCAGCGCTTGGTCCCCGAGGCGATTGTCGTTCCCGACGCCGACCGACTGGCCGGCGCCAAGAAAGCTCGCGCGCAAGGCGCGCAGATCCTTGTCCTGGATGACGCCTATCAGCGGCTCGATGTCGCGCGCGACGTCAACGTGGCGCTGGTCAGCACGGAGAGCGTGCCGCCGCGGGCGGTGGCCTGGCCGCTGCCGGCCGGTCCGTGGCGGGAGGACTGGAGCGCCCTGGGACGCGCGAACGTCATCGTCGTGACGCGGCGCCGCGCGGCCATCGCCGAATCACGGGTGCTCGCGGCGCGGATCGCGGCACGCTGGCCACAGGCGGTCGTGGCGGCCGTCCACCTGGCACTCGATGGCCTGGTGGGACTGAGGTCGGGCCGACGCCTCGAGCTGACGGCCCTTGCGAGGAAGCGCGTCATCGTCGCAGCGGGTATCGCCGATCCCGTCAGCTTCGCGGCGCAAGTAAGGGCATCCGGTGCCGCGGTGCAACTCACGGCATATCAAGATCATCACGCCTATTCGCCGGGCGATGTAGCCCGGCTCGCGCAGGCCGCCAAAGACGCCGATTATGTTGTAGTCACCGAGAAGGACGCGGTGAAGCTGCGCAGCCGTTGGCCCCCCCCGGGCGCCCCCGATGTGCCGGAGCCGTTCGTGGCCGAGCTGGCGCTGCGTTGGGAATTGAACGGCGCCGCCGTCGAGCGCGTCCTGGAAGGGGTACTGAAAAAGGTGGTATGAGCGAACCAGCGATTATTCGACCCGACAAACAGACATTCCTCGCCGAGGAAAATCCGTTCGAAGCGATGATGGAGCGCTTCGATCACGCAGCGAAGCTGCTCAACCTCGACCGCGGTTTGTACAAGGTGCTCCGCAATCCCGAAAAGCAGATCATCGTGTCGGTCCCCATCCTCCGCGACTCGGGTGAGGTCGAGGTCTACACGGGCTATCGTGTGCTGTACAACACCTCGCGCGGCCCCGCCAAGGGCGGCATCCGCTTCGATCTCAACGTGACGCTCGAAGAGGTCAAGGCGTTGGCGGCGTGGATGACCTGGAAATGCGCCCTGGTGAACATCCCGTTCGGGGGCTCCAAGGGCGGCGTGGTTTGTGACCCGAGCGCGATGTCCATGGCCGAGCTGGAGCGTGTGACGCGACGCTACACGTCGAGCATTATCGAAACGCTCGGACCCGATTCCGACGTCCCCGCGCCCGATGTCAACACGAACGAGCGCGTGATGGCATGGATCATGGACACCTACTCCATGCATAAACGCCACACCGTGACTGCCGTCGTGACGGGCAAGCCGGTCGAGATGGGCGGCTCCTTGGGCCGCCGCGAGGCCACGGGCCGCGGCTGTATGATCGTGACGCGGGAGGCGCTCGCGAAGCTGGGCATGACGCTGAAGGGCGCGCGCATTGCCGTGCAGGGCTTCGGCAACGTCGGCTCCATCGCCGCGGAATTGATGGCCCAGGCGGGGGCCATCATCGTCGCCGTGTCCGACAAGTCGACCGCCCTTCACAACCCCAAGGGTCTCGACGTGCAGGACCTGATCAAATGGGTGAAGGAGCGGCGCCAGCTCGCCGGCTACACCAGGGCCGAAACGATTCCGCACGAGCAGGTACTGACGGTCGATTGCGACGTCCTGGTCCCCGCCGCGACCGAAAATGTGATCACCCGCAAGAACGCTCCCCACATCAAGGCCAAGATCATCTGCGAAGGCGCCAACGGACCCACCAGTGCCGCAGCCGACAAAATTCTCGAGGACAAAGGCGTGTTCGTGATTCCCGACATCCTCGCGAATGCCGGCGGCGTGACGGTGAGCTACTTCGAGTGGGTGCAGGATCGCGGCGGGTATTTCTGGGACGAGGAGACCGTCAACCGGCGGCTCGAGGCGATTCTAGTGCGCTCATTCAACGAAGTGATGGCGAGCGCATCCAAGCACAAGGTCGCCAACCGGATCGCGTCCTACATCGTCGCCGTAGACCGGGTGGCGGGGATGCACCGGCTGCGCGGCATGTATGCCTGATGCGCTACCGCGTCGTCGCCGTGGGGCGCATGAAAAACGCAGCGCTCCGCGCGGCGTGTGACGAGTATTTGGACCGCCTGCGTCATTACACGAAGGTCGAGGAGCATGAGACGAAGGACGAGGCGCGGGTCCTGGGGGCCGTCCCCGAGGGCGCGCGCCTCGTCGCCTTGACGCGCCGCGGCGAGGAGTGGTCCTCGGTCCAGCTCGCGGAGTGGACGGAACGGTGGGAGATGGACGGACGCGACGTGGCCTTCGCGATCGGTGGTGCGGACACGCTGCCCGACGAGGTGTTACGCAAGGCGGAGCGGTTGTGGAGCCTGTCGCAGCTGACGCTGCCGCACGAGGTGGCGCGCGTGGTCCTGTACGAGCAGCTGTATCGGGCCCACACGATCCGTCGCGGGGAGCCATACCATCGCGGAGCCTGATCTCACGCCGGCCGATCGCACCGCGCTGCTCGCACTGGCGCGCTGTGCCATCGAAGCGGCGCTGGCGGGCCGCTCCCCTCCGCATGTGCCCGACGTACCGGGCGCGATGCTCCGGCGCGGGGCGTTCGTGACGCTGGAAGAGCGGGACGGCGATCTGCGCGGTTGCATCGGACACGTAATGGGGGACCGGCCGCTCGGCGAGATCATCCGGCAGGTGGCGGTCTCCGCGGCCCGCTCCGATCCCCGGTTTCCACCCGTCCAACCCGATGAGCTCCTGGAGCTCCACATCGCGATCTCCGTCCTCAACGAGCCGGTGCGGGTCGCGCCGGTGGATCCGGGTCGTGTGGTGATCGGCCGCGACGGCCTGCTGGTACGGCGGGGCGCGGCCCAGGCAGTCTTGCTGCCGCAGGTGGCGACGGACCACGGACTCGGCCCTGAGGACTTTTTGAACGCCGCCTGCCACAAGGCGGGATTGGCAGCCGGCAGCTGGCGGGAACCGGCCACCCAAGTCTTCACGTTCACAGCGGACGTCTTCGTCGAATGACGGAATGGTTCGAGCAGTGGTTCGGGGAGGAGTATCACGCCCTCTATCCGCACCGCGACGATGAGGACGCGCGCCGGGCGGTGGCGTTGATCCGCCGTGTCGTCACCTGGGGAAACGGCGATCGCATTCTGGACCTCGCCTGCGGGCCCGGGCGCCATGCCGCCGAATTGGAGCGCCTGGGTGGGCACGTCATCGGCTTCGATCTGTCCCGCGCGATGCTGCGGCGGGCGCGCGAGCGTACGCGCGCCAGATTGGTTCGCGGGGATATGCGGGCGCTGCCATTTCGCGACGGCAGTTTCGCCCTCGCCGTCAATCTGTTCACGTCGTTCGGCTACTTTTTGGACGATGCCGAACATGGCCTCGTGGTCCGGCAGGTGACCGCCGCCCTCGTGCCTGGGGG
>DASYTD010000115.1:0-3746 GCA_036002655.1 Gemmatimonadales bacterium
TCTTCCGTGGTCTCAAGCGGGTGCAGGATCTCGCGTCGCGCTGGCAGGTAGAGGTCAGCGTCCGGTATGTGTTTTGACAGCAAGTGGATCAGTCGAAGTGCAGCGCGTCCCTCAAGTTCTGCAGCTCCCGGTAATAGAAGAGGGCGGTCGGCCGCCGGCCCTGAAACTGCAGCGCTTTCAAATACTCGAGCTCGGCGTCGGTCGCCGTGCCGGACAGCGACTCATCGGCGAGGAATTTGGCGAGCCCCGGCTCGGGCTCCGCGTTGCGCTCCACGACCTCGAAGCGCCGCACGCGCTGTCCTCCCGCCCGCGGACGCAGCACAATCTCGAGCGCGAACGTGGCGAGGTCGATATCCCACGATTCGATGCGTGACTCGAGCAAGACGACGTGTTTCGCGCTGAGATGGAAGATGTCGGTGGCGATGCCGACCACCTCGAGCAGCTTGCGGGTGACGAGCCGCTCCAGCTCGCCGAACGGCTGGCGCTCGATGATCGCGCCGATCTGACTCACCGTGTCCGGCCGGCATGTGCGCAGAATCAGCTGGCGCACCCGCGGGAACAGCGGCTCGGGCCGCTCGCCGAGCTTGCGCTTCAGCTCCTCGATACGCTCGCGCTCCGCCACCTTGGTGAGCTCGCCGGGCGGCAGCTTGAGGAAGCGGTCCAGCCGCTCGTAGATCGCGGTGCGGTGCGGCGCCGGCGGCGCTTTCTTGCCGCTCAACAGCTGCGACACATAGGACTCCGTGACGTGCGCCGCGCGCGCCAAGTCGCGCTGCTCGAGCCCCAGCTCTTCCAACCGCTCCCGAATGACCAGCGCTACATCCATACGTCCCCTCTACTTACTAGCTGCCTGGGTTAACTGTAGACGGTTAATACTCAGTACAATGTGCCACTGAACTTGACAAGTATAGTACACTCGGGTATGCTCCACCAGTTGGGAAGTGTCAACCCGCAGTAGTAGGTCATGGAGGTTGTCGAAGGAGTACGCTCTATGTATTCACGCAACGTCACACTGCACCTGAAGGCCGACTCGGCGCGCGAGTTCACGCGCATGCTGGAGACGGACATCCTGCCGGTCTTGCGCAAGCAGAACGGCTTCAAGGACGAGATCACGTTCGTGGCAGCGAACGGCACCGACGCACTGGCGATCAGTTTGTGGGACCGCCAGGAGAGCGCCGACGCCTATAGCCGCGACACGTATCCCACAGTGTTGCAGAGTCTCGCGAAAGTCGTGGATGGCACGCCCCGCGTCGAGGCGTTTGAAGTAGCGAACTCGACGTTCCACAAGATCCAGGCGAACCAGCCGAGCCCGTCGACCAAGTAGCAGCAGCGAAGCGAAGCCTTGCGAGAAAGGAGTCGGTGATGAACGAGATTCACTGTCATGCCTGTGGAGGGTTCATCACCGACCCCGCTGTCATTTCCTACAAGCCGCTGGTCGAGGGGGTTGTCACCGCGTCACCGCGCACCGCGCTGTGCGCCTGCAACCCGTCGACCGTCTACGGGCCGCCCCCCGGAAGGGTGAGTGCCGCATTGTACGCGCGACGCAACTAGAGGAACCCCGCGATGCCTAAGGAAGAAGCGATCGAGATCGAGGGGCTGGTCCAGGAGTTGCTGCGCAACTCCACATTCCGCGTGACGCTCGCCAACGGTCATTCCGTGCTCGCCACGATCGCCGGCAAGATGCGCCGGTTCCGGATCCGCGTGCTGGCAGGTGACCGCGTGACGGTGGCGCTCTCTCCCTACGATCTCTCACGCGGCCGCATCACGTACCGGCACAAGTGAACCGCGCCGCCGAGCGGCTCCAGCTCGTCAAGGACGGCGGACCGCCGCGCTGTCCCGACTGTGGGAAACCGCTGGCCTTTGGAAGCGACCGGCAGGGTCAGACGATCGCGCGCTGCAAGTGTGGGTATCATGCGTTTGTGGAGCGCCGGACCGGCAAGCGAGAGCCACCACAGACGGGCTGACGGGCGGACGGGCGGACGGGCTGTTGTTCCCTTACCGTCCCTTACCATCCGTCGTTAACATCCGCAAAAAAAAATCCGTCGTTAACATCCGCAGAAAAAAATCACGAACGTCGGCCATTCGATGTAATACGCGATGTCGGCCGGCACATCGAAGAGCGCAGCGAGGGCTCGCCGCTCCGCGTTGGTCAGTGGACGGCCGCCTGGTCCCGTTGCGGAAATACCGGCAGCGGTGCGAGTCACGGTCGTGAAGGGTGCCCCGTTGATCATGACTACCACTTCACCCTCGAGCCTGCCCGCATGTGGATGGAGCTCCCCGGACATCGTGGTAATCGTGTCGCCCGCGAAGACCAGCGTCAGGTTGGCGGTGGCCGCCGACGCGCCTGGGCCAGGCAGCGTCGCGACGTGCTCGAAGGACAAATCCGACGCTGTGAAGCTGCCGGGAAAGCGCCCGTCGCTATCGAGCGGGATTTCGTAGGGCACGCTGAAATCGACGCGCGTGGTCCCATCGCTCGCCCATCCTTCAACTGTCGCGCATTGGCACGCCGAATCGGCATGGCTGTGCGCCAGGAAATCCGCGACCACCGTGGGCGTGGTGCGCGTATCGGTCACCACGTAGCGCAGTGACATGCTGTCAGGCCCGCCGCCGTTGTGCTCGTTGAAGGGATAGAGGTCTGCATGGCCGATCTCCTCGATCGGAGACGCCGGGTGCCCCGTCGAATCGAGCGTGTACAGGATCAACCGCAGCGCGTCGGCTGGCGCACCGGTGCCTTGCGTGAATTCATAGCGCACACGAAACTCGTTCCATTCGATGGTCCGACCCCACGTGATGGACGAGATGGTGTGGACGTCGATGCCCAAGTTCAGGACCGGCAGCGCGAGTGCGCCGAGGCTCTTGAGCTGCGGCGTCGCGATGGCGTGATCGATGGCCTCGAGCTGGGTGGCGAGCGCGGATGCGGACTTGAGACCCCCATTGGGACCGGAGCTGTCGCTACAGGAAAGAAGGGCGGCGAGAAAGGCGGCGGCGAGGGGGCGGCGTGAGCGCATGGTTCTAAGTTCACGCTAAATTGGCGCCGTGGCTATTCATCAACGGCAGCGCCTGGCCGCCGCGTTGAGCGGCCGCTACACCATCGAGCGCGAGCTTGGCGAGGGCGGGATGGCGGTCGTTTATCGCGCGCGCGACCTGAAACACGACCGCCTCGTCGCGATCAAGGTGTTCAAGCCGGAGCTCGCCCTCGCGCTGGGCCCCGATCGCTTTTTGCGCGAGATCAAGCTCACCGCTCAGCTCAGCCATCCCCACATTCTGCCGCTGCTCGATTCGGGCGAAGCCGACGGGCTGCTCTACTACGTCATGCCGTACGTCGAGGGCGAATCGCTGCGCCACCGGCTGGAGCGCGCGCGGCCGGTGCCGCTGGACGAGGCGCTACGCATCACGCGCGAAGTCGCTGACGGCTTGGAGTCGGCACATCGCCGCGGCGTGATCCACCGCGATATCAAACCCGAAAACATTCTGCTCGAAGAGGGCCACGCGGTGATTGCCGACTTCGGCATCGCGCGCGCGGTCGCCGAGTCGGCCGACGAGCGGCTGACGGCGACGGGGATCGCGGTCGGCACACCGGAGTACATGAGCCCGGAGCAAATGCTCGGCGGCAGGGCGGGTCCGATCGACGCGCGCACCGACGTCTACGCGCTCGCGTGTGTGCTGCACGAGCTGCTGACGGGAGAGCCACCGCGCCGGTCCGTCGTGGCGCCAGTACTGCCCGAAGGGGTAAACCGCGCCGTGCGTCG
>DASYTD010000116.1:0-3089 GCA_036002655.1 Gemmatimonadales bacterium
GAAAAGGGCGGCCGCTCGGTGCGGCTCGTGGCCTCATACGAGGATCCCACGATCCGCAACTACGTCGTGGATCTCGAGCGCTATCCCGAGCTCAAGCGCGCGATGCAGAGCGGTCAAACGGTGTTCATTCCCGACGCCGCCAACGATCCCTCCCTGCGGCACGTGAAAGGCGAGTTGATCAATCGCCGGGTAAAGTCGATCACCGTCGTCCCGATCACGTGGCGGTCGGTCGCCATCGGCGCGATTTTCCTGCGCACCTACCGCGACGGGCCCACTTTCTCCGATGCCGACGTCCGCTTTGTGCAGGTCGTGGCGGCGCTCACGGCGCAGAGCCTGCGCAATGCCCACCGCTACGAGCGGCTGGCGCAGCGCCAGCACGAGACGGGCGATCAACTGCGCCATATGGAACTGGAGCGCGTCGCGCTGCTCGTTTTTTTCCGCCGGCTGCTGGATGCGTTCGGGCAGCGTGACGGGGCGTGGGGCGAAGGGCTCCTTCCGAAAGCCAGCGCCGATGAGCTCGATCGGCTCGTCGGCGTGGCGATGGCCGTCATCCAGGAAGAAGCCAAGGGACGGTGAAGAAGGCGGCGGCCCGCGCCGCCGAGCTGCGGCGGATTCTGGAGCGGGCAAACCACGCGTATTACCTCCTCGACAAGCCGGAGCTGTCGGACGCCGAGTACGATCGGCTGTTCCGTGAGCTGCAGGCGCTCGAGCAGCAGCAGCCCGCTCTCCGCACACCCGATTCTCCCACGCTGCGCGTCGGCGGCGAGCCGGCCACGTCGTTCCGCAAACACCGCCACCTCGTGCCGATGCTGTCGCTGGCGAACGCCTTCACCGCAGCCGAGCTGCTCGCATGGGAGGAGCGCAACGCGCGGCTCGTGCCGGAAGTGAAGGAGGCGGGCTACACCCTCGAGGTGAAAATCGACGGCGCCGCCGTAAGCCTCACGTACGAGGACGGCGTTCTCGTCACGGGCGTCACGCGCGGCAACGGCGTCGAAGGTGAAGACGTCACGGCCAATCTGCGGACCGTGCTCGACTTGCCGCTGCGGCTCCGGGGCAAGGGGTGGCCCAAGAAAATGGAAGTGCGCGGCGAGGTCTATCTGCCCAAGAGCCAGTTCATCAAGGTGAACCGCGATCGCGAGAAAGCCGGCGAGCCGCCGTTCGCCAATCCGCGCAATGCCGCCGCCGGCGCGCTGCGACAGCTCGATTCGCGAATCACGCGGGCGCGCGGCCTGCGCGTGTTCACTTTCCAGGTGGAGGCTCCCGGACAGAAACTGAGCATCGATTCCCAGCATGAGCTGCTGGAAACGCTGCTGCAGTGGGGACTCCCCGTCGAGCCGCACCACACCCGCGTGCCCGATCTCGCCGCGGCTCACCAGGCGATCGCCAAGTTCGAGGCGCTGCTGCCGACGCTCGATTACGGCGCCGACGGCGTGGCGGTGAAGGTGGACAAGCGGTCGCTCTACGCGGAGCTCGGCACGATCGGCAATCGCGAGCCGCGGTGGTCGGTCGCCCGCAAATTCGCGCCCGAGGTGCAGATCACGAAGCTGGTGGAAATCCGCATCAATGTGGGCCGCACGGGGGCGCTCAATCCCTACGCCGTGCTCGAGCCGGTCGAGATCGGCGGCGTCACGGTCTCCAACGCGACGCTGCACAACGCCGAGCTCATTTCGGCCAAGGACATTCGCGCAGGCGATTGGGTCGAGGTGACGCGCGCCGGCGAGGTCATTCCGCAGATTCTCGGGCCCGTGCGCGACCGGCGGACCGGCGCCGAAAAGCCCTACCGCATGCCGGAGCGCTGTCCCAGCTGCGGCTCGCAGGTCGAGCATCCGCACGAAGAGGTGATGACCTACTGCCCCAACATCTCGTGCCCGGCGCGCATTCTCGAATCGATCGTGCACTTCGCCAGCCGCAGCGCGATGGACATCCGCGGGCTCGGCTACGAGCGGGTGCGCGCGTTCCTCGATGCCAAGCTCATCGACGATGTCGCCGACCTGTACGAGCTGACGCCGATGCAGCTCCTGGCGCTCGAAGGATTCGCCGAGAAATCGGCGCAACAGCTGGTGGACGCGATCGCCGACTCCAAGCGGCAGCCCCTCTCGTCCCTGCTCTTTGCGCTCGGCATCCGGCATGTCGGCGCGCAGGGGGCGAAGCTGCTGGCGCGCCATTTCGGGACGATGACGGCGCTCGCGAGTGGCTCGGCCGAGGAGATCGGTGAAGTTCGGGGGATCGGGCCGGCGATTGCCGACGCCGTCGCCGGCTTCTTCGCGGAGCCGCGCAATCGCAAGCTCGTCGAACGGCTCGAAAAACTCGGATTGACGCTGAAGGAAACGGCGACCGCCACGGGCCCACGGCCGCTCGCCGACCAGACCTACGTCGTCACCGGCACGCTCCCGACGCTCTCACGCCAGCAGGCGCGCGACCTGATCGAATCCGCCGGAGGCCACGTCACCGACAGCCTATCGAAAAAGACGACGGCGTTGGTCGTGGGCGCCGACCCGGGGTCGAAGCTCGACAAGGCGAAAGCGCTCGGCGTCGAGCAAATCGACGAAGCCGAACTCTTGCGCCGCGCGAACCGCAAACCCTAAGTTGCGTTCCCATATGACCGTTCCCGGCATCCTCCGCCAGCTACACGCGAGTCTCGCCGCCCACGCGCCCGACCAGGTCATCACGGTCCTTCAGGAGGCCGGGTACGCCGCCGGCGAGGGGAGCTACCGAGCGTTCGCCGCGTGGCTGCCGGGTCGGACGGGCGTGGACAGCCCCGGAAATCTCGATGCCGACTTGTTGGCCGAGACGCTCTCCGAGTTTTTCACGAGGAGTGGCTGGGGCACGGTGACGATGAGCCCGGTCGGGACCGGCGCCCTCGCGCTCGACTCGAGCGATTGGGCGGAAGCCGAGCCGGGGACGTCACAAACGCCGATGTGCTTCTTTTCCGCGGGAATGCTCGCCGACTTTCTGGGCCGGCTGTCCGACGAGACGGTGGCGGTGATGGAAGTGGAGTGCCGGAGTCGCGGCGATGAACGCTGCCGGTTTCTCTCGGCGACGCCGGAGGTGCTGGAGAAGGTCTACAACGAGATGACGCAGGGGCGGAG
>DASYTD010000117.1:0-3318 GCA_036002655.1 Gemmatimonadales bacterium
GCTTTTCGATACCGCCACGCGACGATGCCGGGACCGGCTGGCTTGAGCTCGAACGGCTGGCTCTGCCCAGGGTCGATCGGGGGCACCTGCACAGTATCGGTGGCGACCACCTCTCCCTTCACGTTCACGAACTCGAACACCAGCTTGAGCGGCGGACTCGGCACGGTTCGTGGATTCGTCACCAGCCCCTTCACGAATCTCCCCGTCTCGGTCGAATCGAACTGGCCGACGGTTACATCCGCGATCATGGTCGAGTCGCCCAGCCGCAGGTAATGCAGCGTCGAATCGATCTTGCCCGACTGCTGTTGCGCAAACGCCATGATCCGAATGGACGTACGGTTCAGCGGATCGACCGCCAGCAGGCGGCGGGCCATCGCGACCGCCGTTGCAGAGTCGCGCATCCCGAGCGCGGTGTTCGCCCGATGGATCAACGTTTCGCGATAGTACGGATTCAGTCTTAGACTCGCATCGAGTGCCTGCGCCGCCAGCGTAAACGCCTCCTTCGAGCTCTGGAGATACGCGCGCGCCATGCCAGCGGTGACCGAATCACAGCGGGCGCGAATGCGAGCGGCGGTCAGCGCGGGCCGGACCGCGCGCGCCTCCGTCCGGCAGCCGCTTCCCGCGGCGGCCGTATCGGGCTCGTCCGGCACGCTCGTCGAGATCTCGACGCCGGCCCGATAGAGCGCGTAGTAACCCATCGAATCGCCCCGCGCGATGATCTGCTTGTAGATCGCGAACGCGCTGTCTCGGTTGCCGCGCTGCATGAGGACGCTGCCCAACGCGGCCAACACTTCGGGATCGTTGGGATAGAGTCCCAGATACTCGCGATACGTCGCTTCCGCTTCGGGCCACTGCTGTAGGCTCTGTTGAATGCGCGCGAGATTGTAGAGGGCGTCCTTCCGATCTTGCGCGAACTTCGGGTCCTTTGCCGAGACGTCCGCCGTCCGACGGAAGTAGACGACCGCCGAGTCTGCCTGACTGGCATTGAAGAACAGGGTCGCGAGGTACTTGTAGCCGGTCGGCTCGTTCGGGAGCAGCGAGATAGCGCGCCGGAACGAGGCGATGGCCGAATCGGTGTTGTTCGCCTGCCAGGCGGCGACGCCGGCGTTGAACGTCGGCGCCCAGAGGACGCGGCGCCACACGCCCATGTCGTCCTTGCACTCCGGCTTGAGCGCTTCCGCGCGCGCGAACGCCGAATCCATCCCCGCCGGGTCGTTCGTGAGAATGTAGTAGCGGCCGAGATAGTACCAGGCGGCGGGATTCTTTTCCTGACCTCCGGTCGTCAGCGCCTGATTCAGCACGCGCTGCGCGTCGCGCAGATCCTTTTGCTTCTGATCGTCGAAGCGCGTCTCGCTGGCGCTCTTCAGGTACAACTGCCCGCTGTTGACGAGGTAGTGGCCTGGCTTCAAGTCGCACTTGGGCGTCGCCCAGCCGCGGTTTTGCGCGCTCACCGGCGCCGCAACCGTCAACATCAGCGCAACGAGATTCCGAACTGTGGGCACGTTCACTCCTTGGCTTTCGCAATAAGAGCCTCGGCGTCGCGCTCCACCGCGCGCGCCACGTCGATCGGCGGCCGTCCCAGCGCTTTGGCCGCCGCCAGCACATCCTCATATTCCGGCTTCACACGCACACTGCCACCATCCAGAACCTTGACCCGCACAGCCACGCCGTCCA
This sequence comes from Gemmatimonadales bacterium, assembly GCA_036002655.1. Lineage (GTDB taxonomy): Bacteria > Gemmatimonadota > Gemmatimonadetes > Gemmatimonadales > GWC2-71-9 > 20CM-2-65-7. The sequence goes on from DASYTD010000117.1 coordinate 1,675, forward strand.
GCCGCACCGTGAGCTGATGTCGCGGCAGCGTCGCCCGTTCGGCGATCCAGCGCCGCACCCCCGCCGTCGTGCTGTGGCGGAACAGCTCCGCCGTCACGGCGTCGGCGAGTGCCTCAGGCGCCATCACCTCGACCCTGAACCCCTGGCGACCTTTCTTCATCTGCACGGGCCACGTCTGGACATCGAGCGCGCCCGCGCCGACCAGCGCCTGTCGCAACGGCTCGACGTATTCGGGACTCATGTCGTCCACGTCGGTCGCGAGCATCACCACTCGGCCGGCTTCGCCCGCTGCCTCCGCGACTAGAATGCGCAGCGCGTTCGGATAGTGCTTGGGATCGCGCTGCCCGGCTCCCCAGCCGCTCCCCACCATCCTCCAGCGCTCAGGAGGCGGCCCCGCGGACAAAACCCGCAGCAAGGCCGCACCTGTTGGCGTCGTCGCTTCGCCTTCTACGGGGCCATCTCCGGCGATTTCGAGGCCCTCCAGCAAGATCGCCGTCGCGGGCGCAGGCACGGGCAGGCGCCCATGCTCCGCCTCGACCCATCCCTGCCCCACCGCGACCGGCAGATGATGCACGGCATCGACACCGAGCCGCTCGAACCCCTCGACTGCACCCACGATATCGAGCACCGCATCAACGGCTCCGACTTCGTGGAGGTGCACCTGCTCCGGCGCGACGCCATGGACGCGGCCTTCCGCCTCACCGACCAATCGGAACGCGCTGATCGCGCGCTCTTTCACCCAATCAGAAACCGGCGCTCGCTCAACCAGCCGCAGCAACTCTCCAACGTGCCGGCCATGAGGCTGCGCGGGAATCGCGAATTCGACTTGCTTGCACGTGATACCGGCCCGGCGGACGTCTCGAACCGTAACACCCACATCCCCTACACCCAGACGCGCAGGTAGCTCCTCGAGCCATGATACCGGTAAGCCGACCGATAGCAGGGCCCCTAACGTCATATCGCCGCTAATGCCGGCGGCCGGATCGAGGATGGCGATGCGCATGGGCCGAAGTATTGAAATTAAACGGCTTAGGCTCTATAGAGCCACCCGGCGCCCGTGTTGAAGAGCACGACGCGCTGCTCGGGACGCAGCACGCCTCGGTTCTTGAGCGCGACGGCACCCGACAAGGCCGCTCCACCTTCTGGCGATGCGTCGATCCCTTCAGCGACTTGCAGCTCGCGAGCGGCCGCCACCAGCGCTTCGTCGCTCACGGCGACAGCGCCGCCCCCGCTGTCGCGCAGCGCCCGCAGCATGAGCCGGTCACCCAGCGGCGAAGGCACGCGCAAACCAGCAGCCACGGTTTTGGGATCGGGCCACGGCTCGCATCGCTCGGCGCCCGATTCGAATGCCTGCACGACCGGGGCGCAGCCGCTCGCTTGCACCGTGTACATCCGGGGCAGCGGCCCGCGAAGCCAGCCGCTTTGGCGCAGCTCTTGGAACGCCTTCCACATCCCGATCAGGCCCGTCCCGCCGCCCGTCGGATAGACGATCGCGTCGGGCAGCGTCCACCCCAACTGCTCGGCCAGCTCGAGGCCGAGCGTCTTCTTGCCTTCGATGCGATAGGGCTCTCGCAGCGTGGAGACGTCGATGGCGCCGGTGTTGTCGGAATGCAGCCGAGCCGCGATGCCGCAGTCACCGATGTG
>DASYTD010000118.1:0-2321 GCA_036002655.1 Gemmatimonadales bacterium
TGGCCGACCGACTCGCGGCCGTAGCGCTCGCGCGCGTACTCCAGCACTTCGCCCCGGCGCTCGAAGCAGAAATCGAGGTCGATATCCGGCATCGAGATGCGCTCGGGGTTCAGGAACCGCTCGAACAGCAAGTCGAACCGCAGCGGATCGACATTCGTGATGCGCAGCGCGTAGGCGATCAGCGACCCGGCAGCCGAGCCGCGTCCCGGGCCCACGGGAATGCCGCGGTCGCGCGCCGCCTTGACGAGGTCGTAGACGATGAGGAAATAGCCGGCGTAGCCGGTGCGGGTGATGACGTCGAGCTCGTACGCGAGCCGCTGCTCCACCACGTCGGGAATCGGATCCCCATAGCGCTCGGCGGCGCCGCGGCGCGCCAGGTGGACGAGCAGGTCTTGGTCCGATGCGAACTCGGCGGGGCGCGGGTACTGCGGCAGGAAGTAGCGTTTCTCGAAGTCGAACTCGCACAGGTCGGCGACGCGGGCGGTTTCGGCCAGCACGTCCGACCGGTTGCCGAAGATCCTGCCCATTTCGGTTTCGGACTTGACATAGCTTTCCTGGCCAAAAAACCGGAACCGCTTGGGGTCGTCGAGGTCCTTCCCCGTGCCGATGGCGAGCAGCACGTCGTGGGCCTCGGCGTCTTCCCTCTTTAAGTAGTGGGCGTCATTGGTCGCGGCGATCGGCAGACCCAGCTCCGCGGCGAGCCGGAACATGCCCTCCGCGACGATCTTCTCTTCGGGCAGCCCATGATCCTGAACTTCGAGCCAGAAGCCGTTTGGTCCGAGCGTCCGCGCGAACCATTGGGCGCTTGCCTTGGCAGCCTCGTAATTCCCCTGCCGCAGATACAGCGCGACTTCTCCCGATAGGCACGCGGCCAACGCCACCAGCCCATCGCGATGGCGCTCCAGCACTTCCTTATCTATGCGCGGCCGCCGGTAATAGCCCTCGAGGAAGCCAATCGAGGAAAGCTTGATCAGGTTCTGATAGCCGGCGCGATTCCTGGCGAGCAACACGAGATGGGAGTACGCCGCGCCGAGCGGGACGTCGCCCGCCGGCTTCTCGCGCGCGAACCTGCTGCCGAACGCCAGATACGCCTCGAATCCCAGAATCGGCCGGATTTTCCGCGCCTTCGCTTCGGCGTAGAACGACCAGGCGCCATGCAGGTTGCCGTGGTCGGTGAGCGCGAGCGAATCCATTCCCAGCGCCTGGACCCGATCGAGCAATTCGGGGATCCGGTTGGCGCCGTCGAGGAGAGAATACTCACTGTGCGTATGGAGATGAACGAACGGCATGGTTCCGCCGCTGAATCTGCCGTATTTTGCGCGGTCATGCAATGGCTGATCCTCGCGTTCACGTTCGTCGTCATGACGGTGTTGCAGCGATTCGCGCGCGGCGGTCCGCTCGAAGCGCGTGCAACGTTGGCACTCGGATTTCTGACGCTCGTGGCCTATGTCGCCGGTACGATCGCACAGCGGCTGCGGCTGCCGCGCATCGTCGGGTATCTCATTGCGGGATTCGTCGCCGGGCCCGCATGGCTCGACCTGGTGCACGGTGATGAGCTGCAGGCTCTCAGCGCGATTTCGAGCGGCGCGCTGGCGCTGATCGCCTTCGCCGGGGGCAACGAGCTCACGCTCGCTGCGCTACGCGGCGAGCGGCGGACCGTCATGCTGCGCATCGTCGCTGGTGCGACGGCCATTCCCTTCGCAGCGGTCACACTGGTCGTCCTCACGGTGAGCCCGTGGTTCCCGCTCACGGCGCATCAACCGTTCCGGGATGCACTCGCCGCCGCGCTGGCGCTGGGCGCCGTGGCCGCGGTCGCTTCGCCCACGCTCACGTGGGCGCTTATCACCGATGTCCGAGCCCGTGGACCACTGTCGCGGACGACGCTGGACGTGACGATCGTGCAGGACGTCGTCGCCGTGCTGTTACTGATCGTCGTGCTCGCACTGGTCCTGCCGCTCGCCAGCCATGGTGCGGTCACCCCTGGCATCGCGCCACATGCCATGCTGATTTTTGCCGGCTCGATCGTCACAGGCGGCGGGCTGGCGTTGGTCGCCGCGCAGTATCTGCGAGTGATCCACGGCCGTCTCGAATGGCTGCTCGTCGTGCTCGCGTTCATCGTCTCGCAAGCTGTGCGCTTGGCCGGACTCGATGCCGTATTGGTCGCGCTCGCGGCAGGGGTGACGCTGCGAAATGTGACGCCTGACCAAAGCGAGCGGCTCAGAGCCGAGCTCAAACAGTGCGCGGTCCCGATCTATGTCGTATTTTTTGCGCTCGCGGGTAGCACGCTGCAGCTGGATGCGCTGAGCGAGATCTGGCCGTGG
>DASYTD010000119.1:0-2845 GCA_036002655.1 Gemmatimonadales bacterium
GTGCGTATTCCGGCCCATCATGAACGGCGATTCCGGTCGAACGTGAACACCGATTCCGACCGATGCTGAACACCGATTCCGGTCATCATGAACGCCGATTCCGGCCATGGTGAACACGGATTCCGGTGATCGTGAGCACCGGTTCCGATCAAGCTGAACGCTCGTCGGTAGCTAAGCGATCCTGGGATCTTTTCTGCTGAAGGAAGGTCCTGGATGGCAGCCACGAGGCTACCGATGCGACGACTCCGCGAACTGCTCCGCCTCAAGTACGAAGCCGGCCTCAGTCACCGGGCGATTGCCCAGGCGTGTGCGATGGGGCTGGGGACCGTCACGACATATTTGCAGCGGGCGACGGCTGCCGGCGTGTCGTGGCCGCTGCCCGAGGATCTGGACGACGCCGGTCTGGAAGCGCGCCTGTTTGCGCGGCCGGCGGTGCCGCCGGCCCGCGACCGCGTGGTGCCTGAGTGGAGCCAGCTGCACCTCGAACTGAAGAAACCGGGCGTCACGCTCTCCCTGCTGTGGGTGGAGTATCGCGCGCAGCATCCGGAGGGATACGCCTACAGCCAGTTTTGTGAGCGGTATCGTCGGTGGGCCCAGGCGCTGAAGCCGTCCATGCGCCAGGTGCATCGCGCGGGCGAGAAGCTCTTTGTCGATTTCTCCGGCAAGCGTCCGCACCTGGTGGATGCGAAGACGGGCGAAGAGATCGCGGTCGAACTCTTCGTTGGCGTGCTCGGCGCGAGCGGCTTGATCTACGCCGAGGCCACGCGGAGCCAGGATCTGCCGTCGTGGATCGGCGCGCACGTCCGGATGCTCGACTACTTTCAGGGTAGTCCGGCGATCTGGGTCCCCGACAACTTGAAGAGCGGCGTGACGATGACCAGCCGCTACGAGCCGGAGATCAATCGGACGTACGCTGAGCTCGCCCGTCACTATGACGCCGTCGTGATTCCTGCCCGCGTGGCGACGCCGACCGACAAACCCAAAGCCGAAGTGAGTGTCCAGATCGCGCAGCGCTGGGTCCTGGCGGCCCTACGACACCGCACGTTTTTCACGCTCGCCGATCTGAACGCCGCGATCGGCGAACGGGTCGATGCCGTCAACAAGCGGCCGATGCAGATCACCGGCCTCAGCCGGCGCGCGCTGTTTGAGCAGCTCGATCAGCCCGCGCTCAAGCTGCTGCCCCGCACGCGCTACGAGCTGGCCGAGTGGAAGCCATGTCGCGTCAACATCGATTACCACGTCGACGTGGACCACAACTTTTACAGCGTGCCGTATCAGTTGGTGCATGTGCGGGTCGAGGCGCGTTTCACGGCGAGCACCGTCGAAGTCTTCGTCAACGGTCGGCGTCTGGCCTCGCATGGCCGCCTCACCGGCCGCGGCCGGTTTTCGACGCAGCTCGCCCACATGCCGCGGGCGCATCGGGCGCACGCCGAATGGACCCCGTCGCGCCTGATTGCGTGGGCCGAACAGACCGGACCCGCCACCGGACGGCTCGTCGCGGGCATCCTCGCGCACCGCCCGCATCCCGAACAGGGCTACCGCGCGTGCCTCGGGCTCATGCGGCTCGGCCGGATCCATGGCGCCGACCGCCTCGAAGCGGCGTGTCACCGCGCGGAACGCCTCCGGTCCTATCGCTTTCGCACCGTCGAACAGATTCTCCTCAACCACCAGGACCGGCTGCCGCTCGACGACGCGGCGCCGACCCGCCCGCCGCTGACGCATGAGAATCTGCGCGGCGCCGGGTATTACGCCGACCAGGAGGCTTATGCTGACGCACCCCACGATCGAGAAGCTCCAGACCCTGCGCCTGAGGGCGATGGCCGCGGCGTTTGACCAGCAACGGAGCTCCAGCCAGCACGCCGAGCTGAGTTTTGAGGACCGGTTTGGCTTGCTGGTCGACAGCGAATGGACCGCGCGCGAGCACCGGCGACTCACGCAACGCTTGCGACAGGCGAAGCTGCGCTATCCGGCCTCGCTCGAGGATGTGGATTTCACCACCCCGCGGGGGCTGAATCGAGAGGTGATCCTGGGCCTCGGCACAGGCGCCTGGATTCGTGACCATCACAATCTGCTGATCACCGGGCCGACCGGAATCGGGAAATCCTGGTTGGCGTCCGCCTTCGTGCAGAGCGCCTGTCGCCACGGCTTCACCGCCACATACCTGCGCGCCCCACGCTTGGTGCACGAGCTCGCCGTCAGTCGCGGCGACGGATCGTATGCCCGGCTCCTCGCGAAACTCGCGAAGCTCGATCTTGTGGCCATTGATGACTGGCTGCTGGCGCCGCTCACCGACGCCGAACGGCGGGACCTGCTCGAGGTGATTGAAGATCGGAGCGAACGCGCCTCGACCCTCATTGCCAGCCAGCTGCCGTCGACGGCGTGGCACGCCGCGATTGGGGAGCCGTCGGTCGCCGATGCGATCTGCGATCGGTTAATCCATCGTGCCCACCGACTCACGCTGAAAGGGCCCACGATGCGCGACCCGGGGACGCGACGCGGGAAGGCCACCTCATGACCATCAGGCTCCGAGCATCGACATCGTCAGGCATGGTACAGGTCGACCCGATCTCCGATCGGCGTTCCTGGGGCGTCCTGGCGGGTCGTCTCTCAGCGACCATGCCTGTGGACCGTGTCGCCGGCGTGGAAATCGCCCAGACCGCGATTCCCACCCCGGCTTGGACGGCGCCCAGAACGCGCCGCCCACAACGGCCCACAAGGCCTACTTGTCCCTTTGATTGACGAAAAGAACAAAGCACGTAAGATGACGCGACTCCAATTAAGGAGGCTCACGAGACACACTGCTGTCGTCGCTTCGCTCCGATGAGTGATCGGCTTGACCGGAATC
>DASYTD010000120.1:0-35278 GCA_036002655.1 Gemmatimonadales bacterium
GGAGGTACGCCGCCGTGTCCTCCGGGCGTTTCTCGGCAATCGAGTCACCGTGATCGTGGCGACGAGCGCCTTCGGCATGGGGATCGACAAGCCCGACGTGCGGCAGGTGCTGCATTGGGGACCGCCACCGACGCTCGAGGCCTATTACCAGGAGGCAGGTCGGGCGGGACGCGACGGTCGCGCGTCGGAATGTCTCATTCTGTGGCGGCCCGAAGACTTTGCATGGGGAAGCATTGCACCGGCAATGCGCGAGTACGTGAAAGCTCAGCGCGGCCATCGCAGGATTTTGCTCGAGTACTTCGGAGAGCCATGACTATATTTCTCCAATGCACGACGCCCTCTACTTCTCCGACCATCACCTCCAAGTCCGCGAGATGGTCCGAGACTTCGCCAAGAACGTCGTCAAACCCACCGCCCGCCAGCACGATCTCGACAGCAAGTTCCCCTGGGAAAACGTGAAGCAGATGGCCGAGCTCGGCTTGTTCGGCATTCCATGGCCGGAGCAGCTGGGTGGGTCGGGAATGGATTACCTCTCGTACATCACGGTCATCCACGAGCTCGCCAAGGTGGATGCGAGCCACGCCATCACCGTCAGCGCCCACACGACCCTCGGGACGTCGCCGATCATGGATTTCGGCACGGACGAGCAGAAAAAGCGCTTCGTACCGTTCCTCGCGACGGGGAAGGTGCTGGCGGGTTTTGGTCTGACGGAACCGGGCGCCGGCTCAGATGCCGGCGGCACGAAGACCACCGCCGTCGACCGCGGTGATCACTATGTCCTGAATGGCTCGAAGATCTTCATTACCCACGCCGGCGTCGGCGAGGTCTTCTGCGTCACGGCGCGCACCGATCCCAACGCTAAGCGCACGCACGGAATCACGGCCTTCATCGTCACGAAGGACACCTGCGACCTCGAGGAAACCAAACGCGTCGGGATCGGGCATGCGGCCGATCTTCCCAAGAACCGGGGCGTCCTCTCCGGCAAGAAAGAAGACAAGCTGGGCTGGCGAGCCTCCGACACCCGCGAGCTCATCTTCCAGGACGCCATCGTGCCCAAGGAGAATGTCCTGGGACCCGTGAACAACGGCTTCCGGCAGTTCCTCCACACCCTCGATGGGGGCCGGATCGGCATCGCCGCCCTGTCGCTCGGTCTGGCAGAGGGTGCTCTCGAGGAGTGCCTCTCCTATACTACGACCCGCAAGCAGTTCGGCCGACCGATCGCGAGCTTCCAGGGCGTGCATTTCGCCCTGGCCGATATGGCCACAGAGATCGAAGCTGCCAAACAACTCGTCTATCACGCCGCCTGGCTCAAGCAACACGGGCACCCGTTCAAGAAGGAAGCGGCGATGGCCAAGCTGTACGGGTCCGAGCTCTGCATGCGGGCGACAACCAAGGCCGTCCAGCTCCACGGCGGCTACGGGTACACCACCGAATACCCAGTCGAGCGCATGATGCGGGATGCCAAGATCTGCGAGATTGGCGAAGGAACCAGCGAAATCCAGCGGATCGTCATCGCCCGACAGCTCCTGGGTGGTCACATAGATTGACCTAAGTTCCCACTTGTCTTAGCTTTACCGCCATGCATTGGTCTCTGGCGTCTCTCAGCCGCCTTTCCAATCGACTCATCTCCCTGCCCATGCCACCCCCACCGGGCGCGCCGGGCGAGTTGGACTATTGCTGGGATAACCACAGGCTCCCCAACGGGTGCTTCCCGCCGGGGCGCGAGGGTAACTGCTTTGAAGCGCGAGATTCTCATCAGTGGCAGCCCGCGGGAGACCCGCGTGGCCATTCTCGAGGACGACCGCCTTGTTGAGCTCCTGGTCGATCGTCCCGACTCCCGCCGTTCGGTTGGCGACATTTATGTCGGCAAGGTCGAAGCGGTCCTGCCGGGCATCCAAGCGGCCTTCGTTGACATCGGCGCCGAAAAGAGCGCCTTCCTCCACGCCTCCGACCTAATCGAGTCAGAAGAGGACGAGGACCCAGAGGATCGGGAGCCGGACGACGCTGACGACGAATCCGGCAACGGGAACGGCAATGGTGGTGGAAACGGTGGCGGTGAGGCCGTAGCGAAACGGCGCGGGCCCCCCGGCCCCGCCAGGGAGCGCGCCATTCGCCGCCGGCCGGCGCCGAACATCTCCGACGAGCTGAAGCGGGGCCAGACCAAGCTCGTCCAAGTGATCAAGGAACCGATCGGGACCAAGGGACCGCGCGTCACCGCGCAGGTCTCCCTCGCCGGCCGGTTTCTCGTCTACATGCCCTTCGCCTCCAAAGTCGGCGTCTCGCGGAAGATCGAGTCTCGCGAGCTGCGCGCCAAGCTTCGCGACATGGTCACGAAGCTCGTGCCGCCGGACTCCGGCGGGTGGATCATCCGCACCGTCGCCGACGACCTGACGGAGGCGAGCTGCAAGCGGGAGATCGACCACCTCCTCGGCCTCTGGAAGAAGATCAAGCGCAAGCAGTCGTCGGGTCGAGCGCCGGCGCTGGTCCAGCGCGAGACGAGCCTGACGCGGGGCATCGTCCGCGACCTGCTCTCGGACAAGGTGGACCTGCTCCTGGTCGATTCGAAGCTGCTGTACAACGAGGTCGAGCAGTACCTCAAGCAGATCGACCCTGAGCTGCTCCCGCGCGTGAAGATGCATCAGGGCGAGACCCCGCTGTTCGATGCCTACGACATCGAGGCGGAGATCCGGAACCTCTTCAAGCAGCGGGTAGACCTGCCGACCGGCGGCTACCTGATCATCCAGCCGACCGAGGCGTTGATCTCGATCGACGTGAATACCGGCCGCTATACCGGCAAGCGGGATCCCGAAAGCACCATCGTGCGGACGAACCTCGAGGCGGCTCGCGAAGTCGCCCGCCAGATCCGGCTACGCGACATCGGTGGGATCATCGTCGTGGACTTCATCGACATGGAGACCCGCTCGAACCGCGATAAGGTGCTCCAGGAGCTGCGCGCCCACCTCGGCCGCGACCGCGCCCGCACCCGTGCCTTCGCCGTCTCGGAGCTGGGCCTCATCGAGATGACCCGGCAGCGCGTCCGGCCGTCGCTGTGGCAGTCCATGACCACGGAATGCCCGACGTGCACCGGCACCGGGCGCGTGTTCCGACCCGAAGTGGTTGTCCGGCGCATGGAGCGCTCACTCAAGCGGGCCGGCGCCGATCACAAGGAGCGCCAACTGTCGGTGCGGCTCCACCCTGAGGTGGCCCTCTATCTCGTGGAGCAGGAGCCTAACTTCTTACGTCAACTTGAGAAGCAGACGGGTCTCGAGCTCGAAGTGCGTGACGACCCGATGATGAGATTGGACGAGTTTAGAATGATGGCTCGGCCAGCTGGACGGGACGTCACAGAGCAGTATGCGGTCGCGTGATCGGGAAACGTGCAACGGGAAACGGGAAACGTGGGTTCTTACGTGTCCCGTTTCCCGTTTCCCGACTTGACGGAACCTCAAGCCCCAATTAGGCTTCCGGCCCTATGAGCTACGCAATCTTCACGACCGGTGGTGCCCAGTTTCGCGCTGAACCGGGAGTCACGATAAAGGTGCCGCTGCTCGACGCCAAGCCCGGCGACGAGGTGTCGTTCGACAACGTTCTCCTGGCGAGCGACGGGAAGCACGTCCAGACGGGCGCGCCGAAGGTCAAGGGCGCGAAAGTCACCGCCGAAGTCGTCCGTCACGGCAAGGGCAAGAAGATCCGGATTTTCCGGTTTGCGCGCCGCAGCGGCTATCGCCGCAAGACAGGGCACCGGCAGGACTTCACCGAAATCAAGATCGCCGACGTGAAGGTCGGCTGAGGATCGCATGGCTCATAAGAAAGGCGTCGGCTCTTCGCGCAACGGGCGCGACTCGAATCCGAAATACCTCGGCGTGAAGCGCTTCGGGGGCGAATTCGTGACCGCGGGCAGCATCATCGTGCGCCAGCGCGGCACGAAGTTTCACCCGGGCAAGAATGTACGACGGGCTTCCGATGACTCGCTGTTCACGACCGTCGATGGGAACGTGAAATTTGAACACAAGAACAAGAAGAGAATGCAGGTGAGCGTCTATCCGGTGGTGGTGGGAGAAGCGGCGAAGAACTAGCGGCAAAGGGGCGGCGAAAGAAGCGGCGGCGAGATGATCGCCGCCGTTTTTGTCTCGCCGCCGCTTTTCTCGCCGCCTTAGTATCTCGGCGGCAGTGTCTTGTATCTCTCGAGCAGTTCGGTTTGGCGGCTTCGAAGCGGGATATCGCGTCCTCGGATGAAGACGTGTTCCACACCCGTAGAGAATTCGAACGGATCGCCGCTCCATACGACGACGTTGGCCACTTTCCCAACCTCGAGTGACCCGTAGCGATCCGCGACCCCAAAAACCTCGGCCGGCGTGAGCGTCACCGCGCGCAAGGCTTGGTCCCACGTCATTCCCGTAGCGACGGCGTTGCCCGCTTCCTGCCGTAAGTTGCGCGTGTTCTCGGTCGCCGTCTCCATCAGGCTCACTTTCACGCCGCCCTTGCTGAGCAGCGCCGCGTTCTCGTAGCGGACGCCGAGCGCGTCGTAGGTCGGAATGTTGTCGAGCGGCTCGACGAGCACCGGCACTCCGGCGGCTGCGATCGCGTTCGGGATCATCCATCCTTCGGCCGCTCCCGCGAGAATCAACCGCAGCTTGTACTCACGGCCGATGCGCAGGGCGGTCTCGATGTCGCTGCGGCGGTTCGCGACGACCAGCAGCGGCAGCTGCCCGCGCAGCACCGGGAGCAACGCCTCGAGGTCCGCAGCGCTCGCGCCGAGCTCCTGCATTTGCCGGCGCGTGTAGTCGGTGCGGCGGCGGGAATACTCGAGCGCGTCGTTGAACACGCGGCGCAGCCGCTGCGCCACGCCGGCCCGCGAGCCGCCGCCAGCGTCCTTCGAGCCCTCACTGAGATCGGCGACCACGGCGACAGGCGATCTCACCCGCATCGCTTCGATCGTGGCTCCATCAAGATCGATCAAGGCCGCTTGGCCCCAGATCAGGCTGCCTCCTGGCACCGCGAGCGTCGTCGTGACGCCTTCGATCCGGTTCACCGCGATGAGCGTCGAGGCGGGATTGATGCCTTCGAGGACGTTGAACGCGGCGGCCACTTCGTTGCCGCGGAGCGTCGCCTCGTTCGTGTTTTGGACGGCGCCGATCTCGCGCAGGCCCATCTGGCCGGCGCCGTCGATCAGGCCGGGCGTTACCCACTTTCCTGATGCATCAACGCGGGTCGCGCCGGAGGGTACAGCCACGTTAGTCCCGACCGCGGCAATCCGGCCGTCACGAATCAGCACCGTTGCGTTCTCGATCTTCGGCCCCGAGACCGGGTACACCGTGCCTCCGGTGATCGCGACGGTCTGGGCAAGCAGGAAGGCAATCATTGGTCATGCCCCAACGTGAAGTCGGTTTTGGGCTGATGCGTGGGATCGTTCCGATCGTAGACCAGCCAGCCGTCGTTATAGACTTGCACGGCCTGCGCGTAGACCGACAGTGGATCGGCGGACCAGAGCACGACGTCCGCCATCTTGCCGGGTTCGAGCGTGCCGACGAGCGAATCAATTCCCAGGACCCAGGCGGGGTTCGCCGTGAACCAGCGCAGCGCCTGATCGCGGGTGATGGGAATACCGGCGCGGCGGCCGTGATACATCGCCTTCGCCGCCTCCTGGTTCAGACGCTGGATGCCCGACTCGGAGTCGGAATGGATCGCCGGCCGCCCACCCGCTTGCTGCACCAGCGCGGCGTTTTCGTAGATCCCGTCCATCGCTTCTTCCTTGAAGCCCCACCAATCCGCCCAGATCGAGACCGCCGTGCCCTCGCGCGCGAGCACATCGGCGATCTTGTACGCCTCGACGGCGTGATGGAACGAGCGGATCTTGAAGCCGAATTCGTGCGCCAGATCGAGCATCTGCATCATCTCGTCAGCGCGATAGCAGTGGTTCTGCACGTAGATGTTGCCGCGCAACACCTCGGCGAGCGTTTCGTTGCGGAGATTGCGCTCCGGCACGTCTCCCGAGTGGTCCTTATTCCATTTGTCCCAACGGCGGCGGTAGGCCTGCGCTTGGATGAAGGCGCTGCGATAGCCGGCCATGTTGCCCATCCGGGTGGACGGACCGCCACGGCCGCCGTAGACGCGCTTGGGATTCTCGCCGCACGCCATCTTCAGCCCGTACCGCGCGCCCGGGAACTTCATCTCCTGCACGGAGCGCGCGGGGATCAGCTTCAGCACCGCGCTGCGCCCGCCGATGAGGTTGGCGGAGCCGGGGAGCACCTGAATCGTCGTTACGCCGCCGGCGATCGCGAGCGGAATCTGCGGATCCTGCGGCCAGAACGAATGCTCGGCCCAGACCTCGGCCGTCACGGGGGTGGTGGCTTCATTGCCGTCGGACTCCGCGAACGTGCCGGGCGCGGCATAGACGCCGAGATGCGAGTGCGTGTCGATGACGCCAGGGGTCACCCATTTGCCCCTCCCGTCCACCACCACGACGTCAGCCGGGGCGTCGACGCTCGTGCCCACCGAGACGATCCGGCCGTCGCGTAAGAGAATCGATCCACCCTGAATCTCCTGGCCGGTCGCCGTCATGATCGTCGCGTTGCGGATCAACACGGGCGGATTGGGATGGCGCTGATACGTGGACGGGTACTGCGGCCCGATGCCCGCGGCAGTGTCCTGGCTGGCAGGCGCCGCAGCTGCGGTTGCCGGCGCGGGGGCGGAGCCGGCTGGGGTCCGCGCACCCGCCGCAGCGCATCCCGCGACCAGCATCAACAACCCCAACGCGGACGAATGTCGCATGGTGTGGCCTCCCTCTATTTCACGAGTTCGAACACCAGCGGAGCTCCGGTCGGCGCGATGCGCACCAGCCGGCGAGGCGCTTGCTGGCTCACGTGCATCACAATCGGCAACTGCATCCCCGAAATCTCGAGGCGATACGCGGGGAAGGTCCCAGCGGGAACGGCGACCTGCTCCACGCCCGCGACTTTCACGGTCACCACCCTGCTCGTTCCTTCGCCCGATGAGAAGATGTTCAGGTTGAAGGTCTTGCCCGGCTCGAGCGGCAAGGCAGGAAGCAGCGCGGCAATGGCGTTGTCGTCGATCGTGCCCGCGGCGATCGTGGTATCGACCGCGAGCGATGTGGGCGTTCCGGTCGGCTGTGGCGACATCGCGGTGCCTGTCACGCGCCCACCGCTGTACGTCAGGTGCGTCTGGGTCTGTTGGTTTTGCACCGAGCCGCTCTGCTCGGTGCGGCGCATCGTGAGATCGGCGTTCAGGACGACGGTCGAGCGCTGCTGGAATGCACCGATGGTCGTGGACTCGGTGTAGACGATCGAGTCGCCCACCACGTCCAACTTCGTTGTCTGCGCCCCAAGTACCCTGCCTTGCACGAGCGCCTGAAAACTGTCGCTGCGCGAGACGATCTGGCTGCGGTCAAACGACACGGGGCCGCCGGTGGGATTCAACTCGGCGGGGTCCAGCGCCTTGCCTGCAATGTCCACGAGCCGTACCGGCGCGATCCCCTTGAGCTTGTCATACAGCACCTTCGCATCGCCGACGACGACGATCGTCAGGGCATCGCGACGAAAAACACGCTGCGCCGCGGCCCGCGCGCGCGGGCCGCTCACCAGCGCCAGGCGATCGCGGTAGCGCTGCAAGTAGTCCGACCCGAGACCCAGCAGCCGGGCGCTCGTCACCACCTGCGCGATCTGACGTGGCGTCTCGATCGTCAGCGGAAAAGAGCCGACCAAAAACCCCTTGGCCGCGCCGAGCTCGCTGTCGGGGATCATTTCGGTGCGGACCCGATCGATCTGGTGCAACAGCTCCGTCAGCGCGCTATCGGTGACCTCGGTGCGCCCCTCGAAGGTCGCCTGCCAGTATCCCAGACCGCGGGTGCGGCGCAGGGCGGCGTAGGAGCCGTACGTCCAGCTCTTCTGCTCGCGCAGAATCAGGAAAAGACGAGAGTCCGTGCCACCGCCCAACACTTGCGTAGCGATCCGCGCGGCGTAGTAGCCGGTGTCGGTCGGCAGGAACGTCGTGTTGCCGATGACGATGTTCGATTGCACCGAGCCGGGGCGATGGACCAGCAGGATCTGCGTGGTCCGCTTCCTCGGAGCGGCCGGCGCCGAGGCGGTCGGCGGCGCGGCCCCGCGCCAGGTGCCAAAGGCGCGTGTCGCGAGCGCGCGGGCGCGCGCCAGCGTGATATCGCCCGCGACGACGAGCAGCGAGCCGCCGGGCCGGAGCCGGCGCCCGGCGAATGCCACAACGTCGTTCCGCGTGATGGCTTTGTAGGACTCGACGCTGGTGTTCCGGCCATACGGATTGCGGCCGTAGATCTCTTTTTGGAAGGCGCGGGACGCGACGTTGTCCGGTTGCGACAGCTCGACCTCGAGCGACGACAGGAAACGGGTGCGCGCCAGCTGCAGCTCCTGCTCGGGGAACGTCGCGCGGCGAATCACGTCGCCGAGCAGGGTGAACGCCAGGTCGGCGTGATCGCTCAGCACGTCCGTCGAGATCGTGAAGAAATCGTCGCCGGCATTCGCGCCCAGGCTGCCGCCCACGCCTTCGATCGTCGCAGCGATCTGCTCGGCGCCGCGCGTCGGAGTGCCCTTCGTCACCAGCTCCGCCACCACTGCCGCCAGCCCCTCTTTGCCGACGGGGTCGTACGCTGAACCGGCGCGGAAACTCAGGCTGATGGAAAGCGTCGGCTGCTCGTGATTCTCGACCAGGAGCAGCGTCATCCCATTCGGCAGCGCGACTTCCCGAAACGGAGGGAATTGCACCGGCCGAAGCCGGCTGGGCGCTGGTGGACGGGTGGGGAAGGGCTCCTGAGCGGAAAGTGCGAACGCTGGAATGATGGAAAGCAGAACGATCAACCCTTTCCATCTTTCCATCATTCCAACGTTCCGCCGGTTCATTGCCCACCCCCCGAGGTCGTCGCTGGCCCCGCCCGCACGATCACCAGCGTCAAATTGCCGGGGGCGAGATATGTGCCCGCCACCCGCTTCACGTCGTCGCTCGTCACCGCGAGCAGTTCCTCGAGATCGGTGTTGATCTCGTCAATCGAGTTGTGGAACGTGCGATAGTGGTGCAGCTCCTCGGCCTTGCCGATTGTGGTCTCGCGTTGGCCGATGAATCCGGCGCGGAGCGCGTTCTTCGCCTTGGCCAGCTCATCGGGCGTGATGCCGTTGGCGCGGATGCTGTCCAGCTGCGCCCCGATGAGGCTGTCCATGCGGTCCGCCGACACGCCCTGATTCACGATGCCGTACGCGACCCACACGCCAGGACCGTTGCGCGAGCCGAACGGGTTGAGCAGCGCTCCGGTGGCGACCGCGGCCTGCTCGCGCCGCACCACGGCGACATTGAGCCGCGAGCTCTCGCCCTGGCCGAGAATGATGTTGAGCACCTCGAGGGCAGGGGTGTCGGCGTGCCGATGCTCCGGCACGCGATAGATCCGCAGCAGCGCATCGAGATTGGC
The DNA here is from genome assembly GCA_036002655.1 of Gemmatimonadales bacterium. GTDB lineage: Bacteria > Gemmatimonadota > Gemmatimonadetes > Gemmatimonadales > GWC2-71-9 > 20CM-2-65-7. The sequence goes on from DASYTD010000120.1 coordinate 9,449, forward strand.
GTGGGCGTCGCGCACCTCACGCCGGACGGGGCCCGTGCCGGAGCCGGTGGCGGCCTCACACCGCGGCGATTCCGGCGCCGCGTGACTCGGCACGCCGGCGAAATACTGATTCACCAGCGCGCGCAGCTCCGAGGGGTTGAAGTCGCCCACGACAACCAATGTCGCATTGTTGGGCGCGTAATACGTCTCGAAGAAGCTCCGCACGTCGGGCAGTTTCGCCGAGTCGAGGTCGGCCATGGAGCCGATGACGGTGTGGGCGTATGGGAAACAGGTCACACTGTCGAATGGCCAGGTGAGACCATCGGTGAACGCGGCCTGATATGGTTGATTATCCACGCGCAGCCGCCGCTCCTCCTTCACCGCCTGGCGCTGGTTCTCGAAGTTCTCTTCCGTGATGGCGAGCGAGCGCATCCGATCTGCCTCGAGCCACAGGGCCAGGTTGAGGCGGTTCGACGGCACCGTTTCCCAGTAATTCGTGCGGTCTTCGGCAGTACTGCCGTTGAAATCGCCGCCCGCCCGCTCGACCAGCTGATTGTGCTCGGCCTTTTTGATGTGCGCCGATCCCTGAAACATCATGTGCTCGAAGAGGTGGGCGAAGCCGGATCGGCCCGGCCGCTCGTTGCGCGAGCCGACCTCGTACCACACGTCCACCGACACGATCGGCGTGGAGTGGTCTTCGGAGTACACGACGTGGAGCCCGTTGGGCAGCGTGAACTGCTCGAAGGGTATCGCTCCAGATTGCGCCAGAAGAGCCACGAAGAGCAGGCTATGCATGAGAGTGAGACTCCGTCGGAAACAGAGCGAGCGCGTTGGTTTCGAGGATGGCCCGCCGCTGCGCATCGGTGAGCGGCAGCGTCAGGAACTGATCGATGTTTTGCCGCAGATCCTTCACGCCGGGGCTGGGCCAGTCCGTGCCCCAGAGGACGCGGTCCACGATCTCCGTCAGGCGGGGAAAGTACTCCAGCAGCTTGGTCGGCGGAATGCCTGATACGTCGAGCCTGACGTGTCCGTGACGTCTCAGGATGAAAAACGCTTCTTCCATGTAGAGCGGCCGGCCGCCGTGGGCCATCACGAGCGGCAGCTCCGGAAAATCGATGGCAATGTCGTCCAGCTCGAGGGGATTGCCGTATTTCGAACGCGCACCGGGAAAGATGGACGTGCCGGTGTGGATCATGACCGGGAGGCCGCGCTCCTCGCAGCGCCGATAGATCTTGCCCAATGCCTCGAGACCATCCGTGTAGGCGTTGGCCGGAAACCCTTGATGCGGCGGGTGGATCTTGAGGAGCCGGATCCCCAGGTCCATGAGCCGGTCTACGTCGCCCGCGGGATCGCTGGTGTAACGCGCGTGCACGCCCCCGTAGGGGAGCAGCCGCTCCGGATTGGCCCGCGCGTACTTCGCGGCAAAGGTGTTGGTGGAATTGTCGAAGCCCATGACATCGGGGCTTGGGTAGTTGACGAGGCCGACCCGCCACACGCCGGAGCGGTCCATCACCTCGAGCAGCGCGCGCGGATCGTCCATGAGGGAGATGAGGAAATCCCAGTGGGTCTCCTTTCCCTTGCGCATCGCCTCCTGGACTTTGGGCTTGAGGTCGCGCCACGGCTGAATGTGAATGTGAACGTCGGTGATGCGACTCAATCGCTCCAGGTGTAGAACCCCTTTCCCGTCTTCCTCCCCAGCTCCCCTTTTTTCACCTTCTCGCGCAGGATCTTTGGGGGCTCATACTGCGGCTTGCCGAGCGTCGCATGGAGATACTCGGCGATCGCCAGCCGCACGTCGAGGCCCACCTGGTCGGTGAGCTTGAGCGGGCCCATCGGGTGGTTGTAGCCGAGCTCCATCGCCTTGTCGATGTCCTCCGCGCTGGCCACGCCCTGCTCCAGCATTCGCATCGCCTCGAGCCCGAGCACCACGCCCAGCCGGCTCGACGCGAAGCCGGGCGAATCGCGGACGACGATCGGCTCTTTGCCAAGCTGCCGCGCGAACTCCACCGCGCGCTCGGCCGCCCGCCCGCTGTCACGCCCGTGCGTAACGATCTCCACCAGCTTCATCACGTGCACCGGGTTGAAGAAGTGCATCCCGACGAGTCGGCCCGGCTGTGACATCGTCGCCGCAATTCGGCCGATGGAGAGGGACGAGGTGTTCGAGGCGAGCAGCGCGCCCGCCGGTGCTGCTCGCTCGATCTCCGCGAACAGCCGCTGCTTGACGGGGAGGTCCTCGACGACCGCCTCGATCACCACGTCCGCGTCGCGAAGCGCGTCGCTCAGCACTCCATCTGCATGTAATCGCTCGGCAATATCTGCGCGATCAGCGGCAGTCAGCTTGCCTCGTTTGAGACCCCCATCGAGTAACGTCTCGATCTTTGTCATGGCTTGCGAGAGCGCTGCGGGGCGTGAATCGGTGAGCCGCACAGGGCATCCCGCGAGCGCCGCCGCATAGGCGATGCCGTGGCCCATCGTACCGGCGCCGATGACGGTGACGCGAGTCGACTTCATGCCGCTTGGGACGCGTCCACAACAGGGCGGGCGCGTTCGGGATGATTGGTGCAGATCCCGTCCACGCCCCAACGAACCAGCCGCTCCATGTCGCCGGGCTGGTCGACCGTCCAGGCGATGATGCTCGCGCCGAGGCCGTGCACCGTCTTGACCAGCGGCTCGTCCAACGTCGCCCGCTCCTGCCAGAGCGTCTGCGCAGAAGCGTCCTCGAGCGTTTGGCGCGGCGAGCGCGTCGCGACCTCGGACAGGATGCCGCGCGGCAGGTTGGGGCGCTTTATCCCGAGCCGCTTCACAACATGAAACGCGAAGCTGTGGACGGCGTAGCCTGAGGGGTTAGGGCCGTTGTCGAGGGTCTCGAGGAGTCTGTCGTCCCACTTCGGGTCGAGCCCTTTGACCTCGACGAACACCTTGAGTTGCCCCAGCACAGCGAGGGCCTGAGACAGCGTCGGGAGAGGCTCGCCGTTCGACAGGCGCAGCTGGGCGAGGTCTCGCGCCCGTGCCTGCCCGATCGGAAGGCCGAGAATGGAGGGGTCGTGGTGCACGACGAGCTCACCATCCAGCGTCGCATGCACGTCCAGCTCCACCGCGTCCGCTCCCTGGCCGGCGGCCGCACGGAACGCGGCGAGGGAGTTCTCCAGCTCGATGCTGGAGGCGCCCCGGTGGGCAATCACCAAAGGCTTCACTGCTGCAGGCTGTCAGCTTTCTTGGGCTCGATCCAGTCCGGCTCTTTCTCGATGTCGTGCACGGTGGCGATGTCTTCGGGACGCGGCAGCATCGATTCCAGATAGGCCGGGTACTTCGCGGCGTCGAGCGGCTGTCCGTCCACCGTGAAATGCTGATGCGCATACATGCCGATGCGCCGGCTGAACTTGAGGTCGGGGACCTGGAGCTGCCGCTCGCGCTGGGGAATGAACATGTTGAGCCGTTCCACGAGCTTGACGATCTCCTGGCGATACAAGCCGCGCGCCAGCTCGTTCAGCTTGCTCTTATCCGGCTCGACTCCATTGCCGCTCTCCCGCTCGTCATAGCGCCCCTTGAGACCCCAGACGTAGGCCCAGTGCGCCGACGAGGAGTTGTCGGTCCCGAACAGATCGAACGCCGTCGGGATCCACTTATAGAAGAAGCGCTGGATGAGCTCGGGCGGCATCTTGCCCGCCTTGACGATGCGCAGCAGCCCGTTGTTCCCGGTGCCGAGGTGGTAGGACTCCTCTTTGAGCATCGGTCCCATCGAACGGGAGAGCGGATCGAAGGCGGACACCGACAGCATCTTGAGCTGGAACTTGCCGTCGCGATCGATGAACTGCGTGTAGGTGAAGAAATCGAGCCAGTTGTCCACGATCTCGTTGAAGGAGCCGAGCAGCCGCTCCCCTTCATCGGCGCGCCGCTCCAGGAGCTTGGCCGCCTCGCGCTTTCCTTCATCTCCGAAGTGCGAGCAGAGCAGGTAGGACATCTGCCAGCCGTGCCGCATCTCTTCGGTCATCACGCGCTGCAGCGACAGCAAGTCGTAATCCGACGGCGCATGGTGCAGCAAATTGCGCTGCTGTTCGACGGACGCGAATTCGGTGTCGCCTTGGTAGACGATCAGATTGAGCAGCGCGTCGCGGATGCGCTGGTCGGGGATGTGCATCACGGTGGGCCATTTGCGCTGGCCCTTGTAATGTCCGAATTCGATGTGGGGCACTTCAGGCTCGCCGAACTTGGCTTCGAACCCGTACTTGCGAAGATCGCCCTGCGGCAGGCCGATCGAATCCTGCCAGTAGCGGAAGTAATCGATCCAGTCGTCGAAATTGTGAAGTTTGCGGACCATCAGCGATTCCTTATCAGTTGGCGTGCTTCCGGAGTGGCAAACAGGGTCTGTTGATCTGCGATTTCGATATCGAGCATTTCTTCGAGCGTGCTGTGCGGCGAGCGGTACAGGGCGGCTTTCGCCTTCCGCACCGCGAGTGGCGCCATCGCGGCCCAGCGGTCCGCCAAGGCACGGGTCTCGGCCGCGAGCGTATCATGCGGCACGACCCGGTCGAACAAGCCGAGCTGCGTTGCCTCCGCGGCCGGCACCATCCGCGCGCTCCAGACCAGCTCGAGCGCTTTGGAGATGCCGGTGAGTCGGGGCAGGAAGTAGCTGCCGCCCCAGTCGGGCCCAAGCCCGAGCTTGTGAAATACCTGCCCGATGGATGCTTGATCCGAGGCCAGGCGGTAGTCGCACGCGAGGGCGAGGTTCGCGCCGCCACCGGCCGCCGGGCCATTGACCGCCGCCAGCACCGGCTTCGGCGCGTTGCGAATGGTGAGCGCAATGTCCTTGCCCGCTCGGACGAGCTGCTCGCCCTGCGTTCCCAACACGCCGAGGTCGGCTCCCGCGCAGAACGCCCGTCCGGCGCCGGTGATCACGATGACCCGCACGGCGTCCGCTGCGGCGAGCATGCGCAGCGCTTCGAGGAGGTCCTGGCAAGCGTCGGGATCGAACGCGTTGAGCTTCTCGGGCCGGTTCAGCGTTGCGGTCCCGATATGATCGGTAACCTCGACCAGCACGCCTTCGTAGGCGGCCATCAGACGCGCTCGACGATCATGGCGATGCCCTGGCCGACGCCGATACACATCGTAACCAACCCGAACCGGCCTCCGCGGCGAGCCAAAGCGTGGACGAGTGTCGTGAGGATTTTGGCGCCGGTACAGCCGAGGGGATGGCCGAGTGAGATGCCGCCGCCGTAAATGTTGACCTTGGCAGGATCGAGCTTGAGATCGCGAATGCAGGCGATCGCCTGCGCCGCGAATGCCTCGTTCAGCTCGACGAGATCGATCTGATCGATCGTCAGCCCCGCGCGCTTCAGAGCTTTCTTCGTCGCCGGAATGGGTCCCAGTCCCATGCAGCTTGGGTCTACGCCAGCCACAGCGGTGGTGACAATTCGTGCGAGGGGTTTACCGCCCGTCGGCCCGTCGGCCCGTCCGCCCGTCACCAGCAGCGCTGCTGCCCCGTCGTTTATCCCACTCGAACTGGCCGCCGTAACCGTGCCGTCCTTCCGGAACGCGGGCTTGAGTTTGCCAACGCTCTCGATGGTAGTCCCAGGGCGCGGATACTCATCCTTGGCGAACGTCGAGCCGTCCGGCAGCGTGACCGGTACGAGCTCGTTTGTGAACACGCACTCGTTCAACGCCTGCTCGGCGCGCCGCTGGCTCTCCACCGCGAACGCGTCCTGCTCGGGTCGGCTGATCTTGTAGCGCTCGGCCACAACCTCCGCCGTCTCGCCGAGGGAGATCGCCCATTCCTTCTTCATGCGCGGATTGACGAAGCGCCAGCCGACGGTCGTGTCCGCCGTCTCCGGCGCCTTCCGGCTCCACGGCTCGCCCGACTTGAGCGTGACGTACGGCGCGCGGGTCATGCTTTCGACGCCGCCCGCGATGAACGTCTCACCTTCGCCCGCCTTGATCGCCTGGGCCGCGCTCGCTACAGCCTGCAGTCCCGAGCCGCACAGACGATTCACCGTTTGACCCGGCACGTCGACCGGCAGCCCAGCCAGGAGCAGCGCCATCCGCGCGACGTTGCGGTTGTCCTCACCCGCCTGATTCGCACAGCCGAGAATCACGTCGTCTATAGCCGAAGGGTCGACTTCCGATCGCTCAACGACCGCTTTGATCGCAATTGCCGCGAGGTCGTCCGGGCGCACGCCGGCGAGCGAGCCCCCGTGTTTGCCGACGGGAGTCCGGAGTGCGACGCTGATCAACGCATCACGCATCCCGCATCTCGCATCCCCTCATAGCCCGACCCACACTGTTTTCGTCTCGAGATATCCGTCGAGGGCCTCGCGTCCGAGATCTCGGCCGAATCCCGATGCCTTAAACCCGCCGAACGGTGCGCCGGAGTCGTAAAAGTTGTACGAGTTGATCCACACTGTTCCCGCGCGAATCGCCTTGGCGGCGCGGTGCGCCTTCTGGATGTCCTTGGTCCAGATGCCGGCGGCTAGGCCGTAGATCGTGTTATTCGCGAGCTTCACGCCCTGGTCGAAATCATCGAACGTGAGCACCGCCAGTACGGGACCGAAGATCTCCTCGCGCGCGATCGTCATCTCGGGCTGCACGCCGTCGAAGACCGTCGCTTCGACGTAAAAGCCCTTCCCATTCGGCTTCGCGGCCTTGCCGCCCGCCACGAGCTGCGCGCCTTCGTCTACGCCCTTCTTGATGTAAGAGAGCACAGTCTCTTGCTGCTTCTTGGAGATCAGGGCACCGAGCCGCGTGTTCTTATCGAGCGGATCGCCGGGCGTCATTTTCTTCGCCCCTTCGGCGAGCTGCTCGATCACCTGCGCGTGCACCGACTTCTCGACCAGGAGTCGTGATCCGGCGGCGCAGACTTCGCCCTTGCCGTAGAAAATCCCGTTTTGCGCGCCGCGCACGGCCGCCTTCAGGTCGGCATCGGCAAAGATGATGTTGGGGCTCTTGCCGCCCAGCTCGAGCGTCACGCGCTTGTTCGTCTCCGCGGCCATCTTCATGATCTGCCGGCCGACTTCGGTGGATCCCGTGAACGAGATCTTGTCCACGTCGGGGTGGCGCACCAGCGCCGCGCCCGCTGTCGATCCTCCTCCAGCAATCACATTAAACGCCCCGGCGGGTAGACCAGCCTCGAGCGCGATCTCCGCGAAGAGCAAGGCGGTGAGGGGTGTTTCGGACGCGGGCTTCAGAATGATGGTGCATCCCGCGGCGAGGGCGGGCGCGAACTTCCAGCTGGCGATGTTGAGCGGGAAATTCCACGGCACGATCGCGGCCACGACGCCGATCGGCTCGCGCAGCGTGTAGGTGAAGAACGGACCTTCCACCGGCAGCGTGTCGCCGACGATCTTGTCCGCCCACCCGGCGTAGTAACGCAAGGTGTTGATCGTCATCCCGATCTCGATCTTGGACTCGAACAGCGTCTTGCCGTTCTGCGCCGTTTCGAGCCGGGCGACTTCGTCCAACCGCGCTTCGAGCAGGTCTGCCGCCTTGAACAGGAGGCGGCCCCGCTTGCGCGCCGACAGATCGCGCCAGGCGGCGGATTCGAAGCATGCCTTAGCCGACCGGACGGCATTGTCGACGTCCGCGGCGTCCCCGGCGGCGACTTCCGCAATGACCTCTTCCGTCGCGGGGTTGACTACCGGGAAGCGCTTCCCGGAGGTCGCGGGCCGCCACTCGTTATTAATGAAGAGGTCGGTCTTCACTTCCCCTTGAACTCCGCCACCCGCTTCTCGTTGTAGGCGGCGATGCCTTCCTTCGCATCGTCGCTCTGGAAGAGCTGTTGCTGCAGCTCGCGCTCGATGGCCAGGCCACTCTCGAACGGCACCTCCGCGCCCGACTGCACCGACCGCTTGATGAGGCCCACGGCCTTGGATGCCTTGTGCGGGGGGCAGAACTGCCTGGCGTACAGGAGGACCTGCTCCCAGAACGAATCGGCAGGGAAGACCTCGTTGACGAGGCCCAGCTCCTTAGCCCGCTCAAAAGAGAACGTCTCACCCTTTACCATCAGCTCGATGGCAAGTGATTTCCCGACGATCCGGGCAAGGCGTTGGGTTCCGCCTGTACCTGGCAGGACGCCCAGGTTGACCTCAGGCAGCCCGATCTTGCCGGCGTTCTCCTTCGCGAGGCGCAGGTCGCAGGCCATCGCGATCTCGAGTCCGCCGCCCACCGTGTGTCCGTTCAGCGCGGCGATCGTGAGCTTGGGCGTCTGCTCGAGGCGGTTCAACGTCTCGTTGGCATGCAGACAGAAGAAGTACTTGAACCGGGGCGTGACCTTGTTGAGCATCGCGATGTTCGCGCCGGCAGAGAAGAATTTCTCGCCGCGGCCGCGGATGACGATCACGTGCACGCCGTCGTCGAAACGCGCCTTGAGGATCGCTTCGTCGAGCTGGTGCATCATTTCGAACGTGTACGTGTTCGCCGGGGGATCATCGAGCTCGATGATCGCGAGCCCGTCCTCGACGCGGTACTGAATTAGTGTCTTGATCTGCGGTTCCGTCATCGTTGCCATGATTACTTAGCCTCCGGATGAGTCTCGACGAAGCCGCCGAGGAAAATGCCCGCCATGAGATCGGCCAACCGAGCCGGATCGATCTCGCCGGCCGGGTCGTACCAGTTGTAGATCCAGTTCATCATGCCGAAGAGGATGTAGGTCGCCGCGCTGCGGTCCACGGCGCTTTGCTCCGGCGCCGCGTCCTTGAGAATCGCTTCGAGCAGGTCGACGTAGCGGCGTTTGATGGCGCTGACCGCGCGCGGCGAGGCCTCGTGCGATAACACCTTCATCTCCGCCATATGCTGGGCAAAGAACGAGACGTGGTGCCGGATGAAGGCCTGGAGGCGCTCGTGGGGGTCCCCCCCCGGCGCGTTGGCGACGGCTTGCCGCGCGCCCTCCAAGACTCGGGTGAAGCAGCGCTCTTGAATGAGCGCGAGCAGGTCTTCTTTGCCGCGGACGTAGTAGTACATCCCCGCGAGGGACATGCCGCTGGCGGCGGACAGGTCCCGCATCGTGGTGGGATGGTAGCCCTTGTCCGCGAAGACCCGGGCGGCGCGGGCGAGGAGGTGGTCGAGACGTTCGTCGTAGGGTCGCATGAGTTCGAACAGTTGTTCGAAATTGGAAGCTATGGGGCCGGTTCTGGCCCTGCAAGGTGTCTGCTGTTGGGTGTCGGGTTCCAGAGGTGTAATCGCTGACACCAGACACCCGACACTGACACCGCTTAATATCGAGCACCATCTCACGTCCCACCTCCGGAGCCTAATGGCGCAACCGCATCCGGTTCCAGCACCCAGCGACACCGCGTTGATCGCGGCGTGGCAAGCCGGGGATGAACAGGCGGCGGCGGAGCTGGTCAGGCGCCACGCCCGGCCCTTGGCGCGCTTTTTATTGGGCGCGGGCGCGCCCGAAGCAGACTTGGACGACTTGGTGCAGGAGTCATTTATCCGGGCGTTTCGCAGCGTGGATCGGTTTCGCGGACAGTGTCAATTCCGTACCTGGTTGCTGACGATTGGCGGCAATGTGGTGAAGGATCATGGGCGGCGCGCCGGACGGAGGGGGCGGCTGATCATGCCCCTGGATGAAAGTGTCCGCGATGCATCCGGCGACCCACACGAGCATGCCGAAGCGCATGAAGCCGAGGCGCTGCTCGCCGCGGGACTGAAGCAGCTGCCGCGATTACAGCGGGAAGTGTTCCTGTTGCGAGCGCAACAGGGCCTCGAGTATGCAGAGATCGCGGCGGCCTTGGCGACGACGGCTGGGGCAGCGCGGGTGCATTACCACCATGCGGTGCGGCGCTTGAAGGAGATCGTCGATGAGTGAGCGGTTTGAGGAGTTAGCACGGGAGCTCGGTGCACGGGCGGCCCAGCGACTGGACGTCGAAGCTACGGCGCAGAAAGTCGTGCAGCGACTGCGCGAGGAGCCAGCGGCCCGACGGCGGGTGTGGATCCCGCAGACCTGGCTGCGGATCGCCGCGGCGATTGTCATCGTCGTGGGCGGTGCGGTGGTCGCGTCTCGGCTAACCCCGGGGCGTCACCCCGGGGTCAGCGCGCACGCGGCCCACTTAGTGGCAGACGATTTGAGCGATCTCTCGGCGGATGAGCTACGTGCTGTGCTGACGTCGTTCGAGGCCTTGGTCGCGGGCGACAGTGTCGCCGTCCCGGAGAGTGGCACTGATCTCCGCGAACTCGATGCGCAGCAGCTGCGTGCTGTCTTGCGCTCTTTGGAGGGATAAATGACGAAACTGGTGGTTCTCAGTCTTGCCGTCCTGCTCGTGCCTGGGCTCACCGCCCAGCAACGAGACAGTGTGCGGCAACGGAGCGACACCGGGGAAGCCGCGCGGCTGCGCACGCAGATCGAGGACCGGTTCAGTGCGCGTGTGCAGCACGACTTGAAGCTGACCGCGGACCAGGCGGCGAAGCTGCGGGCCAGTCAGGAGCGCTTCGGCACACGCCGCCGCGAACTGATGCGTCAGCAGATGGAGCGGCGTCGCGCACTCGAGGATCAGATGCAGCCCGGCGTGGCCGCCAATTCCGACAGCGTCCGCAAGCTCATGGATGGGTTGCGCTCCGGCCGGGCGGAGATGGTCAAGATCGAGCAGGATGAGGATCAGGAGATGTCTGGCTATCTCACGCCCGTGCAACGGGCGCGCTATCAGCAGATGCGCGAGCGCTTCATGCAGCGGGTGGGGGAGATGCGCCAGATGCGTCGCGAGCGCGACGGAATGCGGCGACCCGGAGGCCCGCGGATGCGTCGCCGGGGGATCTAAGACAAAAGGGGCGCAGCGTCGCTGCGCCCCTTTCGTTTCGGTCTCGATCCTACGCTTGACGGTCTCTTGACTCAGCACTCGTAGGATGCGGGCACCCTTCTCAAGGTGCTCCACATGCGGCTCCCAGTCTTGTCGTTGCTCGCCCTGGTCCCCACGCTGGCAAGCTGCGCGACCGTGAGCATGATGCAAGCTTTGCCGCCCGAGGCCGGAAAGCTCGCCCTCTATGCCGCGCCGCCCGATACACTAGGTGCCGTCGCAGAGGCGGTCATCAGGCAGCAGCACCTGCGTATAGCGGACACCAGTCGGCCCGATGCTGTTACACGCGTCGTGATCGCGCGCCGACCGCCCGGCCTGTTTTCGTACGGCGAGTACGTGCGCGTGCGGATCGCCCCGGACAGTGGAGGCCTGACGGGGGTCCGCATCGTCACCCGACCGGCCTACCTGCTCGATTGGAGCCATCGAGACCGTGCGCCGCGCGTGTTCGGAGCGATGGACGCGCAACTGGGCGCCGCCGAACTCGGGCCTTGGCCCGGGATGCGCGTGCGTGCGACGCCTCCGGGAGCGACCGCGATCATTGGCGCGGTTGTGCGCCGGACTGCCGACACCCTCGTTCTGGAAGGAAGCGCTGGCAGCGCGGCGCCCATCCTGCAAATCGGCGCTCTCGAGGGCCTGGCGGTAAGCCGCGGCAGCTATCGGCACACGCGGGAGGGCATGTTGATTGGCACGCTACTAGGGGGGCTGCTCGGCGGATTGATTGGCAATACGGACTCGGGGGATCCATACGCAGGCCTCAACGTTTTCCTCGGAATTGCCATTGGCAGCGGGGCGGGCGCCCTCGTGGGCGCTGCCGTCGGCGCGGGCGTGCGGACCGAGGTCTGGAGTCCCGTGCCGCTCCACTAGCGCACTACACAGCGCATCCCCATCTAGAAAACAACAAGGGCGCAGCAGACGCTGCGCCCTTGGCGTTTCGGCTCCCGATCCTACGCTTTGGAAAGCTGCTCACAACGCCCGAGCAGCGAAGGCTCGCTCAGCGCGGAACCGGCATCACTCAAGAAGTTGAACCAGATCCACGGGTTGCCGCCCACGCCACCTTGAGACGGCTGCTTATTGAAGCGCACGTCGTGGCCGGGCGGGACGAGCTGCACTTTCACCACGGCGTCGGCCGTCGCCCGGTGCGGTCCGTCCACCGGATTGTCGTTGTTCTGGAAGATGAACACCGCGTCGAGCCCGGCGGCGACGTAGAGGTCACCGTCCAGCGTGATGAACGGGCCCGGGCTGTTCTGGCAATCCGCTACGGCGATCGTCGCCAGCGCGCGAGCGGCGCTGGCAAAGTCCGCCGACACGTCCTTCCTGAGACCCTGGACGCAGCGACCCAGATAGACTTCGTCGGTCACCGCGCGCCCGCTGCCATCCTCGAGCTGGATCCAGATGAAGGGGTTGCCGCCGACGCCGCCGAGCACAGGCTGCTTCGGAATCGTGATGTTGTTGCCGTCGGCCGGGACGACCGTGATGTCCACTTGGGCGTCATCGGTGAAGGTGTGCGTGCCTTTCACGTTGTTCGTGAAGGTCATTCTCGTGCCCAAGCCGCCCAGCGACAGGCCCCCTTCGATCGTGATGTAGGGGCCGGGCGAGTTGTCGCACCCGGTGACGGTGCTGGTGGCAGTGGCGCTGACCATCTGCTCGAACGAACGACTCACCGAGAGCGGCGAGCCGGCGGTCGAGGACGCGAGGATGTCCGCGCCCGTTCCCCGCTCGTTGCAGGCGGCAAGACCCGCCACGAGAGTCAGCGATGCGATGAAGCGTTTCATGCGTTCCTCCATCGAAGATGAGAATCGCGGCCGCGCGAGTGCGACGGCCGCGCGCACGAGCCGCAATACACATGCCTGCTGCTGTGGGCTGGAATCGTGCCGAACTGTTCGGATTTGCTGTGGCTGGCGAGCGACAGCAGAAGAATTAATCTGTCGGCGTCCCGCGGCCACTGAATTTTGGGTCACGCGACGTCGCATTGCGCGCGTTACTTTTATGATGGTTCGAGCATCTCCAGTCTCTCCCTGGAGCTATATTTCGGCCGCTTCGGCCCGAGTGGCGGAATGGCAGACGCAACGGACTCAAAATCCGTCGGGGGCAACCCCATGAGAGTTCGACTCTCTCCTCGGGCATCAGCCGGCTCACGTTTGCCGATCACCGTGCTCCTGCCTGTACCGAGCGCTGCTGCCCGCGTCGGTGCGTCGCTTGACAGTGTCCGTTTGGACCGGCAGGTTCTTCCGCCGATCCGTCACAGCGTGAGGTGCGTGATCAGACCATTTGTTCGCGCGGTGCCCGGGATGTGCGCCGTTTTGCTGCTGCTGCCCACCGGGGCGTTCGCGGCGCCCGTCCAGGAGCACGGGCAATCTCTCAGTAATGCGCCTGCCGCTGTACTCGCCGACCGTCCTCCGTACCAACTCGTCTATGATCACCTGACCGGTTCCCTCGAGCTGCGTGACCACAAAGGTCGCCGGCTCGAACGCTGGGATCGTGAAACAACGGCCAGTCCGGCACTAGTCGGCGTGCCAATCGAGCGCCCGATCACCGTGATTGTGGAGAATGCGAATTCGCTGTTATACGAATACGGCGTGACCGTAGTGCCCGTCGCCCGGACGGGCGTGCAAACCTGCCGCAACGTGGGCGCGCGGTTCACGACGATGGGCCTGATCCCGGGCCTCAGCGTGGTCACTGGTGCGTTGGCACCGACCGCGGTGAGCGAGACGGTGGTCGGCGATGTCATTGCCGACCTGCGCCGCACTTCCCGCGGCGGGGGGCGTGTCAGTCTGGCCACGGTGCAGGGGGTTCTCGAGCGCGTACGCGGACCTGTCGCCGAGTACCTAGGGTTTGCCGATCGCGTCACGCAGCTCGCCGCTTCACTCGACGATTCCCTCGGCGCGATCGCGGAACTCAGTGAATCCCTCCCGATCGATTCGTTGCTCGCGCAGCTCCAGTCGTCCATTGCGCAGCTGGGGGCGGGATTCCAATCCCCGGCGAGCGTGTCGGTGGCCGTGCGGCAGCGTGCCGCTGCCCTCGCGCCCCCACTCCGGCAGCTCACGTCGCTGGGCGCGATGATCCAGGCAGGCCAGCTAGACAGCGATCCCGGAGCGCCGGCTGCGCGGGAAGTCGTCGCGCTGGCGGCCCGGGCGGATTCGGCGTCGGCCGGGCTACAGGCCGCATACCGCACGCTCCAGCTCGGTTTGCGGCGCATCGAAATAGCGCGCACTCGTTCGCGTCAAACGTTCACTACCGGGCCGAGCGCGGACGTCCGGCGCCTCGCGTTAGAGCTCCGGCCAACCCAAGACTTCGCGCACCTGCCCCGCCTCCTCCAAGGCACGGTGGAGGTCTTCACCGAGCCGAAGGTATCGTGGGTTTGCGCGCTGACGCTCAGCGTCGCGTGGATGGAGCAGCCATCCCGCTTTGACGTCGAGGGCGACAGCCTGCTCGTCGACCGGTCTGCGGGAGCACGGCGTGCCACGCCCATGCTTGCGTTACAGATGTCATCGTCTCGCTTCCCACAGCTAGCCGCGCTCGCGGGCGTGGGCATGGGGGCACGAGAGCGCCCGGACTTCTACTTGGGGGGAGCGTTACGGGTATTCCGCCCCCTCGTCCTGAGCGCGGGGCTCGTGTGGCAGTGGCAAGACCGGCTGCCGGCGGGTTTCCGCCCCGGTCAGACGGTGCCCGATCGCTCGGTGCTGGGTCGCGTGACACATTCATACGCTACAACGATGTTCTGGAGCCTCGGTCTGGGCTTATAGAGGCGATTCCACTAGGAGGTTGGGAATGAAGAGGCAAATCGTGCTAGCGGTGCTCGCGGCAGTTGCGCCGTGGGCAGCGCCTCTGCGCGCGCAAGACACGGCCCATGTGTACACGCTCGCCGAGGCGTACGCGATCGGCAAAGCGCTGCGCGACACCTTCGTCGCCCAGGGTCTGGTCGTATACGATCCGGTCTGGAATCACGACGTCCGTGAGATGGCTGCGAAGATTCAGCGCGTCGCCGCCTACCCCGGCCTGGAGCTCACCGCCACCATCATTCGCGATTCGTCGGACAATGCGTTCGCCGTGGGCGGTGGCTTCTTCTTTATCAATGACGGCATTCTCCGGTTCTTCACGGATCTGGCGAGGCGTGACGCCGCCAATGATCCTGCGCGACAGCACGAGCGATTCCTCGGGTATCTGGGTGCGGTCATGGGCCACGAAGTGGCGCACGTGACGCTCGGTCACGTGAACGTCATTCTCGACCGCGCCCGCATCCTGAGCGGGGCAACCCCGGGCGCGGCGTCAAGCCGGCGCGAGGGGCTGCCGAGTGACGCGCGCATCCGTCCCGGCGTATTGCGTGAGGCCCGTTACTCGCAACGGCAGGAGCTCGATGCCGACCGCACCGGGGCTCTCTACGCCTTGCTGTCCGGCGGGGAAATCCAGTACGCGATGGACTATTGGCGGGCCAACGATTCCACACAGCGGGAGGAGGGCTCGCCCTATCAGCTGATGGTGAGCACGTACCTGAGCTCTCATCCGCGCGCCTCGACGCGCGAAGCAGCTCTCGAAGCGTTCCGCGGCAAACTCAAACTGCATCAGACCCGCTACGACGACGCGCTGACGCTGATTCGGGCCAACACCGAGCTCGATGCGGCGATCGCGCTGCTCGACACCGTGCTCGTCGATTTCCCGGACCTCATCGAGGCGCGTCACCTGCGTGGCGCCGCCTACCATCAGAAATGGTTGAACACGGTCCCCATCCAGACGCAGCGGTTGCGCTCGTCGCTGCTGAGCTACACCGCGCGATTCCTCCCCAGCATCCGGGGAGCCCCAGGCGACACCACCCTGCTGACCAAGGCCCGCCGGGACTACGACCGGGTCCTGGCGGCCCAGGTGCTGCCGTTCACGCAGTCCAATCTCGCGGTGCTGGATGCATACGCGGGCGATTACGCGACCGCGCTGCGCCGCGCCCAGGAGGCCCTGCAGCAGCGGCCGGCCGACTGGCGCCTGCGCAATAATTACGGCGTCGTGCTGCACGTTGCCGGCCGGCTCGATTCCGCCAACGCGACGTTTCACCAGGCCGCGATCGCATTCGGCAGCGACCCAAGCCCGGTCATCACGTTCAACCAGGCGAAGACGCTTGTAGCGTTGCGCGATCCCGGCGCGACGGCGATGCTGCAACGGTACTTGGACCTCGACGGCCGCTCGGACTGGCGCCGCGAAGCCTTGGCGATGCTGGGCAGGCCGGATGACCGTGCCAGCGCTGGAAGCGTACCGCTTCCGTCGATCATGGGGGTCACGCTGGGCAGCAATGCCGATGAGGTCGCCGCTGCGATGGGGCGGGTCGAGGATGCGCGGCGCGTGCAGAACGGAGTGATTTACTTGTACCCGTCGCTGGGCGTGGGCATTCTGATGACTCAGCAGTTCGGCGCCAAGGAGATCTCTCTCGCCCGACCCGACGTTGGGAGCATCGACGGCATCCGGGTCGGCGATCCCTGGAGCGCGGTGGTGACACGCTGGGGTGCGCCGGCGAACGTCGCCGAGGATGGCACGGCCTTCTTCATTCGTGGCAATTGGGTCGCGTTCGCGTCCCAAAAAGATGGCGTCGTCGACTGGGTGGGCATGCAGGTCAATCGCTAGCGGGCAAGGAGCAGCCATGCGCAGGTTCATAGCGGCCGCACTGACGCTAGTGCTGGCCGTCGGCAGCGCCGGCGGACAAACCTTCGGCAAGGCGAAGGCCGCGGCGACGCCAGGGCCGCACGGCACACGGCGCGCGCTCGTCGTCGGCATTTCGAATTACGACAGCATTCCGCGACTCCGGTACGCGGACCGAGACGCCCGGGCATTTGCGGCCTTTCTTCTCTCCCCAAAAGGATTCGTCGATTCTGCAAACCTGCGCCTGCTCATCAACGACGCCGCTACGTCCTGGAATATTCGTAGTGGGTTGAGCTGGTTGAAACGAGCTTCACGGCCCGGAGATGAGGCCATCATCTATTTCGCAGGCCACGGCGACGTGGATAATGAGTCAGGCACCAACCGCGGCGTCATGCTCACATATAACGTGCGCGAGCGCCGCTCCGAGGTCGCCTACTACGAAGGCGGCCTTTTCACCGACCAGATAGAGGATTTCTTGGTCGGCATCTCAAACGGTGGGAAAACCAGCGTTCTGCTGATCACCGATGCCTGCCGTTCAGGGAGTCTCCTGGGCGGTCCGACAGGACGACGCATCACGACGGAGGCGTTGGTGGCGCCGTGGACCGGCGTATCGAAGCTCGTGTCGAGTGGGGCCGAGGGGCCGTCCCAGGAAGGGGCGCAATGGGGAAGCGGGCACGGGATCTTCACCTATTACTTGATTGACGCGCTGAATGGGCGGGCAGACAATGGTGACGGCGATGTTACGCTGGAGGAAGTGGCACGCTTCATCCACGACAACGTGATGGGCGCTCCTCCCCGGGGGGTCGGCAAGAGCCAGATCCCGCAACGCATGGGCAACATGGAATGGGTGATCGCCTGGGTCCAGGATACGGTGCGGCGCACGACCCTCGCCGCCGCAGCCTCGCCGGCGGCCGCCGCGGCTCCGGATGCGGCGGTGCAGACCTCGCTGGACAAGTTCCAGCAAGCACTCGCGGCCGGAACGCTCTTCGATTCTGCCGGGGCGTGGGAGATCTATCGGCAGGAGTTGGCGAGCACGTCCGCCGCCGAGGATGCCCGCTCCGCGCTCGTGTCGGCTCTCGAGGAACAGGCCAACGGGGCGATGTCGGAGTACCTGAGCGGCGGCACAACCTCCGGCGAGGCTCGACGGGCGGCGAGCGCGCTCGCGCTGGCGGGAGACCTGGTGACGGAGAAGTCCATACGATCCCGTAAGTTTCTCGCGCGCCGGCTGTTCTTTGAAGGCTATGCGTATGCGCAAAAGCGCGATTACCAGAGTGCGCGCGAAACATTGGCGCGCTCCATCGCCCTGGAGCCGGAGCGGGCACACGCTTACAACGCTCGCGGATTTGCCTTCCTCGCCGATGTCCAGCTCGACTCCGCGTGGGTCGCCTTTACCGCCGCGCGCCAGCGCGCTCCCCGACTTGGATACCCGCTCCTCGGGATGGCACTCGTCGCGCTTCAGGTCGGCGAAGCGCAGCGGGCGCTCGCGATGATCGACAGCGGCGCCGCGCTCCAGGGCCCGCAGGTGCCGCTGCAAGTCGCTCGCGCCATCGCGCTGATGGATCTTAATCGCGACGCGGACGCCGCGACCGTGTTTCGGATGGCCATGACTCTCGATCCGGAACTGAAACGGGCCGACGACGTCCCCGAAGCGCTCAGCGACATGCCCAAGGCCGTGGCGCGACTCGAGCGGCTGCGAGCGCTCGTACGCTGACGCGGCTGTTCCTGTACACGGCGATCGTCCCCCTGGTGGGGATGACCAGCGCGCCGCCCCGACCGCCCCGCCACATCGCACTGCTCATCGGGATCGCCGATTACAAAAACTTCGCGCCTCCACCCGGCGAGCCCGGCCATACCGACCTGAACGGTCCCGGCAACGATGTGGAGCGAATGCGGATCAGTCTGCGGCGATTCGGATTTGCGGGCGATTCGAATGTCCGGGTGCTGCGCGACTCCGTGGCATCCCGCCGAGGGATCGCGGCGGGGTTTCGTTGGCTCGCCGAGCGTGCCACGGACAGCGGGGACGTCGTCGTCGTTTTCTATTCTGGTCACGGCTCGCGCGCGCGTGATACGAACGGAGACGAGGCGCGCACGACGTCGGGCGATACGACCGATGAAGCGCTCGTGCCCTGGGATGCTGTCAGCACGTCCGATCCGCAACAGCTCGTGCTCGACGACCAGCTGGGGCAATGGCTCGCCGCCTTGGGAACGTCCAATGTGACGATGATCGTGGACGGCTGTTTCTCGGGTACGGTGACGCGCGGGCTCGGCAGGATCGTCGCCAAAGGCACCTTCGGCAGTGAGCGGGTTGATCCCGGGCGATCGCAGCGCCAGCTGTTGGACAATCCCGCGCACACCCTGATTACGGCGGCAGCTCCTCAGGAAACCGCGTATGAGATGCCCTTCGGGCCGGACCACCGCTGGTTTGGGGCGTTCACGTACGAGCTCACGCGCGCGCTGGATGGCGCGGAGTCCACGGCTCGGTACGACGAGATCATGCAGGAAGTGACGCGCGCCATGCGCGACAATCCCGATGCGCCGCAGACGCCTCAGCTCGAGGGCGACCGAAGTGCATTGCTGTTCCGCGTGGCCGCAACAGTCCCGCGCCAGGCGTTCGTGCTCGTGACACCACTCGGGGGAGACCGTGTGACCATCGATGCCGGCGCCGTACACGGCGTGCGCCACTCAGCGGTCTATGATGTCTATGCGTCCGGCGAGACGACGTTCGATGGCCGGAGTCGCGGGCAGATTATCATCGATTCGGTCGGCGAAACCGCCTCGCGGGGGCAGGTGCTCGCGGACCCGGCAGCGTTTGGGGCGGGGGCACGCGCGGTCCTCGCGCGAGTCCCGCGCGGCGCCGAGCGGGTGGAAGCGTTGCGGCTCTACATCGCTCCGGCAGCCGCCCCAGTGCGCCGCAGAGTGGAATCGCTGCATTTCATAAGGATATCGGACTCAGTCCAGGCCGATGCCCAACTGAGTGTCTCGCGCGCCGGCGGCTTCGATGTGCTGCTGACAGGAACACCGGTGGCAGCCCTGGCCCAGGAAGGCGGCGGACAAGAGCTTTGCCCCCGTCTCGCGCGAGCGTTTGCCATCAAGGCGTTCGACGCGATCGACAATCCAGCGGCGCCGCTCAGCTTGGAGTTGGAGTCCCGCTTTGTCGAAAGCGGCACGCCAGTGCCTACTGAGGCTGCCGACGTAGACACTATGTACATCGGGCGCAGCTACGACCTTTACGTGCGTGTCGGCGCCCGGGAAGGCGAGACGCTCTATCTCACCGCCGCATCGGAGGGGTACACGGGACCGCCCGCGCTCATTTTTCCGGATCCGACTGACGTCGGGCTGAACCAACCGTTCGCACCGCTAAACCAGTGGCGCCGGATCATGAATGGGATACCTGCCAACGAGCCGACAGGCCTGGAGATCGTTAAGCTCCTCGTCGGGGGCGATCAATATGACTTCAGGACTTTCATTCAAACTCTTCCGGCATGTACTCCTACCGGCATGCGCGAGGTGCCTTCCGCCCCACCGGCCATCCGCTGGCGCGCGCGCGCACACCGAGTGAGGATCCTTCGTGAGATCCGTTAGCGTCCTCGGCGCTGCCGCGCTGCTGCTCGCCTGTTCCGATCCCGACCGAGCCGATCTCTCCCCGTTCTTCCTCTGGGGCATGCGCCCCGGCATGCAGCTCGACAGCGTCGAGCAGTTCCTCCTCCGGCAAGACAATGTCCCCTGGGGAAAGTGCGAAGACCTGGGCTCGGGCGTCCGCCGCTGCGAGCGCCATACCACCTGGGTCTGGGGTCGACTCGAAGCCCTCGCGGGTCCCGACGGCCGCGTGCTCTACCTGTCGTTCGCGCCGTCCAAGACGGAGCACGGAACAGGACGGGACCTGATATTCGACAAGGAGCTGAACGTGATGGCGCAGCGATGGGCGCGCACGAAAGACGTGCGCTTGGATCCGCATGGCGTCAACGAGGCCAATCCTCGAAGCATCGCGGAGTTCAGTACGTCCCGCGGCCGCTGGAAAGTGCTCCTGACGTTCGATGGCCGGTTGTGCACCGGGACCAGCCGCCCCTGTCCTGCACTGATTCAGCTGCTCGATTGGCGCGCCGCCCAAAATTACGCCGTCATGTCCGTGCCGCCGTATCCCTAGCAATGATGTTTCTGTTCTGGCTCACGAGCGCTCAACTCGCTTCCGCACCGCAACCCGCACTGCGCGGCACGGTGATTGGTGCGGAAAGCGGTGCGCCGCTCGGCTTCAGCATCGTCACCCTGACCCCCACCTCCAGCAAACGCTTTACGGACGCGGCCGGAGCATTTGCGTTCCCGGACGTTGTGGCGGGGACGTACATGCTCAGTGTCCGTCAGATCGGCTACGCCCCGCTCGATACACAAATCGTCGTGCGCGCGGCCAGCGCCACCACGTTGGTGGTGCGGCTCCGGCACCTCGCGATCGAGCTCCCGCCCGTGACGATCACGGGGCGCCCCCGGTGCACGAACCCGGGGCCGCCCGACGCCACTGCCGCACCCGCGCTCGCCGCCATTTTCGATCAGCTCCAGGAGCATGCGCGCCGGTTCGGGCTGCTGGCCGACTCATTCCCATTCGAGTACCAGCTCGAGCAGATACTGCGCGAGGTGAACGGGCGCGGCGACACGCTGCGCCCTGCGGTTCGCATACTCCGGCTGGGCAGTCGCGACGATCGACCCTACGAGGTTGGGCGTGTCGTCACACCAGGCTGGGGTGCGTGGGGGGATGTTTGGGTCGTACGCACCCCATCGCTCGAGGAATTCGGCAACACGACCTTCGTCAGGCGCCATTGCTTCCACCTCGCGGGACGAGACACGATCGAGGGAGAGACGCTGGTGCGGATTGATTTCGAGCCCGCAACCAACCTCGGGTGGGCCGATATGGCCGGCTCGGCGTACCTCGATTCGAGCACCTACCAGCTCCGTTTTACGGAGTCCTCGCTCACACATCCCGAGTGGTCGCAACTGGCCGACATCGCCACGATGGTCACACGCACCCGTTTTCGGACCATTGGAGCGGGGATCCCGTTGCAGGATCACCTGCGCGCCGTGACCACGTTTCGATCCGGCGGGCGGCGGCGCATCGAAACCCAGCGTACCGTCGAAGTTCACTTCAAGCGGGGGCTGCCGCCGTCGCTGTAGGGACTCTTGCGCAACGGAGCCCGCTGGGGGGATATGGTGCCTCCCACAGGAGGCCTATCATGGCGCTGTTGCCGCTCGCCGTTCTCATCCCCGTCGTTCTTGCACAAACGCCCGCGGGCGCGACCCCCGCGTGGACCGTGAGACTCAACGGCGACATCCGTTGGCAGCAGGTCACTCCGGCCGGCGCGCTACTCGTCTCGACCGACGGTGCGCTCATCGGCGTAGACATCGAGCGCGGCCAGATCGCGTGGCAAATACCGGAGCTGGGCGGACTGCCGGTCGACAGCGTCCACATGGTCGAGGGATCGCTGCTCATGGAAGCGGCCAAGCCCGGGCTGTCGCTGATCTTCGATCCGGTGACCGGCACCACGCTGTTCGATTCGCGGCGTCTGACTTTCACCAAGGTGGTCACGCGCCGGGTACTGCCCCAAACGGGGACGCTGCTGGTGCACGGGCAACGGGCCAGCGGCCCACCACTCGTCGCGTTGTACGACCTCGCGACCGGCACCCAGCGGTGGGTGAGCGAGTCACTCTTTCAGCAGACCGAGCCCAAGCGAGCGGGGCTGGGTGGCCTGATGCAGGGTCTCGTGCGTGCCGTCTCGGCCGCGACGACGCTCGAAGTACTGCAAGCAGGTCCCGAAGTCATCGTGGTCCACACGCTCATGGGCCTGCGCGCGTTGGACGCGCGCACCGGCGCGATCCGTTGGACCGCGACGCTGCCGATGGCGCGGGCGAACACGTTCCCGCACCAGGTGCGACTCTATCCATCCCTCGCGAAGTCCGATCGCATCTACGTCAGCTACGATGAACGGCTCATGGCCTACCGGCTGGCCGACGGCCAGCCGCTCTGGGCAAAGCCGGCGACCGTGGACGGCTGGATTCGCGACATCGTGCAGCATCCAGCCGGTATCATCATGCTTCCCGAAGGTCCCCCCGAGGGTCAAAGCACGGGCAACCGGCGCGTGATCAACGGCGTGGTCCAAACGGGACTCAACGTCGCGCGCTACGACGACGGCACGACCATCGCCGCCAAGCCGCTGCGGATGCGCGGCGCGGTCACGGAGGCGCTGATCACTGGTGGCGCCGCCGTACTCGCGGTGGACGCCGAGTCACGCACGTTCGTCAATGTCCTCGACGTCGCCACGGCGACCGTGCGCCTCAAGAAGGACGTCAAGATCAAAGGTCGGCTCGACTACGCGGAGCTGACCCCCGCGGGACTGCTCTACATCTCCCGCTCCGACGCGGCGACCAATGGGGAAGTGAACGTCATCGATCTGTCGAGCGGCGAACCGCAGTACAAGGATGCGATCGAAGGCGGTAAGTCAGCGGGGCAAGCACTGCTCCACACGGTGGACGGCGGCACGCTCTACGTCTTTGCGGGCCGCGATCACCACCTCTACGCGGTCAATCGTCAGGATGGCACGTACCGCGCGCTCGGCAGCGAAATCAAACTGCAAGGCAATGAGGATCCGACCGCGCTGGAAGTGCGGCCCGCGGGGATTGTGCTGATCGCGCCGCAGAATCTCGTCGTGGTGGGACGCGACGGGCAGATCAAGCAACAGGTCTATCATCCGGCGCCACAGCTTCCGGGGCTGCTCCGCGCGCTGTACCGGATCAACTCGGTGCGCGCCGGACTATATGGAGCCGCGGCATCGGCATATGGCGATGCGTTCGCCCAGGCGTCCCGCACCGCCACCGATTCCACCGCGCGCCGCATTACCGGACAATTGGCCACCGCGTACACGCAGGGCGGGGCGCAGCTGCAAGGCTACGCCAGTCAATCGGCTGCGATGGCGACGAAGCGCTTCAAAGCGTCGCTGGCGACACCCGGCTCGGTGTTCATGCTAACGCGCTCCCCTGATGGCAACGGCAACGTCTTGCTCCAGATCGACAAAGACAGCGCCCAGCCGCGGGCCCGGGTGGACCTCGGCAAGCAGCGAGAACCGGTGTATGCGGTGGACGATATCGCGGGGATGTTGTTCTTGCAGACTGCGCCCGGCACGCTGGCCGGCTACAGACTCTGAATGATCAATGATCAAATGATCATTGGACATTGATCATTGATCATTCGCCCGTCAGGGCGTCGTGACTGTCGTAACCGAGAATGCCGTGCTGGTGGCGTTCGCTGCGCCCGTGGCACTCGCCTGCAACGTGTAGGTGCCGGCTTTATTAAGCGCCAGGTTGCCGAAGCTCGCGATGCTGTTTACTGCCCGGACTGACGTCGTGCCGCTCAATGACGCACCCGTCGAGTTGGACCCGAGGGCGATCGTGATGGTGCCGTTGAATTCCGTGGCGATGCCGCCGAGCGAATCGCGCGCCAGGACCTCCACCGGGGGGGAGATCGTCTGCCCGACGTTGGCGGTATTGGGCTGGACGAAGAACGACAGCACGGGCGGCGTGTTGTTGGTATTGCCGCCGCCGCCGGCAATTCCTATCACCCCGGTGCCGTTACCTCCCATGCACGCGCTGGTCACTAGGGTCACGATCGTTCGAACCAAGCGGGAATGAGCGATTCGCATATGATCGCGTACCCATATCACCTCATACCGTTCCGACTGGTCACGAGCTCAAGGGGAATTAGTCGGGTTCTAGATCTCCCGTTGTAGCCCGCCATCACGCCCACTAGAGCGATTGTTGCCTGCGACGAGCCCCGCGAACGTTGGGTGTAGTCCGCCGAGTGTTTCCTTACGGCGGCGTCCCTTATTGGAGGTACCTTATGGTTCGAGGCATCGCGTTAGTCGTTTTGTTCGGCGCGGTGGGCATAGCGCCCGCGGCCGCGCAGGGCGGCTTCTCCGTCACTCCGTGGGCGGGCGCCTATGTCCCGACGCGGAATAAGTTCAGCACCGTAGGTAGCGATATCCGGCGCGACAACAGCTTCATCGGTGGTGCGCGCCTCACATTCTGGGGGCGGAGCCCGGTTGGCTTCGAGCTCACGGGCGGGTTTGCCCCGGCCCGCGTGCGGGTGTCCGGCACCACGGTCAATGGCGACCGGAACACCCAGGTGTTCGTCGGCGGCGCGAAGCTGATGCTTGGCCTCTCGCCGGCAAGTTCCCGGTTGGGGATCTTCCTGAGCGGTGGTCCCTCGATTATTCGGGTCGGCCACAACGTCGCCCGGGAAAACGAAAGCCGCACGGACTGGGGCGGCGTCGTTGGCGTCGGCCTGCGGATCCCGTTCTCCGAGTCGGTCGGTCTGCGGCTCGAGACCGAGGACTACTTCTACGGCGGCAACTTCGATGGCAGCCGCAAGTTCCAAAACGACCTCGTGTTGAGCGCCGGGCTCGCGCTCGGCTGGTAAAGCGACCGCTGTGCAACGAAAAGGCTCGCCTGCAAAGGCGGGCCTTTTTGTTGTAAACTGGGGGCCATGCCAACCAAGGTTGAAGGCCGTCGCGGGGGCGCCGTGGGCGCCAAAATCGACTTCCGGGACGGCCACTGGATCGTCCCCGACCATCCCATCATTCCGTTCATCGAAGGCGACGGCACCGGCCCCGATATCTGGCGTGCGTCGGCCAACGTGTTCGACGCCGCGGTCGCGCGTATTTCCGGCGGCAAACGCAGCATCGTCTGGCGCGAGGTGCTCGCCGGCGAGAAGTCGTTCAACCAGTCTGGCAATTGGCTGCCGGAGGAGACGCTCGGCGTCATCCGCGAGCATCGCGTCGCCATCAAAGGCCCGCTCACGACACCGGTCGGCGGCGGGATTCGGTCGCTCAACGTCGCCTTGCGACAGGTCCTCGACCTGTACGCCTGCATTCGTCCCGTACGCCACATCGCCGGCGTGCCCGCGCCGGTGAAGCAGCCCGGCAAGCTCGACGTCGTCATCTTCCGCGAGAACATCGAGGACGTGTATGCGGGCATCGAGTACAAGGCGGGGAGCAGCGAGGCCGACGCGCTGATCGAGTTTCTGCAACGCCGCTTCGGCGCGAAGATCCGCGAGGGGAGCGCCGTCGGCATCAAGCCGATGTCCAAGTTCGGCTCGCAGCGGCTCGTCGTGAAAGCGATCCAATACGCCATCAAGCGGAAACGCCCATCGGTCACGCTGGTGCACAAAGGCAACATCATGAAGTTCACCGAAGGCGCTTTCCGCGACTGGGGCTACGAAGTCGCGCGCGAAGAATTCGGCAGCCAGACGGTGACCGAAGACGAAGTGTCATCGAAATTCGATGGCAAGGTTCCTGCCGGCAAGCTCCTGATCAAGGATCGAATCGCGGATTCCATGCTGCAGCAGATCCTCACGCGTCCTGATGAATACGACGTCATCGCCACTCCCAACCTGAACGGCGACTACCTTTCCGAT
>DASYTD010000121.1:0-2516 GCA_036002655.1 Gemmatimonadales bacterium
CCTCGATCCACAGATCGTTGAACCGCAGGATGCCGGACTCGCCCGGGCTTTCGGGGCCGTTAGTGAAGTCGAACGCCGGCCCCGGGCCGGCCGCGAGCGGCAGTGGGGCGCGGTCGGAGCACGCCAGCATGAGCGCGCTTCCGAGCAGCACCAGGGAAATGTGAATCGGACGCATACGGTCCTCCCGCACGTTGAAGAGTGAAGTCAGCCTGTCGTGGGCGGTGGGCTCTCGGAGTCGGTGGGCGTCGTGACAGCGTCACGCCGAGGGCGGGAAGCCCTCCGCCGCTGGTTGGACGGCGAGGGCGACGGCGTTAGATATGAAGCGCTTGCGCGGATGTTGCCAGGTGGGACGAATGGGCGGCACAGGACTCGAACCTGTGACCTCCGGTATGTGAGACCGGCGCTCTAACCAGCTGAGCTAGCCACCCGGTGTTGGTGGGCCCTCCAGGATTTGAACCTGGGACCTACGGATTATGAGTCCGCTGCTCTAACCGCTGAGCTAAGGGCCCGCGAGGCGGGAATATATCAATGCGCAGAGTTCTCGTCATCTCCCACACGTACTTGCAACCTGCTCACCGCGGCAAACTCCGCGCGTTAGCCGCGCGCGGACTCGAGGTCACCGTCGCGATTCCGCAGCGCTGGCGCGAGCCGTGGTTCGGGCGGCCGATTGACGTGGCATGGGAGCGGCAAGGCGGGCTCGAGGTCTTTCCGCTCCCCGCGCGCGGCATGGGGGGCAAGGGCGAGCTCGAGAAGGTCAAGTATGGCCGGCGCGCGCTCAAGGCGCTGCTGCGCGATCGCCGTCCCGACCTCGTCCAAATAGAAGAAGAGCCGAACACGCAGGCGGCGAGCCAGGTGCTCGCGGCCGCCCGCCGCCTCGGCATTCCCGTGGTGCTGTACAGCCATCAGAACGTCGAGCTCGAGCAGGGCTGGTGGAAGCACTGGAAGCAGCGCCGCATGCTGCGCAAGCTCACGGGACTCGTGGCCGGCAGCGATCTCGCCGGCACGCTGGTCCGCCGCGACGCGCCCAATCTCCCCATCGCCGTGATCCCGCAGCTCGGCGCGCTCGCGCCGCACGAGCCGCAACATGTGCCGCACGAAGGCCTCGCCATCGGATTCGTGGGCCGTTTGGTTCCGCATAAGGGACTCGATAGTTTGTTGCAGGCGTTGGCGCTGCAGCGCGGCGCCAACTGGCGCCTGACGATCGTGGGCGATGGGCCAGAGCGCGAGCCGCTCGAGCTGCTCGCCAGTGAGCTGCGGCTCGCCGCGCGCGTGCGCTGGACGGGCGGGCTGCCCACCGAGCAAGTGACGAATCTGTGGCCGGACCTCGACGTACTGGTGCAACCCTCCCGTGCGTCGGCTGAATGGCGGGAATCGAACGGGCTCGTCTTGATGGAAGCGATGGCTAACGAGGTCGCGGTGCTTGGGACGGACAGTGGCGTGATTCCGGAGCTCATCGGAGATGCGGGGCTGGTCGTACCGGCGGGTGACGTGGACGCATTAGCAGGCGCGGTGGCCAAACTAGGCGATCAGGCAACGCGTCGCGGGCTTGCACAAGCTGCAAGAGCACGTGCTCTGCGGCTGTACTCGGATGATGCTATTGCTGAACGAACGCTGGAGTTCTGGAAACAAGTTGCAAAGTAAGAACGAGAACTGAGTTGTGAGCCAATGCCAAGCGTCCTATTAGTACCAGATCTCCCCTTGGAAAGATGGGCATCGATGGAGAAGTACGCCCATCGTCTCCACGACTGGCTCGAGAGCGGCGAGTTCGGCTTCCGCGTCGTGCTCGCCGCGCACATCGGCGCGCTCACGCGCGACTCCGTGGGTCGCCGCGGCTCGACCGCCGAAAAGCGCGGCGACCGCCGGAAGGCGTTCGTGCGCTGGTGGACGCAGCCGGTGGATCCGTCGCGCGTCATCTTGCCCGGCCCGTTCCACCGCCCGCAGCAGTATGCCGCGCGCTACTACTTCTATCCGTGGCGCGTGAAGCGCGAGGCGAAGCGTGCCGACCTCGTGCACGTGCTCGACCACAGCTACGCGCACATGATCGAGAAGGCGGGCCGCCGGCCGGTGGTCGTCACGGTGCACGATCTCATGCCGGTCGTGGTGCTGCGCTCGCCGACGGACGGCTGGCGCGAAGGCGTGCGCAATCGGTTCCTGCGGCAGGCGCTCAAGGCGCTGCGCCAGGCCGATTCGTACATCGTCGGCACGGAGTGGCTGAAGCACGAGCTGGCGACGTGGCTGGGCAAGGAGGACAACATTCACGTCGTGCCGTTCGGCGTGGATCGCGCGTTCTTTGGTGAGTCCACGGTGGCGCGGGAGCGCGGCCGGCGCGACTGGCGCATTCCGGAGGATGCGTTCGTGGTGCTGCATGTCGGCAGCACGGTGGACCGCAAGAATGTGCCGCTGGTCATTCAGACGGTGGCGCGGCTGCGCCAGCAGACGGACGCCTATCTGTTGCAGGTGGGTGGCCGGCTGACGCCCGAGCAGGAGCAGTTGATTGAGCGGCTGGACATGCGGGG
>DASYTD010000122.1:0-3216 GCA_036002655.1 Gemmatimonadales bacterium
CGTCGCCGTCGTCGGGCTCGCCGACGTGCGCGACCCGGAAATCGACGACCGACTTCGCGCCATTGGCTTCGTCGAGGTATACACGAAGCCGATCGTCGTCGATGAAGTCGTCGATGCCATCAGGAGGCTGCTGGATCGGCGCCGACTGTCGAGCCTAACGGGTCTCATCGGGCAATCCGAGGCCATCCGCGAGGTGCTCGTGAAAGTCGAGCAGATCGCGCCAGTGACGAGCACCGTGCTCGTTGAGGGTGAGAGCGGTAGCGGCAAAGAGCTCGTCGCGCGCGCGATCCATCGGCTCGGCCCTCGACGCGCGAAGCCGTTCATCGCGGTCAATGTGGGCGCACTGCCGGAGACGCTGCTCGAGAGCGAGCTGTTCGGCCACGAGAAGGGCGCGTTCACCGGCGCCGCCGAGCGGCGGCTGGGTCGCTTCGAGCTGGCGAACGGTGGCACGATCTTCCTCGACGAGGTGGGCGAGATGGCGCCGGCGACGCAGGTGAAGCTGCTGCGCGTGCTGGAGGACCATAGCTTCTTCCGCGTCGGCGGGACACACGCGATCCATGTGGACGTGCGCGTCATTGCGGCGACGAACCGGTCGTTGAAGGAGTCGGTTGCGCTGGGGACGCTCCGCGACGATCTGTTTTACCGGCTCAACGTGCTGTCGGTGTATCTCGCGCCGCTGCGCGAGCGGCCCAGCGACATTCCGCTGCTGGTGCGGACGTTCATCGCCGAGTTCGCGAAAGCGCACGACCGCAACTTCCGCGGCATTACGCCCGAAGCGATGCAGATCCTGATGGAAGCCGATTGGCCCGGCAACGTGCGCCAGCTCAAGAATCTCATCGAGTCCATGGTGGTGCTCGCGCCCGAGGGGGAAATTCGCTCGCGGGATATTCCGCCCGATGTGAGTGAGCGAACGAGCAGACTCCCGATGCGTATCGACAATAGACGGGAAGTTGCCGGCCAGGAGCTCGAGTTCATTTTCCGCACGCTGGTCGAGCTGAAGATGCAGATCGAGGAGATGCGGCGCCGCATCGAAGAGCGCCCCTCCGAGAGGGTGGAGGTAATCGAGGTTGGTGGAGGGAGCAGGGAGCAGGGAGCGGGGAGCCGGAGAGTCGAAGCGTCGGTCGACCCGCTCGATACGACGCCCCAGCCCGAGCAGCCCGTCATTTACAAGCCGGGGATGACGATGTCCGACGTCGAGCGCGCGGCGATCGATGCGGCGCTGCGCGAGACGCGCGGCAACCGCCGCAAGGCTGCGGAAACGCTAGGCATCGGCGAGCGGACCCTCTATCGCAAACTCAAAGAATACGCCGTAGATTAGGCCCGTCCTTGACCCCAAGCGTCTCTAGCGCCCTGCCGGAGCTCGCGTGGATTTCAGAATCGACCCGGAGCTGTGCGTCGCGTGCCTGGCTTGCGTACGCGTCTGCCCCTCCGATGCGGTAGCGGTCGAAGATCAAAAAGTCTGGATTGTGGACGAGGCCTGCACCCGCGTGGGCCTCTGCCTGCCCGCGTGTCCCCATGAAGCCATCTTTGCGATTGGAGACGCCACCCGCGCGCTCGAGTTCGCCCTCGGCCGCAAGGCGGTGCTCATCCTGTCCGTCGAATCGGCGGCGTGGTTCTATCCCGCGACCCCTGAACAAGTCGTAAATGCTTGCTACGCAGCTGGTTTCGGTACGGTGCACCGCGGCGTGCTGGGCGACGAGCTAGTGGCGAAGCAGTATCTCGATCTCTGGACCGAAGAGGAGTGGGGCAGCGGGACCGTTATCCGCAGCACCTGTCCCGTCATCGTCGAGACGATCCGCAACCACTATCCCGAGCTGATTCCCTATCTCGCGCCGGTCGCGACGCCGACCGAAGCCGAGGCGCGCTATCTCAAGGCGCTGTACGGCGCCGAGACGCCGATCGTGTATGCCGGCGTGTGCCTGACGGAGGGCGGCGACGACGTGGATGCGGCAATCACGCTCGCCGAGCTGGAGGGGATTCTCCGCAAGCGCGGGATTCGGGTGCAGGATCAGCCGCTGTACTTCAGCCGCATTCCGGAGGAGCGGCGCCGCTACTGGAGCACCGCGGGCGGCATGCCGTTCGAGCTATTAAAGGAAGAGCGGCAATCCAGCCGCCGCTTCCGCAAAGTGCGCGGGCTGGGCGCGCTCGAGGGGATCGCGCGCGCCGTTTCGGTCGATCGCATCGACCTGGGCTTTGTGGACATCCTGCCGTGTGAGGGGTGTCTCGATCATCCGCTGCTCGGCCCCAAGGAGGAACTGTTCCGGCGGCGCGAGATCGTGGGCGCGACGGAGCCGCCGCGCGCGCCGGCGCCGGTGCTCGCCGAGGGGATCGAGATCGAGATCGGCGCGGCGTTTGCGATCGAGGCCAACAGCAACGGGCCGTCGATCGAAGCCGTGGAGGAGATCCTCGACCAGATTGGTCTGGCGCCCAATGGCCGGCCGTGGGATTCGGGCGCCTGCGGTTACGCGACGTGCCGCGATTTCGCGGTGGCGGCGGCGCAGGGCCGGACGACGCTCAAGTCGTGTCCCCGCTATCTCGAGCGCCAGGCGTCGCTGGCGCAGCAGCAGGCGGCGGTGGATGCCCTGACGGGGTTGGCGTCGTTCCGCGTGTTGCGCGACAGGCTGGCGAACGAGGTCGCGCGCTGCCACCGTTCGGGGGACCGCTTTGCCGTGCTCTTTTTGGACCTCGACAACTTCAAGCAGGTCAACGACCGCTTCGGGCACGAGGCGGGAAACGCGGTGTTGCGCGAGACCGCGCGGCAGTGCAACGCGCACATCCGCTCTACCGACCTCGCGGGCCGCTATGGCGGCGACGAGTTCGTTGTGGTATTGGTGGGCACGGGGGAAGAGGGTGCGCGTGGAGTGGGGGAGAAGGTACGCGCCGCGGTGCAGGAGGTAGGCGTCGGGCTGGGCTATCCGGCGGGGCTCGTAACGGCGAGTATTGGCGTCGCCGAGTACCGGCCGGAGAAGAAGGATGAGGATGTGCTGGTCGCGGCGGACCGTGCACTGTATCGTGCGAAGGCTGCGGGACGCAATCAGGTTGCAACGGGAGGGGAGGCGCAGCCCACGTGACATCCAATCCTTCGCCTGCATCGGATCAGCCGGCCTTGCCACTCGGGGGGGGAACCGGACCCACCGACCCGTGGGGGATGAAGCGGGTCGAGAATCTGATCACCGCATTGACGGGGGTGCTGTCGGCGCGGGTCGTCGTGACGCC
>DASYTD010000123.1:0-2135 GCA_036002655.1 Gemmatimonadales bacterium
CCCGCCGCGCGTCGGCGCGACGCAGTCGAACAGGTCCACACCCCGCTCTACCGCGGCGACCAGATCCGCCGGAAACCCGACACCCATAAGATAACGGGGCAGTGTCGCGGGGAGTCGCGCCTCCAGCACCTCGACGGTCGCATACATCTTGTCCTTCGGCTCGCCGACGGACAGCCCGCCGATCGCGATGCCGGTCCAGGGACCCAATTCCAGGATGCGATCGAGGGATTCCGTCCGCAGCGCGGGCAGGGTGCCGCCCTGGATAATGGGCCAGAGCGTCTGACGGGCGGGCGGGCCGTTGGGCTGACGGGCCGTCAATTCGTCGTGGCGTTTTTTGCATCGCTCGAGCCATTTCAGCGTCCTCTCGAGTGCATCACGCGCGATTGCTTCGTCGGCGCCGCCGGGGATCACATGGTCGAAGGCCATGGCGATGTCGGAACCGAGCGTCCACTGGATTTCTACGGCGCGTTCGGGCGTCAACGTGCGGCGGCCGCCGTCGACGTGACTCTGAAACTCGACGCCGTCTTCATCGACTTTCCGGAAACCCTCGAGCGAGAACACCTGAAAGCCGCCCGAGTCGGTGAGCAGCGGCCGCTCCCAGGCCATGAACGTGTGGAGCCCGCCGAGCTGCGCGATCACGTCTTCGCCGGGCCGCACGTGGAGGTGGTAGG
The DNA here is from genome assembly GCA_036002655.1 of Gemmatimonadales bacterium. Lineage (GTDB taxonomy): Bacteria > Gemmatimonadota > Gemmatimonadetes > Gemmatimonadales > GWC2-71-9 > 20CM-2-65-7. Next base: position 672 of record DASYTD010000123.1, read on the forward strand.
TGTTGGCGAGGACGATCTGCGCGCCGACGGCCTTGAGATCGGCGGGCGAGAGCGTGCGCACGGTCGCCTGTGTGCCGACGGGCATGAAGACCGGCGTCTCCACGGTGCCGTGCGGCAGTGTGAGCGACCCCGAGCGCGCGGCACCCGAGGTCGCGTCGATCCAGAAGTCAAACATCAGATGATCACCATGGCGTCGCCATAAGAATAGAACCGGTAGCCCTGTTTCACCGCGTCGTGGTACGCATTCATCACTCGCTCGTAGCCTCCAAACGCGCAGACCAGCATGAGCAGTGTCGAGCGGGGCAAATGAAAATTCGTGATGAGGTGGTTCACGATCTTGAAAACGTAAGGCGGGCGGATGAAGAGGCTCGTCTCCCTTGTGCCGGGACGGACTTCCCCCCTTGCGTCGACCGCTGACTCCAGGGCGCGCACGACCGTCGTGCCCACGGCCCACACCTTGCTTCCCACGTCTTTGACTTTGTTGACCCAGTTCGCCGCGCCCGCCACGATCTCGTAGACCTCCGGATGCATCGTGTGTGCGTCGAGGTCGTCGGTCTCGACCGGCTTGAACGTGCCCGGACCCACGTGCAGATCCAGCGCCGTGACCAGAATGCGGCGCTCATGGATCTGGGCAAGCAGCTCCGTCGTGAAATGCAGGCCCGCGGTCGGCGCGGCGACGCTGCCGTCGTGCGCCGCATACACCGTCTGGTAGCGCTCGCGATCATCGCGATTGGGAGGACGGCGGATATACGGCGGCAGCGGGACCTCGCCATACCGCTCGAGAGTGGCTCGCGCATCGAGTGAGCCCACGAACCGAACCTTTCGCAGCCCCCCACCCAACACCTCCAGAATCTCGACCGCGCTATCGTCGCCGAACGTGACTCGACGGCCCGGCTTCAACTTGCCGCCCGGGTGTCCCATCGCGAGCCAGGTTTCGTCCGGAAGCTCGCGGACAAGCAGCAGCTCAGCGACTTGCCCACGCTCCCGTTTCCCGTGCAGCCGCGCGGGGATCACACGCGACGTGTTCAGGACGAGCAAGTCGCGCGGGGGGATCAGCTCGGGGAGATCGCGAAAGTGGAGATGCCGAGTCTCACCGCTCGCGCGGTCGAGCACGAGCAAGCGGCTCGCCGAGCGATCAGGGAGCGGATGTTGGGCGATCTGCTCCGGAGGGAGTTCGTAGTCGAAATCGGAGAGGCGGTACACTAGCCGTCGAAAATACTCGCCTGCTCCGCGGATTTTGGTGGGACAAATCCAAAGTGACGGTAGGCCGCGGGAGTGGCCACGCGCCCGCGCGGGGTGCGCGCGAGAAAGCCTTGCTGCATCAGGAACGGCTCGTACACCTCCTCGAGCGTGCCCGGATCTTCGCCCACGGCCGCGGCGACGGTCTGCACGCCAACAGGACCGCCCTCGAACATTTCGATGATGGCCTTGAGGATGCGCGCGTCCATGTCGTCGAGGCCGAAC
>DASYTD010000124.1:0-9856 GCA_036002655.1 Gemmatimonadales bacterium
AGCGGGCCGCCGATGCGTGCGAGCAGTGCGACGGGGTCGGCGATCCTCGTGCCGAAGATGACCACCGTGGCGTTCGTAACGGCCGCCCCGATGAAGGCGAACACCGCCATCGTTCCAGGCAGCCCGACGGCTTGTCCCACGACTTGATCGCGCTGGCTTCGCGCATAACGCGAGAAGTCGGGGATCGAGAGCGCCATCGTCCCCCAAAACGCCACTGCGGACGTCAAACCAGCGCCGAAGACGCTTCCTAAACCGCCCGTCGGCCCGTCGGCCCGTCCGCCCGTCGGGTTCGTGAGCATCGGACCGATACCTCCGGCGCGCACCGCGGCCCAGATGAACAGCGCCACTCCAACGGCGAGCAAAAACGGCGAGCCCCACGTTTCCAGGAACTTGATCGAGTCCATGCCGCGCAGCACGATCCAGACGTTCATCGCCCAAAACAGCATGAAGCACAGGAATTCGCCGGTGTTCAGGCCGACGAACGCCGGCAGGATCTGCGGCAGCGTGGCGATGCCCGGCCAGATGGCTTCGAACAGCTTGTAGATCGCCCAGCCGCCGATCCACGTCTGGATCCCGAACCAGCCACAGGCGACGAGGCCGCGCAGCAGCGCCGGGATGTTCGCGCCCAGCACACCGAACGACGACCGTGCGAGGACGGGGAAGGGAATGCCATAGCGCGTGCCCGCGTGAGAATTGAGGGCAATCGGCACCAGCACGACGAGGTTGCCGAGCACCACGGCGCCGACGGCTGCCTGCCAGGTCCATCCCTGATCCACGAGCCCCGACGCGAGCGTGTAGGTCGGAATGCAGATCGCCATCCCGATCCAGAGCGACGCGATGTGCCACCAGTTCCACGTGCGCCGGTCGGCCGGGACGGGCAGCAGGTCTTCGTTGGCGAGTGGCGTCCGGGCAGGGAGCGTCATTTGACCTCGGCGAGCGCGCGCTCCAACCGTTTGCAGCCGTCGTCCACTTCGGCCTTGCTGATGAGCATGGATGGCGCGATGCGGATCACGTTGCCGTATAGCCCGCCCTTGCCGATCAGGAGACCCTGGTGCTTGGCCGCCTCCAGCAGCGCGAGGGTTTTCTTGGGCGATGGCTCTTTGGTCTTGCGGTCCTCCACGAGCTCGATGCCTTGCATCAGGCCCATGCCGCGCACATCGCCGATGAACGCGAACCGCTTCTTGAACTCCTCGAGCGCGTCCCGCAGCTGCCGCCCACGCTCCGCCGAGCGTTTGGGCGTGTTCTCGCGCTGCATCACGTCCAACGTCGCGTCGACCGCGGTCATCGAGATCGCATTGCCGCCGAATGTCGAGAGTGTCAGACCGGTGAACGCGTTGGCGACTTCCTCGGTGGCAATCGTGGCGCCGACGGGGAATCCGTTGGCGATGGACTTGGCGAACGTCATGATCTCCGGCTCGACGCCCCAATGCTCGATGCCGCACCACTTGTCGCCGGTTCGGCCCCAGCCGGTTTGCACTTCGTCGCAGATGAAGACGCCGCCGTACTTGCGCACGATCCCGACCGCGATCTCGAAGTACTCTTTGGGCGGCGTGATGAAGCCACCGGCGCCTTGAATCGGCTCGGCCATGTAGGCGGCCGGGCGGCCGTTCGTTTCGGTCTTGATCAGGTCCTCGATATCCTGCGCGCAGCGGATGCCGCAATCGGGATACTCGAGCCCCATCGGGCAGCGATAGCAGTAGGGCGAGAGCGCGTGTTTGACGCCGGCAATTTGCGTCGGCAGGATGCGCCACGGCTGCTGTCCCGTGATCGCGATCGCTCCCTGGCTCCGCCCCGCGTAGCTGTGGCGCAGGGCGATGATCTCCTGCTGGCCGGTATAGATCTTCGCCAGCATGATCGCGGTTTCGTCGGCTTCCGTGCCGCTCGTCGTGAAGAAGCTCTTCTTGAGCTTGCCCGGCGTGATCTGCGTGAGCCGCTCAGCGACGCGACTCTGCTCCACGGTGGGGTAGACGCTGGACGTATGCACCAACCGCGCGACCTGATCCTGGATGCGTTTCACGAACTCCGGGTGTGAGTGCCCGATCCCGGCGGTCAGAATGCCGCCGAAGAAGTCGAGGTACTCGCGGCCGTCGAGGTCCTTCACGTTGGAGCCGTGTGCTTCGGTGATGACGACCGGTTCCGCGTAGTAGTTGGCGACACACGGGAACAAGAACTCTTTGTGTTTGGCGCGGACTGTTTGCGAATCCATGATACCTCTCAATGTGTTGGTTCGCGCCTCAAGAATTGCCCTCGACCAATCGTCCCCACGAACTCTCCATTCCTCACCTGTACCTGACCACGCACCGAAACCGCTACGGGCCGCCCCAATCTTTCCCACCCCTCGTACGCGTTGTAGTCCACGTTCGAGTAGCTGCACTCCTTCGAGAACGTGCCGCGGTAGGCGGGATCGTAGACGACCAGATCGGCGTCGCTGCCCAGCTGGATCGCGCCCTTCTTCGGATAGAGCCCGAACAGCTGCGCGGCCTGCGTCGAGCAGGCGTCCACCATCGCCTGGAGCCCGAACCGGCCGGCGCTGACGCCGCAGGTGTGCACCAGATCGACGCGTTCCTGGATCGACGGAATCCCATTGGGGATCTTGGTGAACGCGTCCTTCCCCATCTTTTTCTGGTCGTCGAAGCGGAATGGCGCATGGTCGGTCGCGATCGTGCTGATGTCGCGCGATTTCACGCCGTTCCAGAGCACAGCCTGGTTGGCTTGGGCTCGCAACGGAGGTGACATGACGTACTTGGCACCCTCAAACGCACGCCGCGCGGCGTAGGTCTCATCCAGAACGAAGTGCGGGATGACCGACTCGATCCAGACGTTCACGCCCCGCTGCCGGGCGGCTAGCGCCGCGCGCACCGCCGGCTCGCACGACGTGTGCACGATGTAGACGTGCGTGCCGAGCAGCTCGGCAAACGTGCACAGGTGATGCACGCCGTCCGCTTCGACGACCGGTGGTCGAGACGGGCCGTGCCATTCAGGACCGCTCTTTCCGGCTGCGAGCAAGGCCTTCTGCAACGCGTCGATCGCATCCGCGTTCTCGCAGTGCGCGGTCACGATCACGCCCAGCTCCTTGGCGAGCTTCATCGCGGCGAACAGATGCTCATCGGACAGATTCAAGGCGCCTTTATAGGCGAGGAATACCTTGAACGAGGCGACCCCGGCCTTCACGATTTCGCGAAACTGATCGCGGATGTCGTCCTCGAATCGCACCACGGACATGTGAAACGTGTAGTCGACGGCCGCCAGCTTTTCGGCCTTGGACTTCCACAGCTCGAACGCCGCCACCGGCTCGTCGCTCGGGCCGGGGCAAATCATTTCGATCAGCGTGGTCGTACCGCCCGCGAGTGCCGCCTTGCTCGCCGACTCGTAATCGTCGGCGGCGTAGGTGCCCATGAACGGGAGATAGATATGGACGTGGGGGTCGATGAAGCCGGGAAAGACGTATTTGCCGCGGGCCTCGATCACCTCGGTCCCGGGAGCGAGGATCCGCGAATCAATCTGGGGCTCGATCCGCGCGATCTTCTCGCCTTCGGCGTAGATGTCGGCGGTGTAGTCTTCCGTGGCCGTGATGATCCGGCCGCCGCGAATCAGGAGCGCCATCGGGGCAGCCAGCGGCGGCGGGAAGCGGTGTACGCCTGGTAGTCGGGCCCGAACCTTTGGTGCAGCACCGGCTCTTCGTAGAACAGCACGAAGAGGTGCGCCGCGGACCAGAAGGCGATCGTATACAGCACGAGACCGATGGAGCCGTAGAACATCGCGGCCCCGAGCAACACGAAGCCGGCGCCGATGTACATCGGGTTGCGGACCCACCGGTACGGCCCGGCAATCACGAGCTTGCGCGGCGGGTCGAACGGCGCCGGCGTGCCCTTGCCGATGAAGGCGAACGTGAGGATCGACGCAATCGCCAGCGCCGCCCCGCCCAGCACCACCAGCATGGCGATGATCTGGATCGGCCCGATCTCCGCGGGCCGCACGATTCCGGCTTGCGTCAGAATGCGGTCGGGAACGAAGACCAACAGCAGCCCGATAAACAGCGTGGCATAGGTCAGTGCCCGGAAGAGCACGATCATTACGGCAGCTGCCTCACCATGTCGTCATACGTCTCGGGCCGGCGGTCGCGGAAGAACTGCCACGTCCGCCGCACCTCTTCGATCATATCGAGGTTCATCTCGGCTACGACGAGCTCGTCCTTGTCTTCGCTGCCCTGCGCCAGGAAATTGCCCCGCGGGTCGACGAAATAACTCGAGCCATAGAACTGGCCGACGTTCCATGGCGGCTCGGTGCCGACTCGATTGATGCAGCCCATGAAATACCCGTTCGCGACGGCGTGGGCGGGTTGCTCCAGTTTCCACAGATACTGCGACAGTCCCTTCACCGTCGCCGAGGGATTGAACACGATCTCGGCGCCATGCAGGCCGAGCAACCGGGCTCCCTCGGGGAAGTGCCGGTCGTAGCAGATGTACACGCCGATTGTGGCGTAGCGGGTCCTGAAGACGGGATACCCAAGATTCCCCGGCTTGAAGAAGAACTTCTCCCAGAACCCGGCGGTGTGCGGAATGTGGTTCTTGCGGTATTTGCCGAGGTAGCTGCCGTCGGCGTCAATGACGGCGGCGGTGTTGTAGTAGACGCCCGCCATCTCGCGCTCGTAAATCGGCACGATGATCACCATCTCGTGCTGCTTCGCGAGCTTCTGCATCAACTCGACCGTCGGCCCGGGAATCGGCTCGGCGATGTCACACCACTTGGCGTCCTGGCTGGGGCAGAAATACGGGCCGTTGAAGACTTCCTGCAGGCAGAGGAGCTGCACGCCCTTCTTGCCTGCTTCCTCTATATAAGGAAGGTGCTTGTCGAGCATCGCCTTGGAGATCTTCTCGACAGATGCCCCCGAATCATTGATCGGGTTCGACATCTGAATGAGCCCGCCGACGACTTTTCTCATCACCACCTCGAAATGACGACTTTCTTGTCGGTATAGAACTCAATCGCGTCGCTGCCGTGCGCTTTGAGATCCCCGAAGAACGAGCCCTTGGTTCCGCCGAACGGGAACATAGCCATCGGGGCCGCAACGCCGATGTTGACGCCGATCATGCTGACGCCCACCCGATACCGAAACTCACGCGCGGCCTTCCCGCTTTGCGTGAAGATCGAGGTCGCATTGGCGAACCCGGAGCGCTGCACCATTTCGATTCCCTCGTCGAGGTTGCTCACGTGAGTCACCGCCGCGACGGGGCCGAAAATTTCCTCTTTGCCGATCGTCATGTCGGGCTGGACGCCGTCGAACACGGTCGGACCCACAAAGTGGCCCCGCGGGTGCTTCTCGACCTTGGTGGCGCGACCATCGAGCAGCAGCGTCGCGCCCTCCTTTCTCCCGGCCTCGACGTACGACAGCACCTTCTCCTTGTGCTTTGCCGAGATAACGGGACCCATGTTGACGTCGGGGTCCAGGCCGTACCCGAGTCTCAGCTCCTTCGCTGCGCTCAGGAGCTTGTCGCGGAACGGCTCGTAGGCCTTGCCCGCGGCGACGACGACGCTTCCCGCTAGGCAGCGTTGGCCCGCGCACCCGAATAAGGACTCACTGATGTTGGCGACAGCGCGGTCCATATCGGCGTCGGGCATCACGATGACGTGATTCTTGGCGCCGCCCAGTGCCTGCACGCGCTTGCCATGCTTCGCGCCTTCCTGGTAGACGTACTTGGCCACGGGTGACGAGCCGACGAACGAGATTCCGGCGATGCCGGGATGCGCGAGCAGCGCGTTCACAGCGTCTTTGCCGCCGTGCACCATGTTCAGTACACCCGCGGGAATGCCCGCCTCATGCGCGAGCTCGAGAATGCGTGTGGACGAAAAGGGGACCTGCTCGCTGGGCTTGAGAATGAAAGTGTTGCCGGTCGCAATCGCGTAGGGCCAGAACCAGCACGGCACCATCGCTGGGAAATTGAACGGCGTAATCGCCGCGAATACGCCCAGCGGCTGTCGCACGTACTCGCAGTCGATCCCCGACGCGACATCCTCGAGCGTCTTGCCCATCATGAGCGCGGGAGTGCCGCAGGCGTGCTCGACGTTCTCGATCCCGCGCCGCACGGACCCGCGTGCTTCATCGAGCGTCTTGCCGTGCTCGCGCGTCACCGTAGACGCGATGTCGTCAAAATGCTCCTCCATCAGGTACTTGAGCTTGAAGAGGTAGCGGGCGCGGACGACGGGGGGCACCTGGCGCCACTTGAGGAACGCGGTCTGTGCCGCGGCGACCGCCTGGTCCACGTCGTGCGCGCCCGATAGCGGCACGCGGCCCAGCGGCTCGCCGGTGGCCGGATTGGTCAGCTCGAGCGTCTCGGCGCTGTGCGCCGCGACCCACGCGCCGCCGATGTAGTTCCGAAGCGTTGTCGGCATGATCTCACCATCCCGGAAGCGAAGAAACCGGCCGCGACGTTGGTCGGGGCCGGTTTCAAGGTAACCTAGGGGTGGGCGGGACGTTGTCAACCGAACTGCCTATTCGGGCACCACCGCCAGCACCGCCCGAGTGTCGCGACCTGAGTGTTGTCTGCCCAAATGCCAATCGTGGCAAAGTTGAGGTGCCGCTTGCGCCGAACCTCCGCGCGCAATCGGAGCCGGTCATTCGTGGGCCTGACCGGACTGTGGAACTCCGCGCTGTCCGGACCAACCGTGGACGGCCGCGCTGCCCCTGGGCCCACGCCCAGAGCGCCACCAGTTGACCCGCCGCCTCAATCATCAGGGTTCCGGGGAAGATCGGATCGTCCGGGAAGTGTTGTGGAAACACCCAATGGCTTGTCCCGAGAATGTTGCATCGATGTCGATGAGAGACCTGCCCACTGGATCCTCGGCGCGGGGGTGGCAAACACGCATGTTACTGCGGCGCCATCAAAACTTCAGCCGTCCCTCGATCTAGTTCCAAGATTCGGAATTAGCCTCGTCCGTCCGGTCCTTGATGATCGAATCTCACTCCGCTGATTCCGTCTGAGATCCGTACGAAAGGGGTAACCGGATCGCAGGTCCAATCCAACTCGTTGCACGGCACGCATTGGGATCCGGGCCAATGCGCGCTCCGAATACCCGGCTGGGGAGCCTCGGAGGACACGTTATGACAGAGCCCAAAGACTCGGTCGTCATCGCGGATGCGAGCCAGTTCTGGCGCGTGGCGACACGAAGGAAATTCTTGAAGATGCTGGGCCTGGGGGGCTCGATTGTGCTGCTCCCCAGCGTCTTTGCCGCCTGTAGCGACAACGGGTCAGGCCCCTCCCCGCCGCCGCCACCACCGCCACCACCGCCACCGCCCGGCGGCGCGGTCGTGCTCGATCTCTCCAATGACGTCGGCATCTTGAATTATGCGTTCGCCCTCGAGCAGCTCGAGGCGGCGTTTTACACGGCCGTGCTCGCATCCGCTGCGTACGGCGACATGACAGCGGATCAGAAAGAAGTGCTCGCGGACCTGCGCGATCACGAGGTCATTCATCGCGAATTCCTCAGGGCGGCCATCCCGGCGGCGAACCGGATCGGGGACCTCGCCGTTAATGCTGCGACCGCAACCACAGCGACGGCGAGCGCGGCGGCAATCCTGAAAACGGCCGAGCAGTTCGAGGATCTGGGGGTCGCCGCCTATAACGGCGCGGGAAAATATCTCACGAGCGCCGCGTATCTCACGGTGGCGGGCAAGATCGTTTCCGTCGAAGCCCGTCACGCGGCGGCCATCCGCGATTTGCGCGAAGGTGGCGGTCTCGCCGGCACGCCCGCCAACACACGCTTCGCGGGAGATGATGTGGTCAATGCGCAGGGGCTCGATGTCAAACTCGAGCCGAGCGCGGTCCTGGCTCGTGTGGGTGCGACGAACTTCGTCTCCACAACGACACCCGTCTCGATTGGGACTGGTCCGACCGGAGCGTCGACGGATGACGCCGGTCCACCCGACCCCACACCCTGAGCACGGCACCGGAAAGGAGATATTGAGATGCAAGACGACAAGACGATTCTCGGGACGATCGAGCCCGACGTCGCTGAGCGGCTGGTGTCGCGCCGGGAGGCGATCAGAAAGGGCGCGTCGGTGAGCACGGCCGCGATGGCCGGCCTCGCGATGGCGTCCGTACCCGTCGCGCTTGCCGCGCTGGCGCGTTCAACGTTTGCGCAGGCACCGGCAAGTGTGACGGACGTCCTCAACTTCGCGCTGATGCTGGAGATTTTTGAAAACGAGTTCTACAAAGCCGTGCTGGGCACCAGCTCGTCGGCGGCGCAGAATACGGCCTTCGCCACCGTGCGAACGGCGGCGGCAGCGGTGCCGGGCGCGGTCCCGGCCTTGCAGCAGATCCAGAAGCACGAGGCGGCGCATGTCGCGTTCTTGTTGGCCAACGGCGCGACCAACGTGCTGAACCTCGACGCGACCACATTCGATTTCACCGGCGCGCGCGGCGAGGGTGAGGGTCCGTTTGCCCGGGCGAAAACGGAGCTCGCGTTTTTGCTCGTTGTCGCGCAGGCGGCGGAGGACACGGGCGTCCGCGCGTATAAAGGCCAGGCGCCCAACCTGATGTCGAGCCGCGAGGTGCTCGAGGCGGCGCTGCGGATCCATTCCGTCGAGGCCCGCCACGCGGCCAAGATTCGCCGCATGCGCCGCGCGACGGGGGGGCCGGCCGCGGTGCGCTTCAGCGGCACCATCCGCGGGGGCGGCGCGGCGGCCGCAGGGGCGGGGAACGTTGCTCCGGCCCCGCCGCAACCGGTCGTGGATGCGCTGGGTGCGATTTACGGAGGTGCGACCCCGGAGAGCAATACGTCGCAATCGGGCGTGAACATCACCACGCTGCCGGACCTTCCGCCGGGGGCGTCGGCCAACGGTCCGACTGAGGCGTTCGATGAACCGCTCACAAAGGACGAGGTCCGAGCGATCGTGCAGCCGTTCTTTATTCCCACGATCCCCTAGGGGCTCGTCGCACCGGCGGGCGGTGTCTCTCCTTGCATCGCTCGCCGGGCTTTTTCTTGCCCCCGCCATCCTGTTCGCCGTCATTCGCTGTCAGCGGCCAGGTTTTAGCGGATCGCTTAGGACAACAAACGCTTCGGTGGTTCCGCGCTGGCGGGGGGAGGCGCGGGAGGTGGAGCAGCCGGTTCCGTCGGATCCAGGTCCTGGACCCCCCGTTTGAACGCCTTGAGTCCCTTGCCGATCGAGGACCCGATCTCGGGAAGCCGCTTGGCGCCGAAGAAGAGCACGAGAATGAAAAGCAGAATGGCGATTTCGGTGAAGCCAAGATTGCCGAACATGGCGCCCCATCAGGTTGACATCTGCTTTTCAGCTTAAATCGCGCTGCGATCAATTCAATCGATCGTCCGATCTACGCCGCGGCCGGCGGTCTGAAATTGCGCCTTCTCCGTCGACCCTTCCAGCGCGACGGTCGAGCTGCGGCCGCCGTGCACGATCTGCGTGATCTCGTCGAAATAGCCGACGCCGACGAACTCCTGATGCTTCACGGCCTCGTACCCGTCGCGCTCCATGGCGAATTCGCGCGATTGCAGGTCGGCGTAGGCCGCCATGCCGCGCTCCTTGTAATCCTGCGCCAGCGTGAACATGCCTTGATTCAGCGCGTGGAAGCCGGACAGAGTCACGAACTGGAACTTGTAGCCCATCGCGCCCAGCTCCTTCTGGAAGCTCGCGAGCTGCGTCTCGCTGAGATGGCGCTTCCAGTTGAACGAGGGCGAGCAGTTGTAGGCGAGCAGCTTCCCCGGATACTGCTGGTGGATCGCTTCGGCAAATTGCTTCGCTTCCGCGAGATCCGGCTTCCCGGTTTCGAACCACAACATGTCGGCGTACGGGGCGTAGGCGCGGGCCCGCGCGATCGCCGCCTCGACGCCGTCGTGGATC
>DASYTD010000125.1:0-7669 GCA_036002655.1 Gemmatimonadales bacterium
GATGTCGCCCTGCTGCGCGCCGAGCGGGCGGCGGAGTCCGCGCAGCAACCCGATCTTCCTCCGTGGAATCCTGCCAACGAGCTCGCGTCCGCCGAGGCGTACGTGTACTGGCTGATGGATCGCGATCGCAAGTCGACGGGACTGAAGGCGCTGCAAGGACGGATCTGGGAAGCGGGATACCGCGCGGGAGAGCTGAAGGGAAAGGGCGAAGTCTATCCCGATGTGCGGCCAGCGCTGGCGCGCTGGCAGAAAACCGGCAAGCGCATCGCAATTTTTTCGTCGGGCAGCGTGCAGGCACAGCGCAATCTGTTCGCCAACACCACCGACGGCGATCTCTCGTCCTTTCTGTCCGGCTACTTCGACACGACCACTGGCCCCAAACGCGAAGCGGACAGCTATCGGCGAATCGCCGCCGCGCTTGGTCAGCCGGCAAGCGCGATCCTGTTCATCTCCGACGTGAGCGCCGAGCTCGACGCGGCGCGCGCGGCCGGCATGCGGACCGCGCTGTGCGTTCGCGGCACGCCTCCACCGCACGAGTCTCCCACGGACCATGCTCGCATTCGCTCCTTGGCCGAGCTAGCGTAGGGCCATGAGTCTCGCCGCGATCATCGGACTGCTCGTCGTCGGGTGGGCCGCCTACACGTTCAATCGCCTGACGCGCCTGCGGCAGCTGGGGGATAACGCGTGGGCCGATATCGACGTGCAGCTGAAACGCCGGCACGATCTCATTCCCAACGTGGTGGCCGTCGTGCAGGGCCACGCCGGCTACGAGCGCAGCACGCTCGAGGCCCTGGTCGCGGCGCGCGGTCGTGCGCTGCAGGCCAGCGACCGCGGCCCCGCCACACGCGCCCGCGAGGAAGACCCGCTCGCGGGCGCGCTGCAGCGCGTGATCGCCGTCGCCGAAGCGTATCCTGAGCTCAAAGCGGCGGCGAGCTTCGCAGGACTACAGACCACGCTGACGGATGTCGAAGACCATTTGCAGAACGCGCGTCGCTACTACAACGCCGTCGTCCGCGATTTCAATACCGCCATCGCGCAATTCCCCGCCGGCGTCATCGCCGGCACGATGCGGTTGCGGGCCCGTGAATTCTTCGGCCTGGATGATCCCGCGGAGCGCGCCGTCCCGAAGGTCCCTCTCGTACTCCTGCTCCTTACGCTTGCGGCGACCACGTCGCTCGCCGCGCAGCGCTCCTACTCCATCGAGCGTTTCGATGCGCGGATTCGCGTGAACACGGACGCGAGCATCGACGTCACCGAAACGATCACGGCGCGATTCGTCGGCTCGTGGAACGGGCTCTATCGCACCATCCCGGTCAAGTACCGCACCGCGCAAGGTTTGAACTGGACGCTGGCTGTTTCGCTCGAGAGTGCGCGAGACGACGCGGGCCGGAACCTGAAAACCGAAACGAACCGCGAAGGGCATTCCATCAAATACAAGATCTGGATCCCGGGCGCGGCGAACGCCGATCGCACGCTGGTGCTTCGCTACCACGCGACGAATGGGCTCCGCTTCTTCGACGAGCACGATGAGCTGTACTGGAACGTCACCGGCGACGAGTGGACGGTACCGATCCGGGCGGCGACGGCGGAGATCGAGCTGCCGCCCGGCAGCTCCGGCGTGCGCGCGATCGCGTTCAACGGCGTGTACGGCTCAACCGCGCAGGACGCCAAGGTCGAGATCCGGGGCAACAGCGTTCACATCGCGATGCCGCAGGCTCTGTCCTACCGCGAAGGCCTGACGGCGGTGGTGGGCTGGGATAAGGGCGTCGTGACCGCACCCACCGTCGCCGACCGCGCGCTGGGCGTGGCGGGCAGCAACTGGCCGCTCCTGATCCCGATCCCGGTCTTCCTCTTCGCGTTCTTGGCGTGGCGGCGCTGGGGCGCGGATCCGCGGCAGCGGCCGATCACGGTCCAATACACGCCGCCAGAGGGCCTGACTCCCGCCGAAGCCGGCACGCTGCTCGACAACTCGGCGGACATGCGCGACATCACCGCCACGCTCGTAGATCTGGCAGTTCGCGGGAAGCTGCGCATTGAGGAGCACCAGAATCCCAAGCTATTCGGCCTGTTCGGGGGTGGCACCGAGTACACTCTGCAGCGACGCATATCCGGGGAAAGCCTCGCGCCCCACGAAACCCAAGTCTTTGACGGCATCTTCGACGGACGAGGCGACCGCGTCAGGCTGCAAGACTTGAATGACGAGTTTTACAAACAACTGCCTTACATTCGGGAGTCAATTTTCCGCGGCCTCAAGGGACGCGGATTCTATCGCGACCGGCCCGACAAGGTGAAAGCGAAATGGACGGGGGTGGCCATCGGCGTGGCGCTGTTGATCGGCGTCGGCGGGTCGTTCCTCTCCACAGCATTTCTGCTGACGCCGGTCCCCTTCATCATCGCCGGCGTGCTCGTGCTGCTGATCCTGCTGGTATTCGCCCAAATCATGCCGGCACGCACCGAGGCCGGCACGCGAGCGCTGGAGCACGTGCTAGGGTTCGAAGAGTTCCTGCGGCGCGTCGAAGCCGAGCACCTGAGACGCGTCATCATTGATCATCCGGAGCTGTTCGATAAGTACCTGCCTTTCGCCATGGCGTTCGGCGTGGAACGGAAGTTCGCGAAGGCGTTCGAAGGGATCTACACGCAGGCGCCGCAATGGTACGTCGGCCCTGGGATCAGCAACTTCAACGTGATTCACTTCTCGAGCAGCATGTCGCAGCTGTCGAGCGTCGCCGCCACGACCATGGCGTCGTCGCCGCGCAGCTCAGGAGGATCAGGGTTTGGAGGGGGCGGAGGTTCTGGAGGTGGTGGAGGTGGAGGCGGTGGAGGCGCGTTCTAAAGGTACTTCAGCCACCAATCCTGACGCCGTGCCTTCAAGTCCGCATACCAGCGGCTGGGGACGTACAGCATCACGATCGCGACGGCCCACACGAGGTACAGCAGTCCGAGACTCCACGCATAGCCGTCGGGCGCGGGCGGGTTTCCCATCGGATGATTCGTGAACAACCACGGGCTCACCTCGCCGAGCCGGATCTTCGACACGACGAGCGCGAGCGCGTGGATGAGCGGAATGTGCAACACGTAGTAGAAGAACGGGACGCGACCGAAGACCGTCAGCCATTGCGCGACGCGTCCGCGGGCGCGATCCAACAGCGGAATCACGGCGATCGTGGGGCCGAGTGTCATCAGCAGAAAGCTCAGGGAGGCGGGGTACTTCGCCGTATTGAGGAAGGAGAGCAGCGCCGGCAGAGGCGGCGTGGAGCTCCACGGGCGTGGATCGCCGTAGAGGTTGAATCCGCGCAGCACCAGGAAGAGGGCGCTAACGCCGAGGCCGAGCCGGAGGGAGATGCGATTGCGCCGCGCGGGCTCGAGCGTCAGGACCGTCCCGAAGGCAAAACCCGCCGCCATCACCCCGATCCAGGGAATAATCGCGTACAGCACGATGAGCGGCGTTCCGGCGACCGGGCCGTTGAAGAACCCGATGTAGAGAATCTTCCAGAGCTCCCCTAACGCAGGTACCGCCCCAATCAGCGGCGGCATGAGCGCGTTGTGGAGGACGATGATCGCTACCCCGACGATGCCGATCGTCCGCACCCGCAGCCGCACGAGCGCAGCCATCAAAATCATGCACCAGCCGATGACCCAAATCACGCCGGCCAGCAGGTAGTTCGCGAAGTCGAAGTTGAACGTCCACGCGACGCGAATGACCGTGAGCTCGAGCAGCACCAGCCACGCGCCGCGGACGAACAGGAAGCGCGACAGATCGGAGTGCTTCCGTCCGTAGAAAAACGCGCTCGTCCCCGCGAGGAAGATGAACGCGGGAGCCACGAAATGCGTCACCCACCGTGTAAAGAAAATCCCCGCCGTGGGGCCGCCGGCGGGGAGTCCGGAGTAGACGCGAACGTGGTCGATCGCCATCAGCACCATGACGGCGCCGCGAATCAGGTCGATCGCGGCGACACGCGACGCGCCGGCGATGGGCGCTGCGGAGGCCGCAGTGGACAGCGGCGTGCTCATGGCGCGAACATGACGCAGGCGTGCGAGGGCGGCAAGTCCGGAACCGCGGGCGGTGGAATTGGTTACCACGAAACGGGCCGCCGCGGAAGCGTTAACGTTCGGCGTCTACGCCTCGTCGATAGGAAACGTAACCCCATCGTCCGGGGTCATGGTTAGGTCGGCAACTTGTGCCCAACGGGGGGTAACTTTAGGACATGAACACCACCATTCGCGTCACCGTGCTGCTCGGCGCGCTGAGTCTCATCGCGCTTCCCGCAGAGGCACAATACTTCGGCCGCAACGCCGTCCAATACGAAAACTTCCATTTCAAAGTCCTGAAAACGCAGCACTTCGACGTCTACTTTTACGACAAGGAAGCGGCGGCAGCGGCCCAAGCAGCGCGCATGGCCGAGCGGTGGTATACGAGGATCTCGACGGTGCTGCGGCACCAGCTCAGCGGCCGGCAGCCGCTGATTCTGTATGCCGACCATCCCGACTTCGAGCAGACCAACGTCCTCGGCGAGCAGCCCGGCGAAGGCACGGGCGGCGTCACGGAAAGCCTCAAACGCCGCATCATCCTTCCCATGGGGGCGTCGCTTGCGGAAACCGATCACGTGATCGGCCACGAGCTGGTGCACGCGTTTCAATACGACATCACCGGCGTCGGCCGGGGCTCGATGGCCACCGGGCTGAATCGTGTGCCGCTGTGGTTCGTCGAAGGAATGGCCGAGTACGTGTCCATCGGTCCTGTGGATCCGAACACCACCATGTGGATGCGGGACGGCGTACGCCGCGGCGAGCTTCCCAAGTTTAGAGACCTCGAAAACCCGAAGTACTTCCCCTATCGCTGGGGCCAGGCATTCTGGGCCTACCTCGGCGGGACATACGGGGATGACATCGTCGGCGCGCTGCTGCGCGCCGCTGGGCGGACCGGCAACGTGCAGGCGGCGCTCGAGCAGATGACGCATCGGCCCGTTGACAGCCTCGTGGCGGATTGGCATCGCGCGTTGACGGAGGAAGCCCGTTCGGTGGCGGCGGCGACCGGTGTCACGCTGCCGACGGATAAAGCGCACGTGCAGCGCGAGCGGGAAACGCCGGTGACGGCCCAGGGCGCGCGTCTTCTCGTGACTCCCGGGAAGCAGCAGCACTACAACATCGCGCCCGCGTTGAGTCCCGACGGCCGCCGCATGGTCTATTTCTCGGACGCCGGGCTCTTTTCGATCGACATGTATCTGGCGAACGCCGAAAACGGCCATACGATCCGCAAGCTCGTGTCGGCGACGCGCGACCCGCATCTCGAGAGTATGCAGTTCATCAATTCCGCCGGCGCGTGGGACGCCAACGGGACGCGCTTCGTCTTCGGCGCGGTGGTGACGGGCCACCCCGCGCTGCGCATCGTCAAAGGCGACAACGGCGACGTCGTGAAGGAGATCAAGTTCCCCTCCCTGGGTGAGATCTTCAATCCGACCTGGTCCCCAGACGGCAAACTGATCGCGTTCAGCGCGCAGGTTGGCGGCATCACCGATCTCTTCGTGTACGATCTCGACAACGGGCAGCTGCAGCGGTTGACCGAGGACTCCTACGCCGATCTCGAGCCGGCGTGGTCGCCCGACGGGACGCTGATCGCGTTCGTCACCGACCGCTTTGGGACGTCACTCGATTCCCTGTCGTACGGCGACTATCAGCTCGCGGTGATGAGCCCGCGCGTCGGCAGCCCGATCAGGCAGCTGCCGCATCTCGCGAATGCCAAGCACATCAACCCGCAGTGGAGTCCCGACGGGGCGAACGTCTATTTCCTTGCTGACCCGGGCGGCATCACCAACGTCTACCGCCTGTCACTGGGCGACGGCGGCATAACGCAGGTGACGAACCTGTTCACCGGCGTCAGCGGCATCACGGCGCTGAGTCCGGCCCTCAGCGTCGCGCAAAAAGCCTCGCGCGCCGTGTTCAGCGTGTATACGGGCGGTGGCTACGCGATCCAGGCGATTGACGACATGCAGACGCTCGCCGGCGGTCCGGTGCGGGCGCTGCCGAAATCGGCCGCGACCTTGCCCCCGCTCGACCGCGAGGCGGTGGGGACCGGCATCGCGGCGGTCGTCAAAGACCCCGGGCCGGGATTGCCTCGGGAAGACGCCCTTGCCCTGAGCACGGCGATCAAGGCGTATCATCCCAAGCTGTCGCTCGACTTCATCGCGCAGCCCAGCCTCGCGATCGCGGCCGACCGGTTCGGCACTTACGTAGGCGGTGGCGTCACGCTGTATTGGAGCGACATGCTCGGGGACCACCAGCTCGTGACGATGGGCCAGGTCAACGGCCGGATCCGGGACTTCGCCGCGCTGGTCGCGTACGGCAATCGCAAGTCGCGGCTGAACTGGGTGGTCGGGGCGCAGCAGATCCCCTACATCTTCGGAGGACTCTTCGTATTCGACAGCGGCGGCGCCCGCATCGAACGGATAGACCGGTTCAAGCAGACCACCCGCGAGCTCAGCGGCATCGTGGCGTATCCGTTCAACCGCTCGCGTCGTCTTGAGCTGTCAGCCGGCGTGCAACAGATATCCTTCTCCCATGACATTCAGGACTTTGCGTACAACCCTTCCACTCTCCAATTCCTGTACGAGAGAAAGCAAGATCTCAATGATGTGCCTGCTCCCTTGACGATGGCCACGGGAAGCGCGGCGCTGGTGCACGACAACGCGTTTTTCGGCGCGACGGGGCCGATCCTCGGTGACCGCTGGCGGCTCGAGGTTGACCCCACGCTCGGGACATTGCAGTTCTTCACCGCCATCGCGGACTACCGGAAGTACATCATGCCGGTGCGTCCCTTCACCATCGCGGGGCGCATTCTGCACGTCGGCCGGTACGGCCGCAACGCGGATGACAACCCCTTTTTCCCGCTGTTCATCGGCTACCCGAGTCTCGTGCGCGGCTACGACAGGGGCAGCTTCGACATCAGCGAATGCGGCTCCGACCAGACCGTCTGCCCCGTGTACGATCAGCTCTGGGGCAGCAAACTCCTCGTCGGCAACATCGAGCTGCGCTTCCCGCCATTGGGCTTGCTGGGCGCCGGCGGTGGCTACTACGGCGCGCTGCCGATCGAGGCCGGCATCTTCTACGATGCAGGCGTCGCCTGGACAGAGTCGGAGGGGGCGCGAGTCTTGGGGAACGGCCCGCGCAAAATCGTCAGCAGCACGGGAGTGTCACTGCGCATGAACCTGTTCGGCTATGCGATCGGGCAGATGGATATCGTGCATCCATTCGACCGACCGCAGAAGAACTGGATGGTCCGGCTCAGCCTGACGCAGGGGTTCTAGAGAGCGACCCCTACCGCACCGGCAAACCGCTCGGCACCGACGCGGGAACGAGTCCCGACAGATCCCGCGCGGCCGGGTCCGTGAGCGATTTCAGGAACGCCACCAGCTCGCCGATCTGCGTATCGGTCAACTGCAACGGCGTGCGAAGCCGGAAGTCGAGCGAGGCGAGCACGCTGTCTACGGTCCGCTGATCGCCGTGGTAGCTGCTCTGCACGGCGGCTGGGAGAGTCGACGGATCGAATGTCCGCAGCGACTTCGGCACGTCGTTGTAGTGCCGCACGGCAGCTTCCAGCGTCGCGACGGCGCCGTCGTGAAAATAGGGCGCTGTCAACTCGACGTTCCGCAGCGGTGGGACGCGGAAGGCGAAC
>DASYTD010000126.1:0-6168 GCA_036002655.1 Gemmatimonadales bacterium
GTCTACGACCGCGTGCGCTCCGAGCGCGCCAACCCGCAGGCCGACATCTGGTTCGGCGGCCCCTCCCTCATTCTCGCGCAGGCCGCGCGCGATTCGCTGCTCGACTGTGCACGCCCCAGCTGGGCCGATGCGATCGCGGCCCGCGGACGGGGCGCGGGGGATTGCTACTTCGCCGTCTACGAGACCCCGGCCGTCTTTCTCTACGCCGAGAAAGTCGTGCGGCCGGACGATGCCCCACAGGATTGGGACGACCTGTTACGGCCTGAGTGGAAAGGGAAGCTGATCATCCGTGATCCGCTCGCGAGCGGCACGATGCGCGCGGTGTTCGGACTCATCGTGCTGCGCGGGCTCAAGCAAACCGGCGACACCACGGCAGGCTTTGCGTGGCTGCGCCGGCTCGACGGACAAACAAAGGAGTACGTGCAGAATCCCGCGCTCGTGAGCGAGAAGATCGCCCGGCAGGAAGCGCTGGTCACGGTGTGGGATCTTCCGGACGTATTGATCAGCCGCCGGCGCGGCATGCCGATCGGTTACGTCTTCCCCAGGAGCGGCACCGTCGCGATCGAGGATGGCATCGCAGTCGTGAAGCGCGCGAAACACCTCGCTGCCGCGCGGGCATTCGTGGATTTCGTCGGCACCCCCGAAATGCAGCTGGCGGCGGCGCGCGAGGTATTTCGCTTGCCGGCGCGGCTCGATCTCCCACCCGACTCGCTACCCGACTGGGTGCGCGACGTGCGCCGTCGCATGGTGGTCGCCGACGTGGATTGGAACCTCCTCGCCGAGCATGGCCCCGACTGGATGCGGTGGTGGGACCAGCATGTGCGCGGCAGGGGAGGAGGGCGTTGACAAGCTTCCTCCAAATCCAAGCGATCGAAAAACGATGGGGCGACGGCGTGACCGTCGGCCCGATCACACTCGACATCGCCCGCGGGGAGATCCTGGCGCTGCTCGGCCCGTCAGGCAGCGGCAAAACGACGATGCTGCGCCTGCTGGCCGGCTTCGAAACGGCGGACGGCGGCCGCATTGTGGTGGCGAACGAGGATGTCACCGCCGTACCGCCGGCGCGCCGCCGCTTCGGCATGGTCTTTCAGCACTACGCGCTCTTTCCGCATCTCGATGTGGGCGAAAATGTCGCGTTCGGGCTGCCACGATCCGGGGGGGCCCACCGCGACGCGAAAGTCATCGCGGCGCTGGGGCTCGTGGATCTCGCCGGTTTCGAGCGGCGCAAGGTGCACGAGCTGTCGGGCGGCCAGCAACAACGCGTGGCGCTCGCACGCGCGCTCGCCCCCGAGCCGCGCGTGCTGCTGCTCGACGAGCCGCTGTCGAACCTCGATCCCGCGCTACGCGAGCGCACACGGCGCGAGCTGCGGCAGGTCATCAAGCGCGCCGGGGGGGGCATCACCACCGTATTCGTGACGCACGAGCAGGAAGAGGCGTTCGACCTCGGCGATCGCATCGCGGTCATCAATGCCGGACACCTCGAGCAGACCGGTACGGCGGGCGAATTGTACGAGCGGCCCGCGAATCTCTTCGTCGCGACGTTCGTGGGGCGCGCCAACGTATTTAGGGGACGCTCCGCGCGCGCGCTTGGATCCTCAGGTGACGGCGTGGTCGTCGTGCGGCCGGAGCGCCTGAGGTTTTCGGGCGCCGGGCTTCCCGGCGTCGTGCGCGAGCGCCGCTACACCGGCGCGGCCGCGTTTTACAGCGTCGAGGGAGACGACGGCGAGCGTTTCGAAGTCTTGGCTGAACCCGATGCGGCGAACGTGGGCGACCGGGTGTACGTCGAAGCGACCCGCCTCATCGCGTTGGCGGCAAACGGAGGCCGGGCGTGAGCCACCGACGCTGGATCACGGAGCTGGCGGCGGCAGCTCTGGTGCTGTTGCTCGTCTGGCTCGTGCTTTACCCCATTTTCGTCGTCGTTGGGGACGCCGCCGACAAGACCGCTCTGCACGAGTTCTTCACGCGGCCCGGCGAATGGGCCGTGCTATGGGCGAGCATCTGGATCTCGCTCGTGAGCGTCGTGCTCGCGGCCGCAATCGGAATCCCACTGGCCTTTCTGTTCGAGTGGTTCGATTTCCCCGGCCGCAAGACGCTGGGCGCGCTCATCGCGCTGCCGGTCGTGTTGCCGCCGCTCGTCGGGGTGATCGCATTCCTCTTCTTGTACGGCGAGTCGGGTTTCATCGCGCGGGCGGTGCAGGTGGTGTTCCATCTCGAGCAAGCGCCGTGGCGACTGCAGGGGGCCGGCGCCATCCTGCTCGTCCACGCCTACTCGATGTACGTCTACTTCTATCTCTTTACGCGCGCCGGCCTCGCCAAGCTCGACGTGTCCATGCTCGAAGCCGCGCAGGCGCTCGGCGCCGACGCCCGAGCGACGCTGTGGCGCGTGATCGTGCCGTTACTGCGCCCTTCGCTCATCGGCGCGGCGATGCTGACGTTCATGACCGCGCTCGGGTCCTTCAGCGCGCCGTACATCTTCGGCGGCGGATTCCGGGTGATGACGACGCAAATCGTCGCGACGAAACTGAACGGGGACCTGCCGCTCGCCATGGTCGAGACGGTGGCACTGGCGCTCGTCGCCGTAGTGGGATTGCTGATTCTCCGCGGCACCGAAGGCGACGATATCCTCGTGGCGTTGGGGAAGGGCATCGCGCCCCGCCCGCGGCCGATCCGGCGCGCCAGTGTGCGCTTCCTCGCGGCAGCAGCCGGGTGGGGACTCGCCGTCGTGCTGCTCTTGCCGCACCTGACGCTGGGCCTGGTCTCGCTAGTTCCCTACGGTGCCTGGACGACCGAGATCCTTCCGCCGGTCATCAACTTCGAGAACTACCGGCGCCTCTTCTCAGAGGCCGAGCGGTTGCGTCCGATGCTCAATTCGCTGTGGATGGCGGCGGTCAGCACCGCGGTGGCCGTGGCGTTGGCGCTGGTCGGCGGTTGGCTGGTAGTGCGGCGGCGGGTGGCGTTGCGGCGCGTGATCGAGGGATTGCTCGCCCTGCCGTGGGCGCTTCCGGGGACGGTCTTTGCGATCGCGCTCGCGATCACGTTCAGCGTGCGCGCGCCGCTCCAGCTGCGGTTGGTCCTGGTCGGGACCGCCGTCATTCTGCCACTCGCATATCTGGTTCGGGCGTTGCCGCTCACGGGTCGCGGCATCCTCGCGTCGTATCGCCAGCTCGATCCGGCGCTCGAGGAGGCCGCGGCGAGTCTCGGCGCCGGACGGTGGCGCACCCTGACGCGGGTCACGCTGCCGCAGCTGCGGCCCGGTCTCGCGGCGGGCGCGAGCCTCGCGTTTGTCGCTGCGCTCGGGGACATCGTGGCGTCCATCGTGCTCTATACGTACGACACCCGTCCCGTCTCGATCGAAATCCTGTCGAGCCTCCGGCTTTCCGAAACGGGCGTGGCCGCGGCGTTCGGGGTCGTCCTGATGCTCGTCAGCGCCGTCGTCCTGGGTGTGGGGACGAGACGATGAGACGGCTGTGGATCCTCATGGCGGTTTGCTTCGTGGACATGATGGGCCTGATGCTCGTGGCGCCGCTCATGCCGTTCTACGCGCTCGATCTCAAGGCGCCGGAATGGCTCGTGGGGCCGCTCATCGCGGCGTTCGCGGTGGCGCAGCTGATTTCGTCGCCCATCTGGGGCAAGTTCTCCGACCGGTACGGCCGCCGCCCCGCTATGCTCATCGGGCTGGGTGCCTCGGCCTTTGCGTACGTGATCTTCGGTCTGGCCACGAGCCTGTGGATGCTGTTCCTGTCGCGCGTCGTTCAGGGACTGGGAGGCGGCACGACGGGGGTCGCGCAGGCCTACGTTGCCGACACCATGGAGCCTGGCGAGCGCGCGAAGGCGCTCGGCTGGCTGTCGGCCGCAACCAGCGCCGGAGTAGTGATCGGGCCGTTCATCGGCTCGGCGGCCTACAACTTTGGGCGTGCGACGCCGGGGCTCGTCGCCGCGGTGCTCGTGTTGATCAACGTGTTCTTTGCGTGGCAGTGGCTCCCCGAATCCCGCGTCCATCACGCCCGGTCGCCCAGCGGACATTTCGTCGTGCCCCCCGGCCGTTCGGTGCGGCAGGCACTGTGGGAGATCGTGCGGCAGCCGACGACTCCGGCACATCGCGTGATCTGGATCTATGTCGTGGGGATGCTGGCGCTGAATGTCGTGATCGGTGTGCTCGCGCTCTATCTCAAGGACACCTTCGGCATCAGCGCCAAGACGATCGGTTACTTCTTTCCGGTGTTCGGCGTTGTCGGGGTCGTGATGCGGGCGACGTTGGTCGGATGGTTCAATTCGCGGTTCGGTGAGATTCGCACCATGCAGATCGGTACCGTCTCGCTGGCCCTCGGGCTCGCGCTGATGCCCCTCCCGGCGGCGCTATTCCCGCCGGCGACGGCGCTGGTGCTCTTCATATTGTTCCTCATCCTCGTGCCGGTAGGGACCGCGCTGCTGTTTCCCGCTTCTACGTCGCTCGTCAGCCAACGCACCGATCGGCACGAGCTTGGGTTGGTCATGGGCGCGCAGCAGACGTTCCGGGGCATCATGAGCATCGTGGGGCCGGTTGGGGCTACCGTCGCCTTCGCGACGTTGGGACACGGCGTTCCGTTCCTCCTGGCCTCCGGCGTCGTCGCCGTGGCCGGGTTGCTGGCATTTCGCGAGCATCCGCACGAGCCGGTGGCGGCAACCGCCTGACCGCCGCTAGTTTCTGGCCATGACTCTAGCCGCCTACGCCGCGCTCCTGGTGTATCTCCTCGCGCCACCTCCGCCGCGGCCGAAGTTGGTCGTCGTCATCACGGTGGATCAGCTGCGTCCCGATTACTTCACCCGCTGGAAGAGCCAGCTGACCGGCGGGCTCGCGCAGCTCGCGAACGAGGGCGCGTTCTTCACTGAGGGCTACCAGGACCACGCCGTCACGGAGACCGCACCGGGGCATGCGACCGTGCTCTCGGGAATGTGGCCCGCGCACAACGGCATCATCCGCAACTCCGAAGGCGTGCAGGACTCGACGGCGCCGCTGATCGGGACGAGCGGCCCGGGCGCGTCACCGCGGCGGTTTCGCGGCACGACGCTGTTCGACTGGCTGAAGGCCGCCGATCCGACGGCGCGGGCGCTGTCGGTGAGCCGCAAGGATCGCGGCGCCATTCTCCCGATCGGGCAGTCGAAGCAACAGGTCTTCTGGTATCAGTCGGGCCGGTTCACGACGAGCCGCTACTACGCTGACTCGCTGCCGACGTGGGTGCAGGCGTTCAATGCGCGGCGCCTGCCGTTCAAGGCCGCGAACACGACGTGGACGCTGTTGCTCGCGGATAGCGTCTATAAGGAAGCAGACAACGAGACGTGGGAGAACGGCGGCCGCGACGTCGTTTTTCCGCATCGTCTCCCCGCGGACAGCGTGCGTGCGGCGGACGCGGTAGCGGGCGTGCCCGCCATGGATTCGCTCACGCTGCTCTTCGCGCTCGAGGGGTTCGACGCGCTCCGGTTGGGGCGCCGGGGTACGGACCTGTTGGCGGTCAGTCTCTCGACGACCGATGCGGTGGGACATGCGTTCGGCCCCGACTCCCGCGAGATCCATGATCAGGTGCTGCGGCTCGACCGCTATCTGTCTTGGTTCCTCAAGCGGCTCACCGATCGCGTGGGGCGCGACAACGTCGTCGTGGTGCTCACGGCCGATCACGGCGTGACGTCGTTCCCCGAGCGGACGCGCGCGAAAACGGGCGGCGCCGCGTATCGGGTGTCGCTCGACACGGTCGTCGCGGGCGTCAACCGCGATCTCGACCGGCTCGCGGGCGCGGGGTCGCCCCCCCCGCCCCCCCCGCCCCCCCGCGAGTGGCTCGAGCTCGATAGCGGCATGCTGTTCCTGCACGACAACGGCCGATTCGCGGCGACGGGCATCAAGACCGACAGCATCATCGACGCCTTGACCGCGCGCGTCATGCGGGTGCAGGGAGTGGCGCGCGTCATCAAGCCGGCCGACCTGGCCCGCGCGGACACGGCATCGGACCCGGTGGCGCGGCGCTGGCTGCACCAGCTGGCGCCCGACGCGGGCGTCGTGCTCACCGTGACGCTCCAGCCCGGCTCCGTCTGGGACATCCCCAACGTGCTCATCGCGATGCACGGGCAGCCATCCGAAGACGACGCGCACGTGCCCATCATCTTCTGGGGCCGCGGCGTGCGGCGCGGATCGTACGC
>DASYTD010000127.1:0-9422 GCA_036002655.1 Gemmatimonadales bacterium
CACGGACCGCTTTCCCGGTTCACCGGTGAGGGTGGGTGGTACCGCGCACCTGCTGGCCATCCACCATGACCCGGGCACCCTGCGGCACGCCCTGCAGGACGAGCCGTCCGGGCGTGCCCGGCGGCGCGAGCGGGGTGCGAGGCGGCGGCGTCGCAGCCCGGATCGAGTCGCGGCGGACCGAATCGGCGGCCAGCGTCGAATCGCGGCGGGCGACGGAATCGCGCGTCGCCGAGTCCCGCGCCGCGGTCGTGTCGACCGCGGGCTTGGCCGCGAAGATCAACCCCTGCTTGTAGGCGTAAAACCCGCCGCCGCCCAGGACCGTCCCGACGATCACGAGCCAGAGGACGAGCCCGGCGGCCACGGACCGCTTTCCCGTTTCCCCGGTGAGCGTGGGCGGTACCGCGCCCGGCCCGCCGGGGCGGGTCCCGGTAGCGCGCGGCAGCGGCGTCGTGGCCGCGGACAGCCGCGCCCCGGACATCGAGGGCAGCGCCATCGTCGCGTCGGTCGTGAACGACATCGAGCGTCCACTTTCGAGCACGCCGATCAGCTCCTCGCCACTCTGGAACCGCTGCTCGGGGAGCTTGGCCATCATCTTCTTGACGATTTCGAACAGCTGGCGCTTCTCGAGGTTGTCGAGCGGCGGCGCGGGGATCTCCTCCATGATGTGCTTGTAGCCGATGGAGAACGAATCCTCGCCGTCGAACGGCACCCCCCCCGTGAGAGACTGATACGCGACGACGCCGAGCGAGTAGATGTCGCTGCGGCCGTCGAGGGGCTGCGCCTTGGCCTGCTCGGGGCTCATGTAGTGTGGCGTGCCGATGGACATCCCCGTGCCCGTCAGCTTGCCGCCGGAGGCCGCCTTGGCGATGCCGAAGTCCGTCACCACCGCGTGCCCGTGCTCGTCGAACATGATGTTGTCGGGCTTGATGTCGCGGTGGACGATTTCCTTCTTATGGGCGTAGGCGAGGGCCCGCGCCACCTCGGCGAGGATCTTGCGGATCTCCCCGGGCGGCAGTCTGCCGCGCGACGCCAGGATGTTCGAGAGCGGCTTGCCCCGCAGGAACTTCATCACGAAGTAGATCACGCGGCCTGCTTTGCCGACGCGGTAGATCGGGATGATGTTCGGGTGCTCGAGCTTGGCGGACGTGCGCGCTTCGCGCTGGAAGCGCTCCACGAATTCTTTGTCGAATGCGAGGGAGAACGGCAGGACTTTGATCGCGACTTCGCGGTCGAGCTGAATTTCTTTTGCCTTGAAGACGATGGCCATGCCGCCGCGGCCGAGCTCGTCGACGATCTCGTACTCTTCGTCGAGCTCCTGACGCACCATTTCGATTTCTGTGATTTCCGCCGCCTCGCCGAGCGCGCCGACGGGTGTCGTCGCGGTCAGGTCGAGGCCGCAAGAATCGCAGAACTTCGCGGTGTCCTTATTCTGGGTGCCGCAGCGGGAGCAGTACAATCCGATCTCCGAGGGAACCGGGCTAACTTAGGGTTCGCCTGGAGCAGGGTCAACAGACTAGCGCTCTACGACTTGGAATCGTTGAACGCGCGTTACGCTCGCGCCGCTGGCGGGATCGGAAATGACGACCGTGAGCCGGTAGTTGCCCTTCGACACGTCGCGCAATTCGATGCCACGCTGCACGCGCGTCACCGGCCCCGAGGCCGGCGCGTCGAACTCGAGCAGCACCGGCGAGCGTCCACCGCCGAACAACCGGCCGATCGAGCCGAACAGCGAGCGCCCGCCTTCACGATCCAACCGCACGACGGTGTGATACACCGCGCCGCGCGCGAGCCCGTAGATCTCATAGTAGAGATTCAACGCGCTGCGTTCCGTGAAACGCTGCAATGGATTGAGCCGCACGGTGTCGCCGGACGGCGCCAGCCAAACCAACCCCGAGCCTTCACGGCCCAACACGACATCGCTCACCGCGAACACCCGCGCATCGAGCCGCTCGACGTCCAGGCGATTGATGACGAGATCGCCCGCGTCGCCGTCGATGCTCTTGACCAAGAGGCGATAGCGATACTGGCCCGCCGGAACCGGCAGCGACAGGCGTCCCGTGAGATACGCCGGCTTGCGCAGCTCCTGGCGGGCGCCGAACACCCGCACCGTATCCAAGCGCGCCAGCACTTGATCGCCCGAGTCCGACACGATGAGGCGGAAGTGGAGCGGATAGCGCACGCCCGCTCCGTCCGCTGCCGGCTGCGCTTCGAGCCGTTCCCCGGGGATCGCGAAGACGACATGCAGCACCTGCCCTGCCCCACCAGCGCTGTCCGCACCGACCACAAACTCGCTTGCCACGACATCGAGCAGGCGATCGAATCGCTGCGCGTAGCTGTCGCTCGTCGTCCCCAGGGCGATGTTGCGGCGTCCTTGCTGCCGATCCCGGGACAGCTCGGTGCTCGCACGGCGGCTATGCGCAACGCGGGAATAGAGCGGTCCGAACTGATCGCGCGTCTGGTACAGCGCCGCGGCCTCTCCATCGATGACCGACACCGCGCTCACCGCGCGCCGGAAGCCGAGCACGTCGGCGAGACTCTCGACCAGCTTGAAATCCTGCACGTCGTCGCGCGCGGCAAAGTGGAAGATCAGGTCGCCCTCATCGCCGCGGCGGCTATACAGCCAGCTTTCGTTGGTCGCGCAGCCCTCGCCGTTCGGGTCAGGGGGGGCCTGGCACAGGAATCGGGCGCGTTTGTCGGGCTCCCCGTGGCGCAGATAGATCACGCCGCGGTCGTCGAACTCCACCTGCTTCGTGCGGTACACTTCGGTGATGTCGTAATGGCGATGGCGGCTGACGAGGCGAAAGCTGTGGCGGGCGTAAAACCAGCGGCGATAATGCTCCGCCAGCCGCTCGCCGACGTCGCGCGCCTGGACGACGTCGCGCCGCGTCCAGAACTGCTCGAGCCAGCGCTGGCGCGCGTCCGGATTCGGCAGCCCGTCGAAGGCCGCGAGCTCCGCCGAGTCCGCGATCCACGAGAGATCGAGCCGGTACATCGTGAGCGCCTGCGCCGACGTGGCGGCATGCGCGCCGGCGAAGTAGGCCGCCCATCCCTGTGCCGGCCGCCGCGCGTAGTACATCGTGCGCGCCAACTCGAGCAGTCCCACGCCCGAGTCGCCGCCCACGGCGAGGAACGCACCGAATGCGGCGAGCGCGGAGTCGGCCTCGCCGGCTTCGCGCTCGACGCGCCCACGCACGAGCTGGACCTCGGCGTGCCGGCCGGCTGGGCCGGCGGCGGCCAGGCGCACGGCGTTCAGCGCGACCTCGAGACGCGGTTTGATGCGTTGTGTCAGCGCGGTGTTGGCGAGGTCCACGACCGCCGACACGAACGTCGGATCGGTTTCGGCCGCCCGCGCGAATGAGCGCGCGGCCTTGGAGAGATAATCCTTGCCCAGCATTTGGCGGATGTTCTCGATCGCAATGGACGCGTGCTCGCCGAGTGCCAGCTCCGCTAAGCCGAGTCCGTACCACGGATACGGCCAATCGGGCTGCAGCTCCGCGGCCCACTCGAATTCGCCGGCCGCGTCGTCGAAGTGCGACTTGGTATTCGTGAGCTCGCCCAACCGCTGCGCGATGAATCCGAGGCGCAAATGGATGAGAGTATCATCGCGGCGTTGCTTGGCGATCTGGATGGTCGCTGCCTCGAGCTCGTGCAGCAACGTGGTGTCCGTTATGACGCCCAGCGAATCGCGCAACGATTCGAGGGTAGCGCGGTCGGCGGGGGACTGGGCCAGCGCGGCCAGAAGCAGGAGCACGCCCATGCTTCCTTCATTATACCCGCGCCTGCCACAGCCAGTTTTCGAGCTACGTCAGAAGTCCGATCCGAAGGCGGCGTAAAGCTGGGTTTGACCGGCTGCCGGCTGCGCGACGCCAACCCGCACGCGCAGCGGCAGATCATAGCTCACCGTCAGGTCGCCGATCAGCTCGGCCCCGAACGAGCGCAAGCGGTGCAGTCGCGCGTCCTCGCCGGGGCCCCAGGCGTCTCCCAGGTCGCCGAATACCGCGAACGCGAGCTTGTCGGCACCCAGCGGGAGGTGGCCAAGCGAGCGGCCCACCAGTGCGAATGGCACGCGGTACTCGGCCGTCAACGTCGCCGCGCGACGGCCGGCGAGCGTGCCCGACAAGTAGCCGCGCACCGGAAACGTGCGGAATGTGCCGAGCGTCTGCCCGAATGCCAGCTGGAAAGCCCCCGACGAGACGCCGCCCACGGATAGACGATCAGTGATGGGACCGTCCATCGCGCCGTAGGCCAATCGGATTGCGAGGACCGGATATGCGAATCCGATCCGTGGGCCGAAGCGCGCGTAGAGGTCGCCGCGAGCGCGGACCTCGTTGAGCCAGCGCGAGGTCCCCTGCTCCTCGTGATGACGAAACAGGAGACTCGCGGTCGCGCCGTCCTGGAGCGACACGGTGAGCGGCGCCACGACGGCGGAGCCGGCGCTCAGCGTCACGGATCCGCCGACGAGATCCCTCGGCAAGCAGAGCGCGCACAGATCCGCGATGGTCGTGTCGGGGGACGCGGCGAAGCGTTCACCCGCGTACTCGGCCGCGACGCGCACGCTGGCAAAGCCGCGCCAGCGGTGCGTGACGAACGTTGCGCCGAGCGCGGCATCGAGATCGTTCTCCAGCACCCGGCGGTTGGCGCCCGTCATCCCGATATCGGACCAATCGCTCGACGCCGAGAAGGCGAGGGTCGGGTTGCCGAGGCGGTGCGTCACGAATGCCGCACCGCCTTGGGCGCGCCACGGGCCCGCGGTGACCAGACCGGCGACGACGAACGCGTCACGTCCGACCGCATCTACACCGGCGGTGACCGCACCCACGAAGACGCCCGCCGCTTGCTCATCGAGGACGAGGGGCAGCCAGAAATGTGGCCGCAACG
The DNA here is from genome assembly GCA_036002655.1 of Gemmatimonadales bacterium. GTDB lineage: Bacteria > Gemmatimonadota > Gemmatimonadetes > Gemmatimonadales > GWC2-71-9 > 20CM-2-65-7. The sequence continues at coordinate 4,879 of DASYTD010000127.1, forward strand.
AGGGCCAGGAGGCGTATCCGGTTTCACGCATCACGACGCGCGGAGCGGAATCGAACATGACGGCTGAAGACAACTGCGCCTGCGGCTGTGCAATGGCGAGCGGTTCGACGACGCGTAGCTCCCACCCGTCATCGCCAAGCGTCGCGAAGACGATGCGGCCGTCCGGAAGGCGCGCAGGCGCGCGCGCGCCGCGCGGTTCGGCGGTCACCTGCGTGACGCCGTGACCATCTCTCCATAGATGGATTTGCGGAAACCCTGCGGCGTCGGTGACGAACAAGACCCCCACCCCATCACTGGTCCACACCGGATCGGCGACGACGCTGCCCGCCGTCGCTGCCGCGAGCACCGCAACCGATTCGGGCGATCCTGTACGCCAGCGCACCAATGCCCACCGCCCGTCCTGATTGCGCGGTGCGACGATCCACCGTCCGTCCGGGGACGGCACCGCGGGACCCCACGTGGCTCCCATCGGCGCGTTCGACGAGTCGTTCGCGAGTGTCGGCGCGTCGCCTCCACCGGCGAGCCGCAGCGCGGACAGGACGCCGCCACCCGCACGCGGCTCGAAGAGCCGCGCGTTGGTCGTCGCACGCGTCCATCGTCCATCCGGTGACCACCGCCAGAGATCGCTGCGCAGGGTCCAGCGGCCGGTGTAGTCGAGCTGCCCGACGATCAGCGTATCACCGAGCCAGTCGTAGCTCACCTGCCCCGTCACGCGATGGGAACGGAGCACGGCGCCGCTCTCCGGATCGACAACCCGCAGGCGTCGAGCGCCGCGGCCGTCATCGTAGACGTACGCGAGCCAGCGGCCGCCCAGGGAGACGCGCGGGACGGGCTCAGTGCGCAGGCGACCAACGATCAGACGGCTGCGCGTGGCCGGTTGGTCCGGAGCTGCCGTTTCGATCGCGCGTGTCCACGAGTCGGTCAAAGCGCGGGGCACGCCGACATGCCGCAGCGGGCGCCCGACGCGAAACGGAATGAGCTGGCCGGCCGTGGCTTCGGCAAAGCGCGGCACCACAGAATCGCCAGCGGTCTCCGACAGATACTCCCAGAACCGGCTGCCGTAGGCGTACGGCGCGAGGCCATCGGGCCAGCGCGTGAACAGCAGCGCGTCCCAGGGTGAGCGCGCCTGTCCCGCCGCCCGATCGGCCGCGACCGCCTGGCGATGAAAGCTGCCCTCGGCGCGGCCGCCCGCCGTGAAGCGAGACTCGTAATACGTCGCGATGCCTTCGGTCACCCAGCTCGGCTGGTACTGATTGGGAAACAACCCCGGCGCGCGGCCGAAAATCGCTTGCAATGCCTTCCACAAGCCGCGCGAGCGGTCGAGGTGAAAGACGTGGGTAAGCTCGTGCACGATCACGAGACGTTCCCAGCTGTCGTACGTCTGCAATGCGGGTTCGGCAACGGGCGGGACGAGAAGAATCGTAAACCGGTTGGAGGGATAGGTGGATGTGAATCCGTTCGGCGTATCAACGTCGTCGGACAACGTGACGTCAATGATGCCACGGGGGGGATGCAGCTCGCTCGCGAGCAGTGCGTACGCCCGCTCAGCTTCCGCCGCCGCGAGGGCGGCACGGTCACGAAAGACGGGACGAAAGTGAATGCGGAAGTGTTGGGTGTGAAGCGTGCGCCACGTACCCGAGGGGTCAACCTGCGCGCTGGCCGGCCGAGCGAGTGCGAGCAACAATGCGCCGCACGCCGCACGCCGCACGTTCATCTCGCCATCCCTCGCAAAAACTCCTCGATCCCCCGCACAATCCCACGGGCGTACCGGAGTTGGCCGTTTGGGCTCGCCAGCATCGCCTCTTGCTCCGGGATCATCATGAACAAGCCTTCCGTCAGCGCCGACGGCATCCACGGACTGCGCACCAGCGCGTAGTCGCCCCGCCCCATCCCGAGATCGCGCACACCGAGCTCGGCGACCAGCGCGCGATCGAGCGCGCGCGCCAATGCCGCACTGCGCGGATGGAAGTAGTAGACGCTCGTCCCATTGTTGGTGAACGGATTCACGCCGTCGGGCAGCGCGTTGGCATGGATCGACACCAGCACGTCGGCGTCGTGCTCTTCGGCGAAGTGCGTACGCGGAAAGAGATCGATGGGCGTGGAGTCGGTGCGGGTGAGCAGGACAGTCGCGCCGCCACGCTCGAGCAGCGTCTTCGCTTGCTGTGCGACGGCAAGCGTGGCCACGGGCTCCCACAGGCCCGACCCACCGTGGGCACCCACGGGCGGATGACCGGGGTCGAGCACGATGGTGCGGCCGGCGAGCGGTCGCCGCCGATCGATGACGGGCGGACGCCGAATCTCGAGCAACAAATCGCGTCCGCTCCAGCGCGTGCGATAGCCCCACACGGGACCCGAGAGGGACAGCGTGATCGTCACCTCATCGGAGGCGGGCTGCGCATAGCTCATGCGCGCCACGTACAGATCGGTGCCGCCGTGCTGCATCCAGTTGACGTCGGAGGCGACGCCGTACAACCGCAGCGTCAGGCTCCGATCACCTTCTTCCACTTGAAAGGGAACGCGGGCGGGGAGCGGCACTCGCAGCACCAGTGAACGCAGACTGGCCACCAGCCGCACCGACCCCACGATCCCACCGGGGGGCGGAGTACCGGGCGCGAGCGGCACGACGTCGGCGGTATTCACCCACGCCACCGCGCCGCGCGACAGCTGCAATCGCGTCTGTCCGCTCCAGCGGGCCGTCGCGACGGCCGTCGTGCCCAGCGGGAAGAACCAGTTGTAGGTGCCATAGGGCACGGCCTTCCCCACGGTGAGACTGTCGCTGTTCCCCGTGTGTGCCGTGTCGTCGTTCAACACCACAACAACAGGGTGCGCGCCGTCGAGCGTGTCCAGCACCAACGGCCAAATGGCGCGGGCGGTATCCGTTCCGACGATCGCTTCCACAATCGCGTCGCACAGCGGCTGCGCGGGCATCCAGGCCACGTAGCGATCCACGGCCGGCGGAAGCCAATAGGCCGTCGTATCGGTGCCGAACGCGCGTACGCCCCACGCGGGCTCCTCGGGCAAGGTGTCCGGCACGAACCAGATTTGCTCTCGTCGGCCTTCCATGCGCAATCGCACGCGCGCGCCCGGCGCGGCGCGCACGGAGAGCCGAATTCCTTCTCCCGCCGGGAACGCGAGCGTATCGCTGGGCGTGAAGCTCGTCGTGTCGATCCACACCGCCGCGCCAGCCGGCGGCCGGAACGGCTGCGCGATGCGCGCGACGAACGTCGTCTCGCGCTGCTCGCTGCCTACACCGGCGCGCGCGACGATCTGAAATCGCGCCAGCGAGTCGCTCGGCAGCGGAATCCATGCCAACCAGCTGCCGCTCTGGAATACCCGGACGGGAAAACCGTTGATCGAGAGCGCCACGTCCCCGCGGCCCCGGCCGACACTCCCGAATAGAAAGGAAGAATCCTGCGCCTGAATCGGCTCGGCCGTATCGGGATAGACGACGGTGATGTGCAGCGGCTCGCGGGTGGGAGACGGTGGCGCAGCAGTTTCGCGACTCGCCCCACCGCCGGGAGCGGTCGCGCAGCCCGTCACAACGACGAGGAGCGCGGCGCGAACGAGTCGCATGTGGCGCAAGCTAGCGCGGAGCAATAGATTGGGCCACCTTACTTTATGACCTCTCAGGGTGTCTGCCAATACTGCGGTCGTCAAAACGAAACGACCGCGCAGTTCTGCTCGGACTGCGGCAAGCCCTTAACCAGGGCGGCGGCCGCACGGTCCGCCGTCGCCAGCGGCGCAAGCAGCGCAGGGGGCGGGAAGGCCGGGGGCGGAAGCAGCGGCCGTGTCGGGCATGCCCACATCGTTTCGCGGACCAGCGGACCGGGATCCCCAGGAGTCGTGGGGCCCGACTCCCCGTGCCCGCTCTGCGGCGCAGTGGTCACGACGCACGGACCGGACCGACGAATGATTCCGGACCGGCGTGGCGATCATTCGGTCACGCTCGTACTGATTTCCGAGATGAATACCGAAGTCCAGCGTTTCGAGCGCAAGCAAGCCACGACGACCATCGGCCGCACCGAAGGCGACATTCGCTTCCCTGACGATCAGTTCCTCTCGCCGCTGCACGCCAAGCTGTCGTGGGAGGAAGGTCAGTTCCTGGTGCGCGATCTTGGCAGCCGCAATGGCACGTGGGTCTTTCTCGAGGAACCGCAACGTCTGACCGACGGCGATCTGATTTTCATCGGCTCGCAAGTGCTGCGCTTCCGCCGGCTCGGCTATCCGGGCCCGCACAGCGCCGATGCCGATGCGACGAAGCGCATGGGGAGCATGGTGCCGAGTGCCGACATCGCGAGCCTGACGCAGCTCCGCACCGACGGCAGCTCGCGCGACATCATTCAACTGTCGCCCGGCCGGGACATTCACATCGGCCGCGAACGCGGCGACTGGATTTTCCCCTACGATCCATCGATGAGCGCGCAGCATGCGACGGTACGCTCCGAGGACGCTGACTTCGTGCTGCTGGATGACCACAGCCGCAACGGCGTCGCGATCGCAGCGCGCGGCGCGATGCCGCTGCAACACGGCTCCCGCATCATGGT
>DASYTD010000128.1:0-18132 GCA_036002655.1 Gemmatimonadales bacterium
TGGTCCGCGACCTCGATCAACACGCGACTTGCAGAGGCGTGGACACTCAGCGCGATTCGGCCGCCAGTGGGAGTGAACTTGATGGCGTTCTGCAAGAGATTGGATACTGCCGACACGATCGTTTGCCGGTCGACCTCCACCGTCAGCCCTGGCTCGCCCGACCGGACGGCAAGGGTCAGTCCTTTGGCGGCGGCTTCCATGCCAGCGAAGATCTGGACGTCTTCCACCAGCCGCCTTATCAGGATCCGTTCCCGCTGGGGCGGTAGCCCCACCCCCAGGCGGACCTCGGTGAACAAGCGATCAATGGTGTCCCGCATGGCCAGCAGGGTGCGATCGAGCACCGTGCCGGTGGCGCCCGTCGTGCCGACCGTGCCGCGCCGCATCGCCTCGAGGGCAAGCCGGGCGACGTTGAGCTTGCCGCGCAGCTCGTGCGCGAGGAACCCCAGGCGCTCATTCGTATCCGCCGTTGCCCGATCCCTGATGGCCTGCTCGCGTTGGCTCCCGAATCGCGTGACGGCGTCCGCAATCGCGTTATCGAGGCAGCGGTTGAGCGTGCCAAACTCAGCCGCCGTGATCGGCACGTCGCGCTCCACGGCGAGCTCGGTGATGGCTTGGCACAGATCCCCATAGTGGTGGACGACTTGATCCACCGTAAATCCCTTGCGCTGCAGCTCATTCCCGTGTTGCGTGGCGCCCTCGCCTATCTCCGTGGACGTGGGACTCCGCCCGGGATTCGAGACGCCGGAGACTTTGCGACTCCCATTCATGTCGGAGGTCGCTTCCATACGCAACGTCGCGGTGATCTGACCGAGGAAGAGCGGAATACCGTGCGTCAACTCGGCGGAGGTGGGAGGGGGAATCGGCCGCGTGGCGACTTTTGCCACACAACGCGTGATCAACTCATCGCGATTGGAGGTGAGGAACTCGTGAAGCATGACTCTCCCGCACTGATGGACGTAATGTCAGAGACTGCCCCACCATCACGATGCGGAGCCACAACGCCACCAGAAAGCGGGGAATTGCCTCAAACGAAGCGGTTTGTCGGGGAACGACTCTACAACGGGTGAGGGCTAGCCGCGTCCCTCGGGAGGCTCGCAGTACTTAGCGAGCCTGGCTTTCAGCTCCTTCACGTCGATCGGTTTTGTGATGCGGGCTGCGTAGTCGCCGATGTCCCGCACCTTCCAGTAACCGGCCGTCATGGCGATCACGGGGATTGCCGCCAGAGCCGGGTCTCTCCGCTGTTCGGTCCGAAAATCCCAGCCGGTCATCACCGCCATCTGCAGATCGAGTAGAATCACGCATGGCCGCAGCCCCCAGCGCAGTTTGTCCAGCGCTTGGAGGCCGCTCTTGGCCGTCTCGACCTGAAAGCCCTCGCGGCGCACGATTTCGACCAGCGCATCGCGAAACTCCTGATCGTCGTCGACGATGAGGATCGTTTTGTCTGCCGGTTGACCGGCGGGGCCGGGGGATGCGAACCTTGTGCTCATGGTGTGTCACGCCTCGCCCGGCGTTCGAACACTCGGCGCCGGTGAAGAAGGGTAAGCAGGGCCTCGGTGAGCTCATCGAACCCGATGGGTTTCGCAAGATGCAGGTTAAACCCGGCGGCGAGGGCCTCTTCGCGGTCCTTCACAGAGGCCATCGCGGTGAGGGCCAGCGCGCGCACATCTCCCCCGCGAGCCGGCCCCAGATCCCGGATGCGGCGGATGAGACTGTGCCCGTCCTCTGCCGGCATTCCGACATCGGACAGCAGCAGTTGCGGCCTGAATTCTTCGAAGGTCTGCATCGCCTCGGCCGCGGATGTCGCGGCGCGCACCTCCGCGCCGGTCGTCCGCAACATCTCGACGAGCGGTTCCCGGGTGTCGCGATCATCTTCGACTACGAGGATCCGCAGGCCATCCAGATCGAGGGGCTGAGCGGGGTCTCGAGACGTGGCGCTGGCACGCTCCCGTTCCAGGCCGTGAACGCCGCCCCGCACGGCGGCATCCATGAAAATGGGCAGCGTAACCGTGAACGTCGCCCCCTGGCCCTCACCGGGGCTCGCCGCGTACACCGTCCCGTGATGCTGCTCGACCACGTGTTGCACGATGGCCAACCCCAAGCCCAGCCCGCCGGACTTGACAGGTTGGGCCTGGCTGAATACGTCGAAGATGCGCGGCAGAAAGTCCGGTGCGATCCCCACGCCCGTGTCCGTAACCTCGATGCGCGCGCGTCCTTCGACACGGTCCAAGCCGATGGTTATCCGCCCACCCTCGGGCGTGGCTTTGATGGCATTGGTCAGCAGATTCCAGACGACCTGGCGCAGGCGGGTCGGATCACCGAGCACGGGTCCCACGGACTCACTGATCGTGGCCTCGAGCACGACCGACTTGCCTTCGGCCATCGCGCGCACCATTTCGACGGCCTCGCGGACCACCGCGACGACATCCACCTGCTCGAGGGTCAGGTCGAGCTTTCCCGACACGATCCGCGACACGTCGAGCAAGTCGTCGGTCAGGCGTGCCTGTATGCGGGCGGCCCGCTCGATGGCGTTGATCGTGCCCCCAGTGTCGGCTCCCTCGGAGATCCGCCGGCGGAGCAGGGTCACTTGCAAGAGCAGCGCGGACAAGGGCGTCCGGAGCTCGTGCGACAGCACGGCCAGGAATCGATCCTTGGCGCGCGTGGCCTCCTCCGCCTCTGCCTTCGCCGCTTCCGCTTGGTGCAACAGCTGTTCCCGCTCCCGCTCCGCCTGCTCGCGATCGGTAATGTCTTCGATCGCCAGGAGGATCAACGGCGCCATTCCGGCGCCGGAACGCACCGGGCGCGCGGACAACGACATCGTCCGGTTGCCGACTCGTGGGACTTCGACCTCGACTTTGACATTCTGAAATCGCGTGTCCCCGGCCAGCATCGCGCCGAGGCGGACCCGCAGGTCGGCACTGTCCCACCGCCCCTTCCCCAAGGTGAACAAGCTGCGCCGTTCGGTCCTGGTCGGCGAGACATGGAACGTTTCGTAAAACGCCTCGTTGGCTGATTGCACCGCCAGCTTGTCGTCGAGGACGACGAGCGGTACCTGGACCGCCTCCACGATCCCGGCGGAGTATTCGCGCCCCCACTCGGCATCCTGTTGCGCCCGCTTGAGCGAGTCGACGTCGACCAACGAGAGGAAGGCCCCGTCGATCTTGTTGTCCACGGTCCTGTAGGGCCGGACCTGCATGCGGTACCACCGTCCGTCGCGATCCTGCACCTCCAGCTCCTTCGGCGTGACGGTCTCCATGACCTCGGTGATCAGCTGGTCCAGGTGCGCCACGCTCACGTTCGGCCTGATATCGGAGATCGGGCGTCCCACGTCGGTGGGCAGAAGATTCATCGTGTTCCGGGCCTGCGGCGTGAAGCGCCGGACCCGCAGGCCGGCGTCGACGATGACGATGGCGATTTCCACTCCATTCAGGAGATTGATGACGTCGTTGTTGAGTTGATTCAGCTCCAGATTCCGATTCTGCATCTCGTCGTTGAGCGTGGTCAGCTCTTCGTTCGTGGATTGCAGCTCTTCCTTCGCGGTTTCCAGCTCCTCATTCATGCTCAGGAGCTCTTCGTTGCTCGACACCAGCTCTTCATTCATCGATACGAGCGCGTCGTTCGCTTGCTGGTGCTCGGCGATCAGCGACTGGAGGTATTCCTTCGTCGCCTTCAGCTCGTGCTGCAGCGCGTCACCGCGCGCTTCGGCCCCCCGACGCTTGCCTCGGGCGCGCCCTGCCTTCCGTTCCTCCACCGGGGAGGCGGGCGTGGTGGGCTCGAACAGGACGGCGAACAGGCGGTCTTTGGCCTCCGGGGCGCCCGCGATGGGAATCACGGCGATGTTGCAGCGTGTGGTGGCACCTTCCAGCTCGAGCGGCACCCGTTCCCTGCGAACGGTCGTCATTTCCTCCTTGGCGCGCCCCAGCGCCACGCGCAGCTCGGAGAGCAGCCCCCCGCGCACCATCTTCAGGAGGTTGACTTGCGGCTGTCCCGGCGGGGGCTCGAGATACGGGGCGGTTCGCCCGCGGAATTCCAGCACCTCCATCCGTTCGTTGACGATCACGCCGGGGGGCGCGTATTGCGCCAGCAGGAGCGCGTCGACCTGCCGGCTCAGGTCGACCGTCGAAGGCGCCAGTTCCGCCGGCCTGCCAGCGACCCCGGCCGCTCCACCGGTGGTGGACCGCGTCGCACGGATGGGCCGCAGCCTTCTCGGAACCGTCGTCCGCGCGAAGACCTTGTTTGTCTTGTCGACCGCCGAGAACAGCTCCTGGCGGCCGGGCACGCTTTCGGCGTGGCCCAGCACCAGGAACCCCGGGGTGTTCAAGCAGTAGTGAAACGTCTCGAGGGATCGCTGCTGGAGCGCTTGGTTGAAGTAGATCAGCACGTTGCGACAGCTGATGAGGTCCAATCTGGCGAACGGCGGATCGCGCGCCAGGTCGTGCCGCACGAACACGCAGACGTCGCGAATGGCCTTGCCGACGCGGTATCCGTCCTCAACCCTGGTGAAGAACCGTTGCAGCTGCTCCGGGCTCAAGTTGCTCACGGCGCTTTCCGGGTAGACACCGGCCCGGACCTTGTGGATCGCCGCTTCGCTCAGATCGGTTCCGAAAATCTGGATCGGACGCTTCGACCGGGAATCGCCCAGGAATTCGCACAGGGAGATCGCGAGGGAGTACACCTCTTCTCCCGTGGAACATCCCGCGACCCACACCCGAATCGGGTCCTGTCCGTGCTTGTGCTTCAGGATCTCCGGAAAGACGCGCATCTTGAGCGCTTCAAACACTTCCGCGTCCCGGAAGAAGGACGTGACGTGGATCAGGATGTCGTCGAACAGGGCCTGCGCCTCGTCGCCGTTCTCGTGGAGCAGGACGGCGTAGTCCCGGAGCGTATCGGACTTTCGCACCGCCATCCGGCGGGCGAGCCGCCGCCGGATCGTGGTCTCTTTGTATTCGCTGAAGTCGGCGCCCACGGCATCGCGGAGCGCGACCAAGACCTTCTGTAAATCCGCATCGCCCTCCGGCTGCGGAGACGGCTCCGCCCCACCCCCGGGGGCGAACATGTATGGATGCCGGGCGAGTCGGATCAGCTCGCGGGCGAGATCCGGGATCGGCAGCGCGAGATCCACCACGCCGGACGCCATCGCACTGTCCGGCATGCCGCTGAACTTGGCCGTCGCGGGATCCTGGACCAGCGTGACCCCACCTTCCGCCTTGATCGCGCGCAGTCCCTGGGTGCCATCGCTCGCGGTGCCCGAGAGGACGACGCCGATCGCTTGCGTGCGCCGGTCGGCCGCCAACGCGCGAAAAAACACATCGATGGGCAGGGCCGGCTTTCCGGGGCGGTGTTCCCGGGGGATGACGGCGAATGCTCCGCGCAGCAAGGAGACTTCGGCGTTGGGCGGAATGACATAGACGTGCCCCGGTTCAACGATCATGCCAGCCTGGATTTCGTGGACCGGCATCGCGGTCTTTCTGGCCAGCGCTTCAACGAGGCGGCTCGGATGCGTGGGATCCAGATGCTGAATCAGGACAAACGCCATCCCGAGCTTGGGTGGGATGGGGCCCAGGAGTTGGGTGAAGGCTTCCAGGCCGCCCGCAGACGCCCCGACGCCGACGATGGGGAATGATGGGTGGAGAGGTGCCGTGACCTGTTCTACGGCCGGCTTCTGAGTTTTGGTCGTGCTCTTCCTCACGTACCACGAGAATACGGACGCCACACCGTCGGCAGAAAGCGGGGAAACCCCTCTGACGTAGCGGTTTGTCGGGGAAATGCTGTAAGTCGGTGAAGCTATTGATTGGGATCGAGAATCCCGGACTCGACGGCGAACCGATACAGCTCCGCCCGCCCCTTGAGGCCGAGTTTCTCTCGTAACCGCGTGCGGTAGGTCTCCACGGTTTTCACGCTCACGCGGATGTGATCGGCAATCTGTTGATTGGAGTGCCCCTGCGCGAGCAGCCGGAGCACCTCGCGCTCTCGCCGGCTCAAGTCCTTCGGCTGCTGCGACTCGGTGCGGCTCGTGCCGGCGACGGCATGCGACGGCGAGCCCAGCGACTGCGTGAGATCTACAAACGTGCGCCCAGCATGGACGGCTCGAATGGCGGACAGCAGCTCCGAATCCGCCACCTTCTTGACCACATACCCGGCCGCTCCGGCTGCCATCGCGGAGGCGAGATACGCCGGATCATCATGCATGGTGAGGACGAGCACGCGTGTCTTTGGGGACGCTCGCAGAACCTGACGGATGACCTCGCCGCTGTGTGGTCCGGGCATCGAGAGGTCCAGCAGGACGACGTCGGGCTGAAGCGCGCGGGCCTTTTGCACGACTTCCGCGCCGTCGCCGGCGTCGCCGACAACCTCGATGTCATGCTGTGCTTCGAGCAGCATGCGGAGTCCGGCCCGGAGGACGGCATGGTCGTCGGCGATCAACAGCCTAATGCGGGTCACGGCGGCGAATCCTGACGGGGGCTCCTACGCCTGAGAGCCGTTCTGGGTCGCGGCGGGGCGGGGGGGGGGCGGGAATGCGCGCACGGATCATGGTCCCCTGTCCCGGCCGCGACGCGATCTCGACCGAACCGCCCAGCAGGGCGACGCGCTCCTGCATGCCGTGCAGACCAAGTCCCGACGCCCGCTTGAGCGCCGCCGCCGAGTCGAATCCGACGCCGTCGTCTCGGATCACGAGCTCGAGCATGGTCCCCTCGTGTCTCAGCACCACGCCCACCACTTTTGCCCGTGCGTGTCGCGCCACATTGGTCAACGCTTCCTGCAGGATCCGATACATCGTCGTCTGTACCAGCGGCGACGGCCGGCGCGAGACGCCGCGTTCGACCCGAAGGTCGACGGCAATACCGAACGATTTAGCAAAGTCGTTCACGTGCCGCCGCGCGGCGGCCGCGAGTCCCCTGTCGTCCAGCACGGCGGGATGCAGTCCGCGGGCCAGACGCCCAACGTTGTCCACGGTTTGCGCCGCCACACTCCGCAGCCGCTGCGCGGTGGTGTGCACATCGACCGTAAGCGCCTGCTCCTCGATGGCGCGAAGGCCAACCAGCAGGGCGGTGAGCGCCTGGCCGGTCTCGTCGTGCAGCTCCCGCGCGATCCGCCGGCGCTCGTCGTCCTCCGCGGAGATCAGGCGCTGCATCAGCCCCAGGTGCGTGGCCTCGGCTCGCTTCCGGTCGGTCAGGTCGGTGATGATCGCCATCAGGATGCCGTCACCGAGTCCTGCTTCCGCTCCATTCCCTCCCGGGTAAGCCCCGAGCGGAACTGCTGACAGCGCGATCCACACCGGTGTCGCCGCCGCATCTCTACCCACGATGGCGAACTCGCGCGCGCCATTCCGCCCTTCCCGCACGAATTCCTCGAGACTCGGGCGCTCGGCCGCCGTCACGAGCTGCTGGAATCGGGAGCCGCGCAAACGCTCGAGGGGTTCTCGAGCGATATCTCCGAGGCGACGGTTCCCGAACAGAATCGTCCCATCGGAGGCCAGGAGCGCGGCGCCGTCGCTCATTGCGTTCAGCAGGACGTGGTAGGGATGCGTCGCGCCTTCAATGGCGAGCGTCCGCTCGCCCCCGGGACCCGAGACGACGACCGCGTCCACCTCACCGGCCCGGATGGCCTCCAGCGTCGCCTCGGCCTGTTCCAGCCGAGCCCGGAGTCCCTGAATGGGACTCCGGCGCTTCCCCGAGCCGCGTCTTCGCCTCACCGCCGCCGCCCGCCGTTCTTCTCACCTTGCCCGGCGATCTGGGGGCGCAGGTCCAGCCCGACCAGGGCGCGCTCGGTGTCGGAGAGGTCGCCCACCAGCTTGCGGAGCGGTTTAGGAAGCTTGCGGACCAGGGTGGGGAGCGCGAGGATCTGATCGCCCCGAGCTAATTGCGGGCGCTCGAGCAGATCGATCACCTCGATGCGGTAGCGTCCCTCCAAATGCTCGTCGCAAATTCTCTGGAGGTTCGCCCGGGCTGCGAGTGACCGCGCGGTCTGACCCGCGATGTAGAGCCGGAGATCGAAGAAACCCGCGGTCGCTCGGATCTTGCGGGGTTTGGGCGACCGCCGTGCCGATTTCGCGCTCATCGACGCGGCGAGCGCTTCGCCGTATCGCCGACATGGGCCGCTCGCTCCGACCCGACCAGCACGCGGCCCTGATCCCGCACCACGTCGATCAGTTTCACGCCCTGGCTCGTCAGGACGAACTCCCGCACCTGATTCGAGTGCGGCATGCCCCGCGACTTCACCACATTGAGCGCGCGGGTCCGCTCCCCGTTCATTTCGAGGTTGCGGAGCACCAGCCACGTGTCCATGAATGAGGAAATGCCGACGTCGGTTCCCTCCGGATGGGCTTCGTCGAATGTCAGCGACGTGAACAGCGCGGTCACCTGTCGCACCTTCATGAAATCGATCAAGCGCGCGAGCATGGCCTTGACTTCGACCGACGTGCCTACCGAGATCAGGTTGCTGATGGGGTCGACCACGACGACCCGCGGCTTCTTTTCCTCGATCAGCCGGTGCATCGCGCTGAGGTGCCCTTCCAGACCGCTGGTCGTGGGGCGTGCCGCGTGGACCTGGAGCAGTCCCTTGCGTAGCCAGGGCTCGAGATTGAGGCCGATCGACCGCAGGTTGCGCACGATCTGGGCGGCCGACTCTTCGAACGCGAAGTACAGGGCGGACTCGCCCCGGCGGCAGGCGGCATCCGTGAGGTAGCCCGCCAGGCTGGTCTTCCCTGTGCCCGCGCTGCCGGAAACCAGAATGCTGCTGCCCCGGAAGTAACCCTTGCCCCCCAACATGTCGTCGAGATCCGGCACGCCGGTCGAAAGGCGGCCGGCGGAGGCCCGGTGTTGCAATCCCAGCGAGGCGATCGGCAGCACCGAGATGCCCGACTCGTCGATGAAGAACGGCGACTCGTTGGCCCCGTGCGTCGAACCCCGATACTTCACGACCCGCAGCCGCCGCGTCGCGTTCTGGTCCACCACGCGGTGGTCCAGCAGAATGACGCAGTCGGTGATGTACTCTTCCAGGCCGTGGCGCGTGATTCCCCCGTCGCCGCGTTCCCCCGTCACGACGGCGGTGACGCCCTTTGTCCTCAGCCAGTTGAACAGCCGGCGCAGCTCGGCGCGCAGCGTGCGCGTGTCGGACAGTCCGGAAAACAGCGCTTCAATCGTGTCGAGGACCACCCGCTTGGCGCCGATGGAGTCGATCGCGTGCTCCAGGCGGATGAACAGGCCGTCCAGGTCGTACGCGCCGGTCTCCTGGATCTCATTGGGCTCGACCTGGACGTAGTCCAACGAGAGCTTCTTGCGGGCTGCGAGCGGGCGGGGGTCCAACCCGAGCGAGGCGAAATTCAGCGCCAGATCCTCGACGGTTTCCTCGAACGACAGGAACACGCCCGGTTCGTCGAACTGGCGCGCGCCGTTGATCAAGAACTCCATCCCGAGGATCGTCTTGCCGCACCCGGGGCCTCCGCAGACGAGCGTCGGCCGGCCGCGCGGCAACCCGCCGCCGGTGATCTCGTCCAGCCCCTGAATCCCCGTCGGGGATTTGGGCACGGGTTGGGCCAAGGTCGGACGAGTGGCTGCTTTAGGCATATTGGGAAATTACGTCCTTCTTAAGGGACGTACCAGCGGCTACCCTCCGAGTACTAACCCCTCCGATACGCCTCGCTGATGTGGGACTATCGCTCGCCTTCAAGCCCTCCATCAGTGCTGCCGCGCGCGTGAGCACCTGTTGATCCTCCGGACCAAGACGCGCGATTCCGCCCATCAGTCGCTCGACTCGGCGCGCGCGTCCCTTGTTCAGCAGACGCCGTCCCGCTGCCGTGGCTGCGACCAGCTGAATACGCCCGTCCTCCCGGTCGCTGACGCGGCGGACGAGTCCCGCCTGCTCCAGACTCGTGACGAGACGCGTCATGGTGGGGGCCCTTACCTGCTCCGCATCGGCCAGCGCCCCCATCGCGATCGGACCGCGAAACACGATCACCGATAAGGCGGACGCCCGCGGCCCGGACAATCCGATCGCCTTGTCCTCAACCCGCAGCCGTCGCAGCAGATGGATGGCCGCCGCGTGCAGCCGATCGGCGATGGTCCGGGCGGGGGGTTGACGGGACGCGCGTTCCATAATTACTTAGCATAAGCTAACTAATTTCTCGGGGGAGGAGCAATGGAGCTCGCACAGGTGACCAACGTGGTCCACGATCTCGATCGCGCCGTGAAATTCCACCGCGACACGCTTGGCCTGCCGTTGCTGTTTGAGGCACCGCCGTCACTCGCGTTCTTCCAGGTGGGTCCGGTGCGGCTCATGCTGTCGCCGCCCGAGAATGCCGAGCAGGATCACCCCGGCTCGTTTCTCTATTTTCGGGTGAAGGACATCGAGAGCGTGCATCGCACGCTCGTGGGGAAGGGCGTCAAGTTCATGGACAAGCCGCATCGCGTGCACGAGGCGGCCGACTACGACTTATGGATGGCGTTCTTTCACGACCCCGACAACAACCCCATGGCGCTCATGGAGGAGAGGCCAAAGCGGAAGGCTTCCTGAACGACGACGCAACGGCGACACCGGCGACGAGGATATTGGCCACGATGACGGGCAGCGAGTGGATGAGCACGCCGTACAGCGCCCACAGGCCGGCGGCCACGCCCTGCACGCGACGCAGCCCTATGGGCCCTTTGGTGAAGTAGGAGACCAGGAAGACGGCGGTCGCCAGCCAACCGATCCAATCGAACCTCGTCATAGTTGCCCCTAGAAGGAAAAACCTTTCCGCAATGTGATCGCCCAGCGCTTCCCCCGCACCCCCTGCCCGAACCGGTAACCGAACGCGAGCTCGGCCGCTTCGCCGCGCACCGCGCGCGTCGGGCCAAACCGCAGCGAAACCCCGGCATCGCCGCCCTGGCGCGCCGATTCGTCGCCATACCACGCGCCACCATAATCGATGAACGGGGCGATGCCGGCCGCCAGCAGCCCCAGTATGTCGTCCGCGACCAGGATGCGGTCTTCCAACACGAACCACGTCGTCCGCGTGCCCGTAAAGTCGTGTACGCCGAACAGCCGCGGACCGCGCTGCTCGACCCAGGGATCGAACTCCCGTCCCGGCTTCGGATTGCTCAGCACGCCGCCCTCGGCGTGGGCGATCAATGTGTGGCGCCCGAAGTTTTGGCTCACCACCGTCAGCTCCACGCGCGTCCTGGTCGAGTCCAGACCGTTGGCGTGGGCTCGCAGTACGGCAAATCCACGGGTCCACACCGCCGAGGTTTGCCCACTCACTTCGTATCCCACCCCGGACTGAAACACCACCCCCATGCGCAACGTCGGCGAGAGATCCACATCCTCCCGCCGCGCGTACGAGTTGAGGTGCTCGAGCACGCGGAACCGCACGATACCAAGCTCCACACCGGCGCGGACGCTGGTGAATACGGAATAGGGAACGCGCGCGGTGTCGCTCGCCACGTAATCTTCCCTGCGCCACTCCCATCCGCCCCAGAGCCGGGTGTACTGGTGACTGGTCGTATAGGGAGCGAATCCGCCGATCAGGCCCACACGAAATAGATGATGCCGCGTACTATCCAGCAGCGCGTCATCGCGAAAGCGCAGCACGCGCTCGTGCGCCAACTGGCCGTACGTCTCGAGCGAATGACGCGCGGCCGTCTCGTGAAACGGCAGACCAAATTGCCATTCGCCGCGATGGCCGTCGGACAAGTCGGAGTACCAGAGCCTGACCAGCGTGCGGCGGCTGAAGAAATGCGGATTGATGAACTCGACATCGACCCGCCGGCGGTCGGGGTTGCGGCCGTATACCAGGGCCACTTCCGTCGCGGTGCCGAGGAAATTGCGCTCGATCAGTCCGATGTCCCACGTCTTGTCGCCGCCCACGCTCGTGAAACTGAGCTGCGGCTGCGTGCTCCAGCCGTCCGACGTCACCGCCCGAAGCGCAAGTTTGTGGCCCGAGCGAACCGTATCTACCCGCACGGACCGGAACACGCCCAACGAGCGAAGCGCCCGCTCACTCTCCTCCATTCGTGCCAGATCGAACGGGTCGCCGCGATTCAGCAGCAAGCGCCGGCGAATCACCCACTGACGCGTCCGCAGATGCAGACCGTTCGCCAGGTTGGCCACCCAGTTCGGAGCGGCATCATCGCGAGCGAAGACATTGCCGTTCTCGACGATGATGGTGTCGATGAGCTGCGGGTGTGAATCTGTTTGGGCGGCCAGACGGCCAGACGGCCAGACGGCCAACGACACAAGCAGTGCAACAGCCAGACCGGCCGGCCGGCCGTCGGACCGTCCGGCCGTCAGGGTCGCACCCCATGAATCCGCTGGCGCAGTCGGTAGGTCGCGTGCGAGCCTGAATCGTCCCACGCGGTGAAATAGAGCGTCGCGTCAATCCGGCCGGCGATCTGCCGCAGTCCCCGCGTTTGCATCGTATACGTCCCGCGCACCGAATCGGGGCGCAGCGGACGGCAGAGACAGGTCACCGTTCCATAGGATGGGATGGAGTCGCCGAGCGAATACGGGTGATTGGCGGAAAGTTTGCGCGCGTCTCCGATATCGAGGGCGAGGGTCAGCGCGTACTCGTCGCCCGCTCCCTCACTCGGATCGAAGTCGAATCGCGCGAGCAGCACGTCGTGGCGCTCGGCGACGTTGGTGTCGACCTGGAGATGCACGAGCGTGTAACGCGGATCGGGCCGCACGACAATCCGGCCATGCTGCTCCCACCGCCCCGCCTGTTGCACGCCTTGCGTGTCGCCGGGATGCGGCAGGATCTCGCAGCCGCTCAGCCCGATCCCTCCCACCAGCATCAGTAGACACTGAGATACCGCTCGAGCTCCCACTCACTGACCTTTCCAATGTATTCCTGCCACTCGCCGCGCTTGGCCTCGACAAAGCGCTCGTAAATGTGCGTGCCGAGCGCGCCTCTGATCACATCGTCCTTCTCGAGCAGGTCGAGGGCCTCGTGCAGATCCCTCGGCAGCTCGTCGATTCTGTACTTGCGGCGCTCCCGGAAGCTCATCTCGAAGATGTTCTTATTGACCGGATCCGGCGGCGTCAACTTCTTCTCGACCCCATCGATCCCCGCCGCCAATTGTACCGCGAGAGCCAGATAGGGGTTTGCGGACGGATCCGGCATCCGCAGCTCGCAGCGTGTGCCCGTCCCCCGCCGGTCGGGAATGCGAACCAGGGGCGACCGGTTGCGCATCGACCAGGCGACATTCACGGGCGCCTCATACCCCGGGACCAGCCGTTTGTAGCTGTTCACGAGGGGATTGGTGACCGCGCAGAAGCCGCGGGCGTGCGTGAGCAGCCCCGCGATGTACGACAGCGCCACGTCCGACAGCTCCCACTGCCCCTTCGGGTCGTGGAAGGCGTTACCCCCCTTCCGAAACAGCGACTGGTGCGTGTGCATGCCCGAGCCGTTCTGCCCGAAGATGGGTTTGGGCATGAACGTCGCGAGAAAGCCGTGCCGGTATGCCACGTTCCTCACGATGAACCGAAACGTGGCTAGGTTGTCCGCCGTCGCGAGCGCCTCGGCGTAGCGAAAATCGATTTCGTGCTGGCCCGGCGCGACCTCGTGGTGCCCCGCTTCGACTTCGAACCCCATCGCGACGAGGTCTTTGACGATCAGCCGGCGGATTTCCTCAGCCCGGTCGACCGGGGTCTGATCGAAGTAGCCGCCGCGGTCATGGGTCTCCGTCGTCGGGTTTCCACTGGCGTCGAGCTGGAAAATAAAAAACTCGGCTTCCACACCGGCCATCATCTCATAGCCGAGGTCTTTGGCTTTGGCGATCTGCCGCTTCAACGCCTGGCGCGTGCATCCGGCGAAGGCCGAGCCATCGGGGTTGTAGATGTCGCAAATCACGCGAGCGACCCGGCCGGCCTCGTCGTTATTGGGAAGCACGCGGAACGTCTCCAGGTCGGGGCACAAGACCATGTCCGATTCCTCGATCCGCACGAACCCTTCGATCGACGATCCGTCGAACATGATGTCGCCCTCGAGGGCCTTGTCGAATTGGCTCTCGGGCACCTCGACGTTCTTATTGACGCCAAGGATGTCGGTGAATTGCAGCCGGAGCGAGGAGACGTCCTGCTTTTTGGCGAGGTCGAGGATTTCGCGTTTCGTTGTCATGATGAAGGACGGTGAAGGTTGGTGGAGGATGGTGGAGGTTGGTGGAAGTGAAGACAGCGAAGGACGGTGTAACCTCCACCGTCCTCCACCATCTTCCACCATCCTTCAAAACCTGCTTCTAGATCAAGCGTCGTAGTAGAGGAAGAACTCGTACGGATGCGGCCTCAGCGCGACCGCGTCGACGTCCTTGACTCGCTTCATCGTGAGCCAGGTGTCGATGAGGTCCTGCGTGAAGACGCCCCCATCGAGCAGGAACGCGTGGTCGGCCTCCAGGGCCTGCAGCGCCTCGAGGAGACTTCCCGGCGTGTTCTTGACGTGCTTCCGCTCTTCCGGCTCCAGCTCGTACAGGTCCACGTCCATCGGCTTGGGCGGCTCGATCTTGTTCTTGATGCCGTCCAACCCCGCCATCAGGAGAGCGGCAAACGTCAGGTACGGGTTGGCCGACGGATCGGGCGCCCGGAACTCGAGCCGCTTGGCCTTGGGCGACGTCGAGTACATCGGGATGCGGCAGATCGCCGACCGGTTGCGCTGCGAGTAGATCAGGTTGATCGGCGCTTCATAACCCGGCACGAGACGCCGATAGCTGTTGGTCGTCGGTGCGGCGAACGCCAGCAGCGCGGCCGCGTGCTTGATCAGCCCGCCGATGTACCAGCGCGCCGACTCGGAGATCAGGGCGTAGCCGTTCTTGTCGAAGAACAGGTTGTTCGTCCCGTTCCACAGGCTCATGTGCACGTGCATCCCCGAGCCGTTGTCGCCGAACATCGGCTTGGGCATGAACGTGGCCGTGTAGCCGTTCTTGGAGCAGACGTTCTTGACGATGTACTTGTACATCATGACCTGATCGGCCATGCGCGTCAGCGTGCTGTACCGCATGTCGATCTCGGTTTGGCCCGCGGTGCCGACTTCGTGGTGATGCACTTCCACTTCGATGCCGGCGGCGATCATCGCCAGCATGATCTTGGAGCGCAGGTCCTGCAGCCGATCCGTGGGTGGGCAGGGGAAATACCCTTCCTTGTGGCGCGGACGGTGGCCGAGGTTGGCCGTGCCGTTCGAGCCGCTGTTCCAGATGCCCTCTTCGGAATCGATGTGGTAATAGCCCTCGTGCGCGTTCTGGTCGAAGCGCACCGAATTGAAGATGTAGAACTCCGCCTCGGGCCCGAAGTACGCGGTTGTCGCGACGCCGCTCTTCTTCAAGAACGCTTCAGCCTTCCGCGCGACGTACCGGGGATCGCGCGAGTAGGGCTCACGGGTGATCGGGTCCACGACGTCACAGGTAAGCGAAAGGGTCGGCACTTCCAGACAGGGATCGACGAAGGCGCTGGAAGGATCCGGCAGGAGCAGCATGTCGCTCTCGTTGATTGCCTGGAAGCCGCGGATCGACGAGCCGTCGAATCCCAAACCGTCGGTAAACGTGTCTTCCTCGAGCTCCTTCAACGGAATCGAGAAATGCTGCCAGGTGCCGGGCAGATCCGTGAACCGGACGTCCACGATCTGCACACCCGCCTCCTTGGCGCGGCGGATCACGTCAGCCGGCGACACGCCGGTAGACGCTTTCCCGCCGGTGGCGGCGGTGGGTTCCAACGTAGCTGTCATTGAACGGGGTCTCCTTCCCGAGTCGGTGAGACGCGTTGCAAGCGGCGGGCCATATAGGAAGGTAGACGGGGTTCAGAGGGGTGTCAAGAAATACTTGCACGAACTGCAAAAAAAGTCGATCACACCATCGAATTATCGCCAAAAATGTGCAAAACGTCCGCCTGAATGTGCAGCAGATGCGCTACAGCGCCTCCACAAAGTGCAACAGCTCGACGGCCGAAAACTCCGCGAACCGCTCCTGGACATCCTTCTCCTGCCACTCCAGGAAGATCCAGCCGGTGGCCTTATGCAGTTGACCGCTTACGAAATGGATACGGCCCCGCACCGCCCCGAGCGAGGTGTCCGGCTGGCCCTCCAGATAGACGTCCCAGCGCTGCTCCCCGCGCTTCAGCTCGCCCATGTGCTTGCCGTACTCGGTGCCCGCCATGGGGCCCTACTCTACCGGCTTTCCAGGCCTCCGCTAGCCCGCGTTACATTCCCCCCCCATGACATGCCACGCGTGCGGCGCCCAGCTCTCCGCCACGGCGCGCTTCTGCCACAAGTGCGGCGCAGCCATTGCCGTGGCGCATGCGACCGGATGGCGAGTCGGCTTTCCATGGGCGCTTGCCGGCGCCGCACTGGGCGCCTTGGTCGCCGTGGTCGCCATGCGCGGCGCCGGAGCAGGGAGCAGGGAGCGGGGAGCAGCCGCCGGATCTGCTCCCGGCTCCCAGCTCCCTGCTCCCGATATCAGCCAAATGTCCCCCGAGGAGCGCGCCAATCGCCTGTTCAATCGCGTCATGATCCTGGCCGAAGCCGGTAAGGCGGATAGCGTCCGCTTCTTCCTTCCGATGGCGCTGGGCGCGTACGGCCAGTTACCCGCAATCGACGTCGATGCCCGCTATCACATCGGCCTGTTGCAGCTCGCGGGCGGCGATGCAAGTGCGGCGCTCGCTCAGGCGGACACGATCGCGCGCACGATTCCGACCCATCTCTTCATTTATATCCTCCGCGCCCACGCGTATCAGCAGCAAGGGAACGCGCAACAGGAGCGGCGAGCCTATGCGGACTTCTTGCGCAACGAGCCCGCAGAAATGCCGAAGCAACGACCCGAGTACGGGCAGGATGCGCACCTGGACGTATTGAGGAGCTTTAAGGCAGAAGCGACGCGCGTGATCGGCACGCGACCCGCATCGTGACCAGGTTTCCCGTATCCCGTATCCCGTTTCCCGGCCTTTCATGACCACGTTTCCCGTTTCCCACATCCCGCATCCCGGCATTATCCACGTCGCCCACAGCCCCGACGCCGACGATGCGTTCATGTTCTGGGCGATGGCCGCGGGCAAGATCGACACGGGCGGCCGGCGTTACGTGCACGAGCTTGCCGACATCGAGAGCTTGAATCGGCGCGCGCTCGCGGGCGAATTGGAAGTGACCGCCGTCTCGCTGCATGCCTACGCCTACCTGGCGGATCGCTACGCGCTGCTCGCGCATGGCGCGAGCATCGGCGATCGCTATGGCCCGCGCATCGTGTGTCGCGAAGCAGCACCCGCAAACCCGCGCGACGCACTGGCGGGGCGTCTCGTGGCCGTGCCCGGAGAGCTGACCACCGCGTTTCTGGCGCTGCGTCTCTACCAACCCCGAGCACGCCATGTCGTCGTCGCGTTCGATCAAATCGAGGACTTCGTCGCGTCCGGCAACGCCGACGCGGGACTGTTGATTCACGAGGGTCAGCTCACGTTTGCTGACCGGGGGCTGCACCTGTGGGAGGACATGGGAGAGTGGTGGTATCGGGAGACGCAGATGCCCTTGCCACTCGGCGGCAACGTGGTTCGGCGCGATCTCGGGACCGAGCTCATGCGGGCGATCGCCCGCGATCTCAAGGCGAGCATCGAATACGGGCTGTCCCATCGCGCGGAAGCGCTGCAACACGCTCGCGGGTTCAGCCGCGGGCTCGACGCCGCGCGCACGGACCGCTTCGTGGCCATGTACGTGAACGCCTACACGGTGGACTACGGCGCGCTGGGGCGGCGCGCCGTGGCGGAATTGCTCACGCGCGCGCATGCCGCCCGCCTGATTCCCGCCCCCATAGACCTGGCGTTCGTTGCAGCTGATTCCTAGTTTGGCCTTGGTTTCACAAGGAGAATCGGGTTGACCGCTCATGCGGGTATCGTCACCGTCCTCGTGGTCGATGACGAAGAGCCGATTCGAAATGCGCTGCGGAAATACCTGAAGCAGCAGCAGTTCGAGGTTTTTGCGGCAGCGTCCGCCGACGAGGCTTTGCAGCAGCTGCGCCTCCATAAGGTGGCGTTGATGCTGTCCGACATCCGCATGCCCGGCACCAGCGGCATGGATCTCGTGCCGCAGGCCATCGAGATCGAGCCGGATCTCGCGATCCTGATGCTCACCGCCGTCAACGATGCGACCAGCGCGGCGCTCTGCATGCAGCGCGGCGCGATGGATTATCTCAC
>DASYTD010000129.1:0-13234 GCA_036002655.1 Gemmatimonadales bacterium
GCGACTCCGGCTACGCCATAGGCGCGATCGCCGCAGGGCTCCTGGCGGACGCGTTCACTATGCCGTTAGCGATCGGAGCCATCGCAGCGCTGACCTTCGTCTCGGGAGTGGTTGTGGCCGGAGTCATGTACGAGACTCTGCCGGATCGCAAGCCAGACCGCTGGTAGACTCCGGAAGTCGCCGCCGTTTACGCATGTGCCGCCCATGCCGTCTCGCCCGGTGTGTACGGCACGCACGGATCGAACCGCCCCGGCGTCTCGCGGTAGCGCATCGCCTGCGTGCAGCCGATCTCCGAAGTTAAGTAGCCGAGCAGGGTCAGCTCCTTCATCAGGCGGAAGTAGTGGGGCGGATCTGCGTCCTTCCTCGCGTCGGTATAGGCCTTTTGTTCCCGGTCAACCTGCTCGAGCCGCGCCAGCCGTTGCTGCGGTGCCGCCGCCATGAACCAGGCTTCGTCCAGCTGCCGCATGCCATCGCGGAATATCCCCTGATCGCGGTCGCTATACGTGTCGGTGACCATCAATGCCATAAACGCGCCGACGTGCGCCGCCTTTGCTCCCGGCGTCTTCGTCTCGGGGAGAATGGTCTCCGCCACCTCGTCGAGAAACGCGATGTCGCGCGCGGTAAACGTCCCTGCCCCTTCCCGCGCCGTCGCCGCGTCGCGCTGCGCGCGCTCGCATGCGGTGAGCAACCCGCTGCCGCCCACCAAGGCGACGCCGCCCAGCAAGAAGGTGACGCGTTTGATGGCTTCGCGCCGATCGATCGTGTTCTGATTCTCTGACATGATTGCTCCGCGCGATTTAGAGGTTATGACGCTTGAGCTCTGCCACAGCGAAATCCGCCGCGCGCGCCGTAAGCGCCATATATGTGAGTGACGGGTTCACGCACGACGCCGATGTCATGCAGGAACCGTCCGTGACGAAGACGTTGGGCGCGTCCCAGACCTGGTTGTGCGCGTTGAGGACCGAGGTCTTCGGGTCGCGGCCCATTCGTGCCGTCCCCATTTCGTGGATGCCCATCCCGGGGAAGTAGCCGCTGTCGTAGGTGTCGACCTCCTTCACGCCGGCCGCCTCGAGCGTCTCCGCCATGTCGTTCATCATGTCCCTGCGCATCTGGCGCTCGTTCTCGCCGGTCGCGCAATCGATCGCGAGCACCGGCAACCCCCATTTGTCCTGCTTCGATGGGTCGATCGCAATCCGGTTGGCGTGGTTCGGGAGCATCTCCCCGAACGCGGTCGCCCCGATGGTCCAGGGCCCCGGCTGCGCCATGGCGTCCTTGAACGCGCCACCCACTCCCAACTCGGCCACCGCGCGCGACCACCCCTGACGGCTCGCGCCGCCCTGGTACCCAAAGCCGCGCAAGTAAACCCGCGTATCGCCGAACAGATTTCGATAGCGCGGAATGTAGAATCCGGTGGGCCGCCTGCCGTAGGTGTACTTGCCGTTCAGCCCCTCGATCTTACCCGACGCCCCGGCCCGGAAATGGTGATCCATGAGGTTATGCCCCAGCTGTCCTGAGCTGCTCCCCAGGCCGCCGGGCCATACGTCAGTCGCGGAGCGGAGCAGCAGCCACGTGGAATTCAGCGTGGACGCGCACAGAAAGATGATTGGTGCAGAGTAGTCGGTGGTCTGCTCCGTGACGGCATCGAGCACGCGCACACCCGTGGCGCGCTTCTTGTCGCGGTCGTACAAGACCTCGGTGACGATCGCGAACGGCTTGAGCGTCAGCCGTCCGGTGGCCACGGCCGCCGGCAACGTGGAGGACTGCGTGCTGAAATAGGCGCCGTACGGGCAGCCGAGCCAACAGGCGTTGCGGTACTGGCAGGGTGAGCGCCCCGGTAGCGCCCGTGTGAGGTTCGCCGTCCGGCCGGGGATGATGCGACGCCGGCCGCCGAACTGCTTCCGCAGCCGGCCCGCGATCATCGCTTCACCACAGTTGAGCGGCATGGCCGGCTGAAATTGCCCGTCGGGGAGCTGCGCCATCCCTTCCCGCGATCCGGCGATGCCCGCGTGCCGCTCGACATAATCGTACCAGGGCGCGAGATCCGCGTATCGGATCGGCCAGTCGATCGCGACGCCGTCCTGCGCGTTGGCCTTGAAGTCGAAGTCGCTCCAGCGATAGCTCTGCCGGCCCCACATGAGCGAGCGGCCGCCCACGTGGTAGCCGCGGTACCAGTCGAACCGCTTCACCTCCGTGTAGGGCGATTCCTGGTCCGACGCCCACCAATCCAGGTTTTTTTCGTTGAGCGGGTAGTCCCGCTTCAACACCGGATACGCGTCCTCCATCGCCCGGGTGCGCCCGCCGCGATGCGGATAGTCCCAGGGCGCCTTGGTGGCGTTCACGTAGTCCTTCACGTGCTCGATGTTTTTGCCGCGCTCGAGCAGCAACACCCGGAGGCCCTTTTCCGTGAGCTCCTTCGCCGCCCAACCGCCGGAGATGCCCGACCCGACGACGATGGCATCATAACTCTGAGACTGCATCATTTTGCCTCCTTCTCGGTCGCTACCACGTAGGCGACGGTATCCCAGGCGTTATGGATGCCGATGAACAACAGTAGCAACGCAACGCCACCAATGACAAACAATGCCCATGGCTGATCGTGCGACAAGCCGGCGGCGGCCACGAACAACAGCACGTAGGCGATCATTGGCAGGATCTGATGCCATACCCAGTCTTCGAGCACCGGCTTGTAGCCCGACTGCCTGCGCATGCGCCGCAGCACGATGAGCACGTACACGACACCGGCGAGCGCGGTTGCGCCCACGATATGCGCGGGATCCTTCAGTCGCTGCCAGGGGGCGCTGAGGACCGCCGCCAGCAACAACACGGCGACGAAATGGATGACGTTGGGCGTCCCGAACGCATTGATCGAGTCCGGATTGCGCGGCAGCGAGGATTCCTTAATCAGGGCGACCACGACGAACATCAAGCCGGTCAGGCCGCCGGCTGACGACCCGACGATGACCCAGAAGCTTTCCCACTGACTGAGCAAGGCATGTGCTGTCGTTTCCATGGTCACCGCACTTGGAAGGTCAGGGTGGCCCACTTCGAGTCGTAGTTCACACTGTCTCCGCTGACCGGCACCATGTGGATGAACTTGACGTACCACTTTCCTGGCGAGCGGATGACAAACCGCGCGACGCCATCCTCTTGGGTTCGCGCCCGAATTTCGGGAATCGCGGTCGTATCGCGCGCTCCTCCCGCGATCACGAGCTGTTGGGCAACCGGCTTGCCATCCACGAGGCAGCGCACCGCCAGCGTATCGCCCACCGTCAGGAAGTACGGATTCGTGACCGACACGATCTCCGCCGGATATCCCAAGACGAATTCGAACGCATTGGACCGCAGATCGCCGACCTGCAACATGGCTTTCACATGCTTCTGATACCGTTCACGCACCGCACGCCCCAGCTCCCCGTTGCGGGTGCGCGCGTCGAGGACGTCCGGAATGCCGTCCTCTTTCAGGTAACTGTTGAAATCCTCACCCGACAGCGCGATCTGGCGCGGGCTAAGCGACGCGCCGATCACGTACGTACCTGGAGCCCCCGTCTGCACGCTGAGCCAGGTGGTGTCGCCCGCGGGCTTCCATGACGCGCGCGGAATGGCGCGGCGCTGCGTCGGTCCGACGACGCTCAGGTCCAGGAGCCGGTCTGCCGTCACGGCGCCTTCGCTGGTCGAAAACGTACCGTTCAAGACGGCGACGCGCACCGCGCTGTTGGGCGGCACGAAGTAGCTGTCGAGCTTCAGGAAGAGGTCGTGCGCCAGCAGGAGAGTGGCGCTGATCATCAATAGGGCCGCTGCAAGAACGAATTGCTTCCGCATGGAGGTCCTCACGTTTAGACTTCGGGGGTGATGCTTCGCCAGCCCGTCGCACTCGCAGCGAGCACGCTGATTCTCCATCTCGGCTTCGTCGCCGGAGAGTCCCGCTGCATCCCGAGGCACGACGCCGAGCACCACGAGCAGCATTCCGGACAACAGCCTCCCCCGACAATGCCGGTCTGCTGCCAGGCACTCACATCTTGCGCCGTAACCGTCGATGTCACCAGACCTGGCGCGACCTCCCTCGGCGGTTCGACGACCAGCCGCTATCTCACCGCCGTCCCGAGTTTCTCGACCTCGCACGACGCCGCTCCAGAAGCACCCCCTCCTAGAGCCTAGGCCTCGATACCTGTCGGTGCTCCCATGTCGCAGCAGTCCACCTGCCGCGGCGCTCGAGACTTTGCCCTAGCCAGAGGCACACATGTTTCGCTACCTGCTGCCGATCGTACTCTTGCCTTCAATACTCTCTGCGCAGCATCCCGCACACCCAATGCCGCAGCAGGCTCCCATGAAGCCGATGGCGATGATGATGATCGACCCGCTCGGCGTCTCGATGGAGCGCATGGGATCCGGCACGACCTGGATCCCCGACGCGGTGCCGTTGCCGGCGCGTCACACGATGGCTGGCTCCTGGCTCTTGATGCTGCATGGTTTTGGGTTCGTACAGTACGACAAGCAGGGCGGCCCGCGGGGCGATGACCAGTTCGGCTCGCTCAATTGGGCGATGTTGATGGCGAGCCGCGATCTGCTCGGCGGCCGGTTTCAGGCGCGGACGATGCTGAGTCTCGACCCCGCCACGGTCTCCAATCGAGGCTATCCGCTGCTGCTGCAAAGCGGCGAGAGCGACCGCGGCCAGCCGCTCTTCGACCGGCAGCACCCGCACGACTTCTGGATGGAATTGGCGGTGATGTACGAGCGCGCGCTCTCGCGCAGCATCGGCGTGACGGTCTACGCCGCGCCTTCCGGAGAGCCGGCGCTCGGCCCCGTTGCCTTTATGCACCGACCATCGGCCATGGACAATCTGGCCGCGCCGTTGTCGCATCACTGGCAAGACGCCACGCATATCAGTTTCGGCGTCGTGACCGCCGGCCTGTTCGGGCGGCATTGGAAACTGGAGGGTTCGGCCTTCAACGGCCGCGAGCCGAATGAGAAGCGATGGGGGTTCGATCGTCTGCGATTGGATTCCTACGCCGGGCGGTTCACCGCACACCTGGATTCGAGCTGGGTTGCTTCCACGGGATACGGCTTCCTCCAAAGTCCCGAGGCGCTGAATCCGTCCGAGTCCGTACACCGGGTCATGGCGTCCATACTACACGGCCGGAAACTGGGGATGGATGGACAGATCGCGACAGCGGTCATCTGGGGTGCCAACCGCCACTCAGGAAGGACCACGCATTCTGCGCTCGCCGAGAGTGAGGCAATGCTGGATCGCCGCAATACGATTTTTGGACGTGTCGAGTTCGTGCAAAAGACCGCCGAGGACCTGGTGCTGCCGACGGGACCGGGCGGTTTCGCGCCGGACTCGACGTTCACGGTCACCGCGCTGTCGGTCGGATACATTCGCGAGATTGTTCGCAACTCGAGGACCACAGTTGGTCTCGGATTTCAAGGGAGTTTGAACGTGGTCCCAACTGCACTCGAGCCGGTCTACGGATCGCGCACCCCAGTGGGGGCGATGCTATTCCTGCGCATCCGCCCGCTGCACGGGCCGCATACAATGCCGAGCAGAGCGATGCCGATGTGAGAGTCAACCCTCGGAGTAACGGAGCGGCGAGCGAAATGGTCGCCCCTCCGCCTCCCTTTGCTTCTAGTGTTCCATCGGGTGATCCATCATCATGCTGGCCCAACGGTCGACCCGAGTGCGTTGCTCGTCGGTGAGGATCCCTCGAGCCTGCGCGGCCGCGGCGAGCATCGCCCAGTGCGCCTTGCCCATGGCTGCATGCGCCTCCTGGAAGTGGAGCTTTACCGCCGATGTGTCGGGGCTGGCGGCGTTCAACGCCTGCGCCATGGCGTCCATGTGCATCTTGGCGTCGGCCGCGGGCTGATCATGTCCCGTTTTCGCTGCGTCTCGGAGCGCCGTCAGGCGGGTGATTTGTTGTGCAGTAAGATTGAGGGAGTCCTTGCGAGCAAGTAGATGATCGGGTGTAAAGGCCATGGCGCGCATCATTGGCGCCATCATCTGCTCCATCTGCATCATATGCGACATCATCTGCTGATCTCGCCCCATCCTGCGGGGCTGCTGCGCGACAAGCGGTGCCGCCGCGAGGGCGAGCAATGCGAGTCCGGATTTGCACATCATTGGATGGTTCCTCCTTCAGAAATCAGATTCCTTTATAGATAATCACGTTTCGACGCCAGTCATGAAGCAACGTAGTGTCTTCGTCATTGATCAGTGGCCTCCTAAGCCACGGCCGGTGAGATGCAGAATAACGAACAGCACGACAACATGGATCGCGACGATCTCGGTCACGAAGACCCAGCGGCGTTGTCCGCCGCGAACTGCTTCGCGCACAGCGGGAGCCGGAACAGGCTGTGAAACTGTCCGCTCCTCCTGTTGCTTGCGTCGGCCGTATGGCGTCAGGCCACGCGGCTTGTACACTCCCAGCGCAGTGGCCACGAGCAAGGCCAGCAGCGCGAGACCGGCGTCGAATACGAGCTGGATCTGCAGCCGGCCGATGGCGGCACCAGACAGCGTTGTCTCTCTCGCGATACTTGCCAGCTCCCCGATGGGCATCGTGTGCACCAACAAGAGAACGGTGGCGAGGACGTTGATCAGGAGTTTCGCGAGGACCCAATAGTGCCGGAACAATCCCCAGCTCGTGCCTATTGCCTGCACCAGCCCGGTTAGCAGCGAGGCAAAGCTCAACGGCACGATGACGAACCACGTGATGACTTCCATCGTGAGATAGACGGCGCGCACCGTCAGTGCATCCTGGCTGGTCAAACCAGCGATAGCGAGAGCCAGAAAGCCAGCGACCGCGCCGAGCCAACCAACGGAGCAGATGACATGGGCGGTGAGCGCGAACTTACGCACGCGGGGCGGCATGATCATTGGGCCTCCGAAACGCGGAGTTGTTTCCGTCGCCACAAGTAGTACAACACCGGAATCACGACCAACGTCAGCACCGTCGAACTGACCATCCCGCCGACCATCGGCGCGGCGATCCGCTTCATCACATCTGCCCCCGTGCCATGACTCCATAGCGCCGGCACGAGACCGAGCATGATCGCAAGCACCGTCATCAGCTTGGGCCGCACCCGGTTCACCGCGCCCTCTTCGATCGCCGCGACGAGCGACGCATCCCGCATCCCGCCTCCCGCATCCCGCGCCTTCCACGCCTGATCGAGATAGACTAGCATCACAACACCGGTCTCTGCCGCGACACCCGCCAACGCAATGAACCCTACGGCCACCGCGATCGAGAGGTTGTAGCCGAGTAACCACATGATCCACACGCCACCGACCAGCGCGAACGGCAGCGAGAGCATCACGATCGCCGTCTCGCCGACCGTGCCGAAGGTCAGATATAGTAGAAGGGCGATGATCGCCAGCGTCAGCGGCACCACAACCTGGAGCCGGGCCTTCACGCGCGCGAGCGCCTCGTACTGCCCGCTCCATCGCAGCCAATAGCCCGCGGGCAGATTGACTTCGCGAGCCACCAGCGCGCGGGCCTCGCTCACATAACCGCCTACATCGCGGCCGCGCACATCGATCGAGACCTGATCGTACAAGTATCCGGCCTCGCTGCGGATCATCGCCGCGCCCGGACTGAAGCGGATATCGGCGACCTGGCCGAGCGGCACCTGCGCACCATCCGGCCTTCCCACGAGAATCCGCGAGATCTCATCGGGACCGTCGCGGAAATCCTGCGCATAGCGGACGGCAACGGGGTAGCGCTCCCGGCCTTCAACCGTCGTCGTGATCTCCTCGCCGCCCAGCGCCATGCTGATGACCTGCTGGGCATCGCCCGTCGTGAGCCCGTAGCGGGCGAGCGCATCGGCGTCCGGCCGAATATCGAGATAGCGCCCACCAAACGAACGCTCGGCGTACACGCTCGCGGTGCCGGGCAGCGGCGCCAGCACCCGCTCGATATCCTGCCCGATGCGTTGGATGGTCGCGAGATCGGGTCCGAAGATTTTCACCGCCAGCGTGGTGCGTACGCCCGTCGAGAGCATGTCGGTGCGATTCTTGATCGGCATCGTCCACGTGTTCACCGCGCCGGTGAGCCGGAGCCGCCGATCCATTTCCGCGATCAGGCGATCCTGCGTCATGCCCGCCCGCCACTCCGAAGTGGGCTTGAGATTCACAACCGTCTCGACCATGGACATCGGCGCCCAGTCCGTCGCGGTATTCGCGCGGCCGGCCTTTCCCCAGACCGACGCGACTTCGGGGAATGTCATGAGGATGCTGTCCTCCACGTGCAGGAGCCGCCGCTGCGTCGTGACGGATACGGCCGGCAATGTGTTCGGCATGTACATCAGCGAGCCCTCGTTGAGTGGCGGCATGAACTCGCTGCCGAGACCGGCGAACGGCAGCAGCGTCAGGACGAGAATCACGGCCGTGCCCCCCAGCACCAGCCAGCGCGCGTCGAGGGCCCAGCGCAGAATCGGCCGGTAGACCCGGATCGCCCAGCGATTGATGGGATTCTCCGCCTCAGCGCGGATTTTCCCTTTCACGAACCAGCCCATAAGTGCCGGGATGAGCGTGACCGAGAGCAGCGCTGCCGCCGCCATCGCGAACGTCTTCGTGAGCGCGAGCGGCCGGAACAGCCGTCCCTCCTGATCCTCGAGTGTGAAGACCGGCAGAAACGACAAGGTGATAATGAGGAGCGACATGAACAGCGCCGGCCCGACCTCGCGCGCCGCGGCGAACACCCGCTCCCAGTGGGGCCGATCCGGCTCGCGCTCGATGTGCTTGTGCAGGTTCTCGATCATGACGATGGCCGCATCGATCATCGCGCCGATGGCGATCGCGATCCCGCCCAGACTCATGATGTTGCCGTTGATCCCAAGCCAGCGGATCAGCGCCAGCGCGATGAGCACGCCCAGCGGCAGTGTGGCGAGCGCGACGAGAGCGCTGCGCGCGTGCAGCAGGAACAGCGCGCACACCAGGCCCACGATGATCGATTCCTCGATCAATGTGCGCCACAATGTCTTGATTGATCCGTGGATCAGGTTCGAGCGGTCGTAGGTCGGAACGATCCGTACCCCCGCCGGCAACGCGGGCGTGATCTCGGCGATGCGCTGCTTCACCGCATTGATCACCCGCAGGGCGTTTTCGCCGTAGCGCATGACGACGACGCCACCTACCGCTTCCCCCTGGCCGTTCAGCTCCGCGATGCCGAGCCGCAGATCGGGGCCGATCGTCACGCGGGCGATATCACCAACGCGGACCGAGCGACCCCCTGGGCCCACTGCGATGCCCACCTTGGCGATGTCCTCCACGCCGCGGAAATAGCCGAGTCCCCGGATCGCGTAGTCCGCGCCGGCCACTTCCACCGTGCGCGCGCCGACGTCCTGGTTCGCCCCCCGCACCGCCTCGACGACCTGACGCACCTCCAGACCGTAAGCGAGCAGCCGAGCGGGGTCGAGCAGCACCTGATACTGGCGCACGTAGCCGCCGAGACTCGCGACCTCGGCGACACCGGGCACGGACTGCAGCGCATACCGGACCTGGAAATCCTGAATCGACCGCAGCCGGTCCGGCCCATATCCCCGACCTTCAAGCGCATACTGGAAGACCCATCCAACGCCGGTGGCGTCAGGGCCAAGGCGTGTTTTCGCCGCGGCCGGCAGACGACTCTGGATCGCGTTCAGGTATTCGAGCACCCGCGAGCGCGCCCAGTAGAGGTCGGTCCCGTCCTGAAAGATCACGTACACGAACGACGAGCTGAACATCGACTGTCCCCGCACCGCCTTCACCCGCGGCACGGACAGGAATTGCGTGACCAGTGGGTAGGTGACCTGATCCTCGACAACCTGTGGTGCCTGCCCGGGGTAGTCGCTATACACGATCACCTGCGTGTCGGAAAGATCAGGGATCGCATCCACCGGCATCGTGCGCAGCAGCCAGGTGCCCGCCACGAGGACGAAGATCGCGCCGAGGCCAACGAGCTCGCGTCGTCGGATCGACCAGGCAATCACTTTCTCGATCATGGCCGTCTCCGCGATGTGTCGATCCCCGGCATCTCACGCATCCCGCTTCCCGTATCCCGTTTCCCGGTTTCCATCCCGCCCATGTTGAGACCCATCCCCATTTGCAGCATGAGTCCCTGAATCGCCGCGGCGAGGTTGGATTCTGAATCGAGCAGATACGTGGCCGACGCGATCACCTCGTCGCCGGCCTTGAGTCCCTGCACGATCTCCACCAGCGAGTCTCCACGCGCCCCCACGCGGACTTCCCGCGGTACGAAGCGACCGTCGCCGCGATTGACGAACACCAGGTCCTTCGTGCCGGTCGGCAGCACCGCCGTGAGGGGCACGCTGACCGCCGGCCGTCCGCCGCGCGCGAGCTCCGCGGTCGCGTACATCCCCGGCCGCAGCGTACCTGCCGCGTTGGCGACTTCGACGCGTGCCGTGAGCGTCCGTGTCTTCTCGTCGAGCTGGGGATAGATGAACGTCACGTGCCCCTGGAATGTCCGGCTGGGGAGCGCGTCGACGATGATCGTGGCTGGCGTGCCCACGCGTACCGCTGCCGCATCCTGCTCGAAGATCGCGACGTCCACCCACAGCTCGCTGCGGTCCGCGATGAGAAACAGATTCGTCCCCGCCTGCACGGCCTGACCATCGATGACGTTCTTCTCTACGATCTCGCCCGAGCGCGGGGCCCTCAGCGTGAGCGTGCGCGCGACGGTGCCACGCGCCTCGAGACTGTCGATCTGATCAGTGGGAATGTCCCATAGCGCGAGCCGGCGGCGGGCGCTCGCGGCCAGAGTGTCGTCCCGGAGCCGCCGGGCCAGGAGATACTCCTCTTGCGCGCTCACGAGATCGGGCGAGTAGAGCGCGAGCAAGGGCTCCCCCGCGGTCACGCTTTTACCGACGTAATCCGCGTACAGCTTCTCTACCCAGCCGTTGACCCGCGCGTTGACGTAGGCCTGTCGCGGCTCGGCGTACTTGAGGACGCCCACGGCGCGCACGGACGTGGTAATGGGTCGTTCGCTCGCCCGCGCGAATGTGATACCGAGTTGCGCCGCCTCGCCGCGATCGATGGGCACACCGCTCGTATCGGTCGCCTGCGACATGCCCGCCATCCCCGGCATGTCGGCCATGGATTGGTCCGGCGTGTTCTTCTTGCGGCAGGCGCTCAACGCAAGCAGACCACCGAACAGTGCGATAATTACGCGGTTCACGGCTGAGACTCCTCCGCGGTCAACTGCCGCAGCCTGACGAGTTGCGTCTGGTAGTAGGCGGCAACGGCGGCGGCTTCGAGCTCCGCCCGGTAGCGGGCATCTTCGACGGACAGCAGCGTGAGGAACTCGACGCGACCCACTTGGTAGCTGCGGAGCACCGACTCGACAGTTCCTTGCGCCGTTGGCACGACCCGGTCCACGAGGAGCACGAGCCGTTGCTGCGCCGCTGCAACTCGCGCCGCTGCTTCGGTGACGTCCCGACTCAGTTGCAGTTCCGTATCACGCAACTCGGCCCCAGCCGCCACATAATCCGCCCGTGCCGCGTCGGCCAGCCGATGTTGTTTGCGCCCGGCCCAGAGCGGCAACCGAACCCCCACGAATGCGGAGAAGAAGTCGGGGAACTTGAAGTTGAATGCGGGGGGCCTGTACCCGTATCGCAGCATGAGCGTGAAGTCAGGGCGTCCCTCCAGACGTTCGACTTGGATCATCCGCATCGCCTCATCGACCGCTGCGTGCTGCGCAGCGAGACGCGGGTGGGCGGCCAGCGCCGCGGCGACCAGCGAATCGGTCGGCGGCGGCGGCGCTGCCGCTGCGCGCACACTTGGCGCATCGATCGGCGCGACCGGCACCGCGTCGTCCGCGGCGTGGTTCCGCAGGGCGTTCAGTGCCGCGAGCGCGCTCACCCGATCGCTCTCCATCGACAGCGCCTCCAGTTGCAGTCGATCGCGCGCGAGCTTCGCTTGCAGCGGATCGCTCTGCGGCGCCGCGCCTGTTCCGTACCGCGTGTTGCTGAGCTGCACCGCCGCCTCGAGCAGTGTGAGCTGGCGGCGGAGCGTCGCCAGCGCCGACACGGCGTATTGCAGCCGATGGTAGGCGTCGGCCATCGAGACAGCGATCTCACGTCGGGTCACGTGCTCCTCCGCCCGTGCCCCGGCGGCGGCCGCTTGGGCCACCCCCGACCGCGCGCCGAGGCTGCCCGGCCAGGGAATGGTCTGACTCAGCTCAGCGTCCACTTCGGTGAAGTCGCTGCGGTTGAACTCGAAGCGCGGCAATACCAGATCCATCACGCCGGCGGTGAGCACAGGATCGGGAAGCGTGCCTGCGGGGCGAATCCGCAGCGTCGCAGCGCGAGCGACGGCCTGACGCTGAGCGATGCTCGGGTTCTGCGCGAGCGCCTCCTGCACCAATGCGTCGAGGAGCGAATCGCGTTGCTGAGCCAATACCGGCGTCGCCGCGCAAACGAGCACGGCGAGCCATACGAAACGGCGGATGTTCATGCCTCTCTCCATCCAACAATCCCGGCAAAGTGGCCGGGCCGACGCGGGCGCTAGGCGCGACGCGTCAGGGCACACAACTCCTAGGAGAGGCTAGGCTTGGGGCGGCGGAGGGAGCGGGGGCTGCGGATCGGCCGGAGAGAAGTTGGCAATTCCTGAAGCCACAAGCGCCAACGACTGAGCCGAGACCAGCACCGGTGCATGGAACGTCGGGACGGCCGTAACATGCGTCGGACAGAAAGCTGAATTGGCACATGCCGCGGAAGCACTCACGAGGTCCCAGGCTGGACCATGTGGGCCGGACGCCATTTGCTGCTCGCAGCTCATGGGCGCACCTTGGCGCACCTGATCGCACAAAATCGGCAAGCCAACCGGCATCAGCTGGCCGGCGAATAGGAGCGTGGCTACAAGTCTGACGATCGAGGTGTTCATGCGCGCTGCCGAATATACCAGAATAGCCTCGGTCTGGCTGCGGGGTATTTGAGATAATATGGCGCAACAATCCCAGTTCAAGCTGCTCGGCAAACCCGCACCGCACGGGAGGAAGTCATGACCATTCGCTCCATTGTCACGATCGTCAGCCTTCTCGGAATGGCTCCCGCCGGAGCAATGGGCCAAGCAGCGCTCGGCGCGCCGTGGGACTCCGCGGGACGAATCCTCAAAACAACGGGGACCGCTACCGGCGGTTATTACCGCTATACCTGGCCGCGCCGCGATATCACGCTGCGGATCCGCGACGTGACCGTGTCACCCACGCTTGCCCTGGGCGCCTGGGCAGGGTTCAGCGGCGATCCG
>DASYTD010000130.1:0-7947 GCA_036002655.1 Gemmatimonadales bacterium
TCGCCGCTCACGCAGATCACGCGCGCCAACGTCGCGCAGCTCCAGGTCGCGTGGACGTATCACGCCGGCATCCCCGACATGTCGAGCATGTCGCACCGGCCGCCGGCACTCGAGGTCACGCCGCTCGTCGTCGACGGCACGATGTACGTGATCACCCCCACGGGCATCGTCGCCGCACTCGATCCTGTCACGGGAACGGAGCGCTGGCGCTACGACGCGGGCGTGGACCCGCATCGCGGTTACGGCGATTTCGCGAGCCGCGGCGTCACGTTCTGGCGCGACCCGCGAGCCGCCCCGGGATCACCATGTGCGCGCCGCATCTTTGCCGCGACGATCGATGCTCGCCTCTACGCGCTCGATGCGGGATCGGGGACGCCCTGCGCCGGCTTTGGCACCAATGGCGCGGTGGACTTGCGCGCGGGGCTTCGTGTGCCGCCGCTCAAGTTCGAGTTCTACGAAGTCACGTCCCCACCCGCTGTTGTGCGTGATCTCGTCATCACAGGCTCGGCCGTCGCCGACAATACCACTTTCGCCCCGGCAAGTGGCGAGGTCCGCGCCTTCGATGCCCGCACAGGCGCCCTCAGGTGGACGTTCGATCCAGTACCCCAGGACCCGGCCGATCCGGCGTACAACACGTGGCAGAGCGGCAGCGCGCACCGCACGGGCGCGGCGAACGTCTGGTCGGTCATCGTCGTCGATCCCGAACGCGATCTGGTTTTTCTCCCTACGTCGAGTCCCGCGCCGGACTACTTCGGGGGCTTGAGGTTGGGAGAGAACCGCTACGCCAATTCGATCGTGGCGCTGCGCGCCTCCACCGGCCGCCTCGTCTGGCACTTCCAAACCGTGCATCACGACCTCTGGGACTACGACAATGCGTCACCCCCGGCCCTGGTCACCGTGATTCGAAATGGTGTCCGGATTCCGGCGATCATTCAAACCGGGAAGTCAGCCATGCTGTACGTCCTCGATCGCACGACCGGAACGCCGATCTTTCCGGTGGAGGAGCGGGCGGTCCCTGCCAGCAGCGTCCCCGGTGAGGTCGCGTCGCAAACACAGCCGTTTACGGCACTTACACCGCCGCTCTCACCCCTGCAGTACTCCGCCGCCGATGCCTGGGGCCCCACCCCCGAGGTCCAGGCCGCCTGCCGGGACCTGCTCGCGGGACTACGCAATGAGGGTCCGTTTACCCCGCCCTCCCTCCAGGGCACGCTGGTCGTGCCCGGCAACATCGGCGGCGCGCACTGGGGCGGGGTCGCTATAGATGAAAGGCGGGCCATCGCCGTCGTGCCCGTGAATCGCATTCCGGCCATGGTGCAGCTGATCCCCGCGGAGGGTTTCAACGGCGACAGCTCGAGACGGGTGGACGCGGCCCGCGGCATCACCGATTTCGAGTACACCCGCATGCGCGGCACGCCGTTTATCATGCGCCGCCGGCTCATCCTGGGACCTGCGGGCCTGCCCTGCACGCCGCCGCCGTTCGGCGCACTCGTCGCCGTGAACCTCGCGACCGGCGCGATCCTGTGGAACGTGCCATTGGGAACGATGGGCGACGCTCCCGGCCTCGGATCACCGAACCTCGGCGGGCCCATCACCACGGCGAGCGGAATCGTGTTCATCGGCGGGACGCTCGACCGTGCGTTCCGGGCATTCGACGTCGAAACCGGCCGCGAGCTATGGAAGGCGCCGCTTCCCGCGGGCGCGCGCGCGACGCCGATGACCTACGAGGCGGGCGGGCGGCAGTACGTCGTGATCGCGGCTGGTGGCGGCGGTCCGTTCGGCACCGGCGACGCCATCATCGCGTTTGCACTTCCGAAGTGAGCGACCTAACCTAGAGCGTGGCTCCCCTGGTCCCTGCGCCCAGCTCCCCGCTCCCTATCATCATCGACACCGACCCAGGCATCGATGATTGCCTGGCCTTGTTGCTCGCGCTCAATTCCCCCGAGCTCGACGTGCGGGCGATATCGATATCATACGGCAACACCGTAGTAGAAAATGCGTTTAGAAACACCGTCGAAATACTTCGTAAACTGAAACATCCCCTGCGCATTCCCTTGGGTATCGGCGCGCGGCGGCCACTCAAGCGGCAGCTCGACGTCGCCGCCGATACCCACGGGCCGTCAGGCCTCGGTTATGCCGAGGTACCGCCGCCGGGCGTGATCCTCGATTACGCGCGGCCGCTCGAGCGGCTGCTCGAAGCGCAGCGGGAGCCCGTCACGCTGGTGACGCTCGGTCCGGTGACCAGCCTGGCGCTGGTGCTGCGCGCCAATCCCGGATTGGTTCGCGAAAAAGTCGGGCGCCATGTGGCGATGATCGGCAACATTGAAGCGGCGGGAAATCAGACGCGCTTCTCCGAGTTCAACGCGTGGTGCGATCCCGAGGCTCTGGCGACGGTGCTCGCCGCCGAGATTCCCACCGAAATGATCGGGCTCGACGTGACCCGCAGACTGGTGATCAAAGGGAGCGAAGTCGAACGGCTCGCGCAGCAGTCACCCTGGCTGCACGACGCCCTGCGGTTTTACGTCGAGTTTCACCGCAAGCAGGAAGGGCTCGACGGCGCGGTGATCAACGACGTCCTCGCCATCGCCTATCTGCTGCAACCCGATGTGCTGACCTTCAGTGACCTGCGGCTCGTCGTGGATTTGGACGACGGCCAGAGCCGCGGCCGGACCAAACTCAATGCCAAGGGTTCGTTTACCCGCGTTGCGATGGATGTGTATCCACCTCCGGTGCGGCGGCTGTTGTTCGAGCGCGTGTTGCCGGCTGGAGCACTCGCAGAGGAGGCGTTGGCGTGACGATTCCTCGCAAGGTGGCGGTGATCGGAGCCGGTGACATCGGCGTGGGGTGGGCCGCGTTGTGCGCGTCGGCCGGATGGCCCGTGGCGATCTTCGACTTGAACCCCGAGACCATGGAACGCGCGTCGGTCGAGGTCGAGCGGCGCACCCAGGCGCTCGTCGCGCTCGGTCGCGCGCCCGAGTCCATTGTCGAGCGGGGGCTGCGTGAGCTGGTCCGGGCGAAGTTCTTCTCCGAAGCGATCCAGGATGCCGATTGGGTGATCGAGGCGATTCATGAGGATGTCGTCGCAAAGCAGAAACTGCTCGTGGCAATCGAGGAGGCTGCGGATAGTGAAGCGTTGATCAGCTCGTCATCGAGCGGCCTTCCCCCGACCGAGATCTTCGGCAGGATGCGTCGTCTCGACCGCTGCCTCGTCACGCATCCCCTTAACCCACCCGAACTCATACCGCTCGTAGAAGTGGTACCGGAGGGACGCACGTCGGCCGATAGCATCCGCCGCGCAAGCGATTACCTGCGAGCGTTAGGTCGTTTTCCCATTGTCTTGAAAAAGGCGATTCCCGGGTACGTCGTCGGCAGAGTTGCGGCTGCGGTATGGCGCGAGTGCATCGATCTCGTCCTGCGCGGCGTGATCTCCGTAGACGATCTCGATCGGGCCGTGTCGCTCGGACCGGGCATCGGGTGGGCGGCGGCGGGGCCGCATCTGACGTACCATCTGGCCGCGGGCGAGGGCGGCATCCGAGGATTCACCCAACACCTCCTCGCCAGTTTCGAGAGCTGGTGGCAGCAGCTCGCGCACTGGGCCCAGCTCGACCCCGATCAGCAGCGAACCCTGATTCAAGGCATCGAGCGGGCGTATAAGGGGAAGGTCGAATTCCTGCGGGAGGCGCGAGACCGGCGGCTCAACGCAATTCTCAAGGCGCTGGAGCAGTCACGCGCACCATCAGGAGCGGAATCCGGCTGACGCCCCCGTGCCCGGTGACGCTAGAACTCGAACGGATGCTCGAAGCTCAGATAGAAGAACACGTCGCGGCCGTCCGGGAATGAGATCCCCGGGACGATCTGCAAGTTCCCAACGTTGTGCGCCCACCGCACGCCGGGGTTGGCGATCAGCTCGCCGCTACCGGCGTCGCCCGTCCAGATCACCTCCAGGATCGCGTTGATCGTGGGGCGGGCCAACCAGATGAAGCTCGCCCCCGCGTTGTACACGGTCTTACCGCGCCGCGTGGCGGTCGCTCCCGCATTCGCATGTGCGACCAGCGGGCGCGCCAGCACGACGCTGAGGGGAAGATTCAGCTGCACCGCTGTGCCGCCGTCGCGTCCGGTCGGTACGAAGAGTGAAACGCGCGGCGCGAACGCGGTTCCGCCGCCGATCCCCGCGACCTGCTGCCGGTAATTGACCGCCACGTCGCCCACGCCGTTCTCGACCGGGATCGTGAAGCTGAGCTGGTGCCGCTGGTCCGCGAGCGGCCATTCCTGCGTGAAACTGTACCCCCACGACCGGCCAGAGCGCAGCAGCGTGTTGATATGCTGCACCACACCCGATTCCTGATTGTAGGCCTCCTCCACCAGGAAACTGTTGTCTTGAATCGGCGTGGGTTCCTGCGCCACCATCAGGACCAACGCCAGGAGACCGGCAGTCATTGCGCCACCAGGAGACCGGTGCCGTACATGAGGACCAGTCCTGCCGCGACGCCCAGGGCATTCAAGGGGGACCACACCTGGTTGGTTTCCCGGCTCACGACGCGGTAGAGGACGCCGAGCACTTGGAGAATCGCGCCGGCTCCAAGCGACAGCGCGAGCGTGCCGAGCAGAGGCGAGTACGAGACTCCGCCCAGCCACGCGCCGAGAATCGTCGGACCGCCGGCCAGCAGGCCGGCCAGTGCGAGCGTCTTGATCGAGGGGCTGTCTTGCGCGATCGGCGCGACGATGCCCAGACCCTCGGTGGTGTTATGAATCATGAATCCAACCAGGAGCACCGCACCTAACGTCACCGCGCCCTGCGCGTAGGCCGCTCCGATCGCCAGCCCTTCGCCCAGATTGTGGAGGCCGATGCCGAGGGCGATGAGGAACGCGAGCCGCAACCGTGCGGCGGCCGGCGTGTCGCCGCCTTCTCCCGTCGTCCGTCGTCCTCCCAGCGCTTGGAGCACCAGCCACGCGCCCAGCATCCCGACAGCCACGAGTCCCGTTCCCTGGAACGCTCCCGCGACGCGTTCCGCCATCTCCAGGGCCTCATGCAGCGCCTCAACCGCTAGAAACACCAACAGGCCGCCCGTGAGCGCCAGCGCAAAATGAATCCAGCGGCGGTCGAGACGCTTCAGGAACGGCAGCCACAGCAGCCCGATCGCGACGGGCAGCACACCCACATAGAGACCGATCAGCGTGAACGTCAGGAAGTACGTCGCGTTGACCTTGGGCGTCTCGGCGGCGACCGGAATCTCGTGATCGAATGTCACGCCGGTCGAGGTGATGAGCTTGAGATGATGCGGCTCCCCCTCGACCCAGGGATACGGAATCTCGATCCGCGCGCGCCCCAGGCGCGACACCGTGCGCCCCGGCGTCATGGTGTGTGTCCAGAACGCCTCGTCCACCATGACCTGCGCCACCGTGACGGGTTCGGGACCGCCATTCACCAGGTCCACGACCATGTGCCCGGGGGTCAGCTGCACCCGATCGACGGTCAGCTCCTCGACAGGTGGCAGCCCCCGTGCAAGCCGTGACAGCGTACCGCCCTTCACGACGACGAGCGACAGGAGTCCCAGAAGGACCAGAGGGAGCAAGAACCAGAGCCACGTCTTGCGGTTCACGCGAGCGGCCCATTCTGCACGTCAAACAAGCCCATCCAGCCCAGCTCGGCGAATTCCGATTGATGGGCGTGGAACATGAACTTGCCGGGACGGTCGTATGTGAACTCGAGAATGTGCCGCTCTCCCTGGCCCAGGGTCACGGTGTCCGTAAGCTCGCTCGGCTCGAGCGATGTGCCGGTCCGGAAAAGGCGGAAGAAGTTGCCGTGGATGTGCATCGAGTTCACGAGATCGAACTCCAGCACGTTGACCAGGTAAACGCGGTTCAGCTCTCCGCGCTTGAGCACGATCGGATTGGCCTGATACGCGAACGGTACGGTGTTGACGGCATACACTTCGTTCTCGCCGTCGAAATTCACGTCGAAGCCGTTCATGACCATCACCATTTCGTTCGCCGGCGG
This sequence comes from Gemmatimonadales bacterium, assembly GCA_036002655.1. Classification (GTDB taxonomy): domain Bacteria; phylum Gemmatimonadota; class Gemmatimonadetes; order Gemmatimonadales; family GWC2-71-9; genus 20CM-2-65-7. The sequence continues at coordinate 5,996 of DASYTD010000130.1, forward strand.
GCGCGCACGCTTGGGATCGATGATCATCGTTCCGTACAGCCCCTTCGCGATGTGGCGCTTGAGCGGCATCGTGTGGCAGTGATACAAATGCAGTCCGAATGGCTGCGCCTCGAACTCATAGACGTACGAGCCGCCGGGGTCGATTTGCTCCAACACGCCGTCCATGTTTGCCGCATGAAAGCCGTGAAAGTGAATCGAGTGCTGGTGCGTCCCGGCATTACGGAAATGCACGCGCACTAGGTCGCCTTCTGTGCAGCGCAGCGTGGGGCCAGGCACCTGACCATCGAACGTCCACGCCGAGTAGAACACGCCGGGCATGACCTCGAGGGTACGGTCGACCGCGACGATCTGATACTCGCGCACCGCCTGCCCGTTGGGCCGCTTGCTGACCAGGCCGTAATCGAAGTTCCGCAGGAACACAGTGGGATCGATGCCCGCACCGGCAGGCACACCGCCGGTCATCAGCGCATGCGGGTCAGGATGAGCCGAGCCATCCAAGACCGAAGCGTGTGCGATGGAGCTGGCAGACGCGGCGCCCGCAATCCCGAGCAGGCTCCGCTTCAGCGCTTCGCGCCGAGAGAGAGATTTCACGCGGCCACCTCCTCGCACCACAGCAGCGCCGCGAGCTCCTGGCCCACGACACGGGTCCCGTTGCCGCTTGCGACGGTCGTCGGGCCGTTGAACGGCTGGCGCTCGACGACCGTGAGACGCGTTCCCGGGGTCAGCCCCTGCTCGGCCAGGTAGCGCAACCGCGCGGGATCCTCATCGCCCACTTGGCGCAACACAACGGCCGCGCCGACGGGCGCGGCAGCCAGCGTGATCAGCTCCGCCTCTTCGATCTCGCCGGCCGCTGTCGGAATCGGCGCGCCGTGCGGATCGTAGCGCGGCTCGCCCAGCGCGTCGGCCATCCGCTCGATGAGCTTCTCGGAAACCGCATGCTCCAGCCGCTCGGCCTCGACGTGGACGTCGCCCCAATCGTAGCCCAGCTTGCTCGTGAGATAGACCTCGAGAATCCGATGGCGCCGAATCATCTGCAGCGCGGCACGCCGGCCCTGCGGCGTGAGTTGCACGCCGCGATACGGCACGTGCTCGATCAGGCCTGTCTCGGAGAGGCGTTTCATCATGCCGCTCACCGATGGAGGCGCGATTTCGAGCATTTCCGCGATGCCGCTCGTTGTGGCGAAACCGCCCTGACTTGTGAGATGGAAGACGGATTTGAGGTAGTCCTCAACCGACCGCGTTAGCGGTGGCTGTGGGGACCGGATTGCTGCGTTCATCAGGACTCTCCGGGGCGGGTGCCTGTCAACCAGACAGGGTGTTAGGCTAACCTAAGTCTCAAATATTGTCAAGCGAAGATGTGGATTTTGTAAGGCTAAGAAACTATGCTAATTAACGGTGTGAGAATGCGCTCGCTCATCCCCCAAATAGTGTGATTTCCTATGGTATATGCGGGAAGTACCCGACGGGGGATGCCAGGATGATCGATAGTGACCTCCCCGCGCACCCCCGGCGCCTGGAGCGCCTGGAAGGGCACCCAGAAGGCAGCTTGCACCTCCGGGCTGGGCACAATTCTCGGCCGCTCTGTCAACGCGAATACAAACGGTCGAACGACGACCGGAGGCAACACCGGAGTGCGAGGGTGAAGGTCGTCGAGGATGCCGAGGCGTTCTGCGTGGGATAGATCAACACCGATTTCTTCGCGGGTTTCGCGGATCGCGGTAGCGAGGAGATCGGCATCGCCGGGGTCGCGGCGCCCACCGGGGAATGCGATTTGGCCCGACCAGGTATCCCCGACGCGGACGGCGCGATGGATGAAGAGCGCTTCCAGCCCCTCGTCGCCCTCGTGCAGCATGATGGCGACCGCCGCCGGAATCATCCCGCTCTCGACAGGTATTGAGGTGGGGCGGTATGCGCGCAAGGCCTCTCGCGCGCGCTGCAGCATGTCCGAGTAG
>DASYTD010000131.1:0-4674 GCA_036002655.1 Gemmatimonadales bacterium
CCATGAACCAGGCTTCGTCCAGCTGCCGCATGCCATCGCGGAATATCCCCTGATCGCGGTCGCTATACGTGTCGGTGACCATCAACGCCAGGATTGCCTGGTAATCGTGCTCAGTGCGGCGCAGTGATGATCAAGGAAGGAGAGAAAGGAAGCGGCCACGAACACGGTTCAGATCGAGCAAAGGATCTGCTCCGAGGATCACGCCTCTCATTGAAGCTTTGGAATGTGCACCCAAGCACTCCTATTGTTTCGACGTGGCTGGTACTCCGTCTATCGATGAAATCGAGGTTCTGTCCTGCAACGTAAGACACGGCTTCGTAGCAAAGCACTAGTCGTCGTGGTGCCAATCCTGGTGCCAAATAGTTCATCGCTGGCGAGCGTCAGCAATCGTTCCGACCGAAATTCGTGCTAAAACACAACGGCCAGCGCTGGTGTGCGCTGGCCGCGCAGGATTACGAATCGAGAGCTCTACCACTGAGCTACGGTGGCGACGGTCCCTAACTTAGCGGCGCGCCGTTCGATTCGGTACTCCACCGAAATCAGTCAGCATTGCTTCCTGGGCGGTCCGAAAACTCGGGAACAGCAATCAGCTCGAGCGGACGCTCAGGGAGGTAACGCTGCCGAGTTTCGGATCTGAGGCCACAGCGTCACAACGGGCGTGATGCGACCAAGTCACGAGTGCATTGTACGGTGCTCGAAGCAGGTTCAGCCGCTCCGGCCCCCGCCAACTTGGGGCGGGGGTAGGGCGGAGGGCGTCAGAGAGACTTCAGAAATTCGACCAAATCACGTTCTTGTTCGGCGGTGAGTCCGAGGCTGCGAACGCGGTTGTAATGGGCGACCACGGCCGCCAGCGTCGGGGCGCTGCCGTCGTGAAAGTATGGCGGGTGTTGCCACAGGCCCCGCAGCGGAGTCGTGCGGTATCGCTTATTAGCGGTACGCGCCGCGTAAGCGCCATCGACACCAGTCTCACTGGGCGCGTGCAGAGTGCCGGCGTTGTTATCGGTACCATTGACGCCGACATGGCAGCGCGCGCACGTCCGGTTGAACACGCTGCGACCCCGTTCAGCGCCGGCGGCATCGAAGCTGCCGGCCGGAGGGGATGGTGCCGAAAGACTGTGCTGGTAACTGCGCAGCGCAGCGAGCTTCGGTCCCACCAGGTCAGGTGATTGTGCGACCTGAATACCCAGGCGTGGGTCTGAGAAATTGCCCTGCCCGTGCATCTGCGTCACGGCCACATACGCGTTCCAGTACGAGATCGGTCCTTCGGCCGTGTAGGTCTCGTTCCTTATCTGTGCGAGACCGTATGCTGGCGGAAGCACCAGCGGTGTGCTCTTTCCGTCAAGATTGAAGCGCGGGTCGTATTTTCCGGGGCCCCAGGAGTTGTAGACCGCCCTCTGCGCCGGCGTAATGGCGGGGGACAGTGCGATGATGGCGCCGACGTTAAGATCTCGATTCGGCCATCCGTCCTGCCGCTGTCCGATGCCCGAGGCGAACGAGTTGTTCACGGTCGAATGGCACAGGGCGCACGTGATGCCAAGTCGGATGAGCGTGTCTTTTCCGCCGACAGTATTCACGGTCCCGCGGAGCCCCACCACTGCATTGAGCTTGAGCAGCGTCACTGTGGTTGCAGGACTGTTCAGGTCTACCTGACCATCCTTGATGGCCTGCGCGACGGCGGGTGGAATGGCGTCAGCATCGACCTTCAGTCCTACCTTCAGCGCCATGTTGGGGCTGACCGCGCTCTGCACGACTTCGTGCATCCGCGCCGTATCGGTCCAAAACTTCTCATCGCCGAATGTTTCGTGACGAAAGATTCGCTGCCCCTCGGCAAGTGTCGCTGCAGAGCGATCGTCAGTCGCTGGACCCGTAGCGGTTGGCTGCTGTCCCGCGTCCTCGCGCCCGTACCTCGGTCCGCAAGTGGACATCGCAATAGCGGCACTGACGACGACGAGAACTCTGCCGAGTGAGAACACTTCGATGCGCATGGTCCTATCCCCCTCGCCTGTCAGGAACTTCTGAATGGCGGCCTGGTATCTGCCGCCCGATCATTACTGCGCGGCAGATAGAGCAGATTAACCAGTGGAACCCGGCCTATAGCATGACCCAATTGGGGTAGACCCTTAGATAGAGGAATCAATTGCCATCCCGCGTTACTCAGGGCACCGCAACCGCCACCGCCGATCACCCCGAAGTCTGCACGTTCTCGAGAACATCCTCAAGCGAGTTTGTAGGCGCCACCGTCACGAAGTGCTGCGACCGGTACGATCGATTGCGCTGTTGTTTCGAGATCGCCCGCGATCTGGAAACGAGTACGGGGACTCAATACTAAAGCATCGACCGTCAAGACACCGAGCGACAGCGCTCTCGTGCGCCTGATTCAGTTCTGTTCGTGATCGTCGTCGCCTCCATCGCCCGAATGTTGTCCCGCACCCGGTCCTCGTTGTGGTGCCAATGGTGGTGCCAACCGTTCCGTCGCCCCCGGCGCAGGCAGTCGCATTTGTCACCGCGCCCCGCTGAAACACAACGGCCAGCGCTGGGGTGCGCTGGCCGTCCAGGATTACGAATCGAGAGCTCTACCACTGAGCTACGGTGGCGTACTGCGCCAATAACTTAGCGACGCACTGCGCCACACGGTACTCCAGCACGCCAAAGCACGGTCGCGGTAGCAGACCGAAGCTGAGCGCGAGCACGATCGACGCCGGCGTCCGAGTCGAATGCCCGACCGGGCCGAGTTCCGACGATCGAATGCGTTGAACGTTGTTCTTCCCGAAGATGCGTTTAGCTCACGCACCGGCCATGCGCTGTCGGGTGGTGGTGTCCGTCGCGAGCGAGCTCGGCGCGTTGATATTCGCCCCGCTGTCCACGCCGATCCCAAGCCGTGTGACCAGCTCGCCCCCAAGCCACCCGGTGACCACGGCCAGGCCACCACCGAGGAACGAAAGCACGTACGCGATACCGCTGGGGGACATCGGGGTCTCCCGCCGCACGATCCAGCTCGCCGCAAACAGGAGCACGACGCCGACATTGCCAAGTCCATGCACCGCGCCAACGCGCCTGGCCCGGGAGCCGGCGGGTATCCCCAGCCAATCGATGAACCCGAACGGTGCGGCGAGTAGTCCTCCCACGACTCCCGCGCCGATCATCCAGAAGGCGACTTCGGTCCAGCGCGTATTGCCGCTGATCAATCGGATGACGTCGAACACGATACCGGTCGTGAGCAGCCCGAGCGGCAAGACGATGAGCATCTGGTGCACCGGATGGCCGAGCAACTTTGCTCTCGCTTCCATGGCTTTCTCCTTTGGCTTATGCCTTAACGCGCCGTCGTGAGCGTCGCCGTCTGCCTCCACTGACTGCCGCCCCGTACCGCATCGGCTCGAACACATTGCCGCGGCGGTCTGACGCCGGCGGCGACTTCTTGATCAAGGCGCGGTGGGAGTTCCTGGCCATCATCCTGTCCACCGGATTCCGGAGCAGGCCACGCGCCGCTTTGAGGAGTTTGCCGACCCGGCCGACGATGATCTCATTCTTCGGATGCTTGATCAGCCGCATCACTGCCTTGATCACGTTGTGTTCGTCATACAGCGGCGGAATGGGCTGAACCTCATGCCCCGTGTAATTCCCCATGTGATCGAAGATCGGCGTGTCGTGACTCATCGGCATGACCGTGCAGACCTTGACGTTCTTCAGCTTCGCCAGCGCGAGCTCCTGTCGCAGCACGCCGTTGATCCCCACGATTCCAAACTTGGAGGCCACATACGAGCCATAATACGGCGCCGGCATTTTCCCGAGTGCTGAGGCGATGTTGATCAGGGTCCCGCGACGCCGCTCACGAAAGTGACGCACCGCGTACCAGGAGCCGTTGATCACGCCGACGAGGTTCGTGAGAATGACTTGGAGATGGTCGGCCAGGGGGACGTCCTCGAACCGCCCCAGAGCCGCGACGCCCGCATCGTTGATCCAGACGTCGACGGAGCCGAAGGTCGAGATCGCGGCTTGCGCCAGCTTCTCGACGTCAGACTGCCGGCTGACATCGGTGGGCACCGGGAGCGCCTGGCCCCCTCTGGCCTGGCATTCGCAAGCGAGTTCATCGAGCGCCTGCTCACGCCGGGCCGCCAGCACGACCCTCGCGCCGACGTCTGCGAGCTCGAGCGCTACACCGCGACCGAAGCCGCTCGAGGCGCCCGTGACGACGACGACAGTGTCAGCAAAATCCCGCTTCCCCATGCTCACACATAAGGCTCAACGAGTACAGCGAGCCAATCGCTCCAGAGGACGAAAAAGGATTGATCCCCGACAGGGCTGAGCTGCTCCACTGCTACGCATGGCCGGCCCAGGTCGTCTCGCCGGGCCGGTACGGGACGCAGGGGTCGAACCGGCCCGGCGTCTCGCGATACCGCATCGCCTGGGTGCACCCGATCTCTGACGTGAAGTAGCCGAGCAGCGTCAGCTGCTTCATCAGGCGGAAGTAGTGCGCTGGCGCGTCATCATCGCGGCGATGGCGCTTCAGCTCGTTCACGGCGAAGTCCGCCGCGGGCGCCGTCAGCGCCATATACGTGAGCGAAGGATTCACGCACGACGCGGAGGTCATGCACGCGCCGTCGGTCACGAACACGTTCGGTGCGTCCCATACCTGATTGCGCGCGTTCAGCACCGATCGAACACGATCTTCTTCCC
>DASYTD010000132.1:0-1531 GCA_036002655.1 Gemmatimonadales bacterium
AACGTGATCGGCACGCCGAACACCGCGGGCTCGAGCACGGAGTGGAGACCGGCGCGGTGGAAGCCGCCGCCGACAAATGCCGCATCGCCGAGTGCATAGAGATCGGCGAGAATGCCGACGCGATCGACGACGATCACCGGACCGGGCTTGGCGTGCTCCAGCTGCGACAGCCGCACGGGTCGCGGCAGCTTGAGATGCCGCAACCGCTCCGCGATGCCGGCGAGATGATCGGGATTGGGCTCATGCGGAGCGAGGAGCAGCCGCGCGGTCGGCAGCTGATGCAGCAGATCCGCGAACGCGGGCAACAGCACCGCTTCATCGCTCGGCCAGGTCGAGCCCGCGACGATCGTAAACGTGTCGGGCCCTGTGGTCGCGAGCCGCGCGAGTGGCTCACGCCTCCGGTCCAGCCGTGCCGCCCGCTCGGCGACGCTGTCGTAGCGCGTGTCGCCGGTGACGGCGATCGCTTCCGCGCGAGCACCCAGCAGCTCGAGCCGCTCGCCGTCCTCTTCACTGATCGTCCCGATGCGGTCGAGCGCGTGATACGCGGCGGCAGCCCACTGGCGCGCCGGCCACCGCAATCGCGAGCTGTGCGGCGCGACCGTCGCCGAGATGAGTCCCAGCTTCACGCCGCGCCGCGCCGCCGCGAGCGTGAGCTCGGGCCATACGTCGAGCTTACTGAAAACGAGCGCGTTGGGCTGCAGCGCGTCGAGCACCGCGGCGACTTCCGATGGCCGGTCCAGCGGCAAATAATCGGCGACGTCCACCGGTAAGTTCTTCGCGAGTCGTTCCGCCGACGGCGAGAAGAAGGTGAACGCGAGCTGCCAATCGGGATGTTCGGCGCGCAGCGTTTCGAGCACGGGCTTTGCCTGGAGTCCCTCTCCCACCGACGGGGCATGCATCCACACCAGGGGCCGCTTGGTGTCGCGCTGGGCGGCTGCCCAAGCTGCAAGACGGGCGGCCAAACCGCGCCGCCCGTCGAGTCCACGCGCCAGCTTCTTGTCGAACCGCGCGACGAGCGGGGCCGCACGGGTGACCATGTGCACGCTGAGCCGGTACAGAAAGGAAGGGCGGCTCACCGTGAGGGTGGCGCGTGCGTGCGCACGGCATAGACGGAGTCGAGCAGCCGCCGCATCGGATCGGGGGTGTAGGGAGCGCCCTCCAGCAGGCCGCCCTCGATATAAAAGGAAGGGGTCGCGCGGGCCCCCGAGCGCACCGCGCGCTGGGCATCCATCTCGATCTCCGCCCGGGTACTTCCGTCGTCGATGCACGCGAGCAGCTTGGCGCGATCGACGCCGGCTCGCTGGGCCAGCGTAACGAGCAGCGCGCGAGGCTGCGCGAGCTTGGCCCACTCATCCTGTTGCTGGTAGAGGGCATCGTGCGTGGGCCAGAAGCGCCCTTGCCGGGCGGCGCACATGGCGACCTCCGCGGCGGCCATCGCGTTGGGGTGGATGCTCGTGAGGGGAAGATTGATGAATACCCACCGCACCTTCCCGGTCTGGACGTATTCCCGTTCCAGAGTGGGTAGCACCGT
>DASYTD010000133.1:0-2221 GCA_036002655.1 Gemmatimonadales bacterium
CGCTGCTCGTTTGCCAATTCCACCCCGAGCTATCGGGTGCCTACGGCGCCGCGCTGCTGGAACGCTGGTTGTCGGGTCGCAGCGCTCCCCCCGCTCCCTCCGGGCCGGCGTCGAACGGATCATCGGGTCTGCTGCGGCGCATCATTCCGTGCCTCGACGTGCAGGACGGGCGTGTCGTGAAAGGCATCCGGTTCCAGAACCTGCGTGACGCAGGCGATCCCGCCGAGCAGGCGGCACTGTACGAAGCGCAGGGCGCCGATGAGATCGTGATCCTGGACGTTGCCGCCTCCGCCAGCGGGCGCGGCACTCAGCTCGAGACGGTACGCCGAGTGCGTGCGGCGCTCCGCATTCCACTGACCGTGGGCGGCGGAGTCCGCACATTGGAGAATGCGCGCCAGCTGCTTTCGGCCGGCGCCGACAAGGTGAGCGTCAACACGGCCGCCGTGCGGCGTCCGGCGCTGTTGTCAGAGTTGGCGCAGGCGTTCGGCTGCCAGTGTGTCGTGCTCGCGATCGATGCGCGTCGCGCCGCCGAACGATGGGAGGTCTTGGTGGTCGGCGGCCGTGAGGCCGCGCGACCCGACGCGGTGGCATGGGCCCGTGAGGGCGAGCGGCTCGGCGCGGGCGAGATCCTGCTCACGAGCTGGGATCGCGACGGTACGCGGGCGGGACACGATATCGAGCTGCTGCACGGGGTGACGGACGCGGTGCGGGTGCCCGTCATCGCCTCCGGTGGCGTCGGAACGCGGGCGCATATCGCCGCTGCTTTCGCGGCCGGCGCGGACGCGGTGCTCGCTGCATCGGTCTTTCACGACGGCGACGACACCGTGGACGGCATCAAGGCGGACCTCGCGGTCCAGGGAATTCGGGTGCGCCGATGATCGTGCCGAGCATCGACATCATGGGCGGACGCGCGGTGCAGCTGCGACGCGGCAAGGAGTTCGTCCTGGACGGCGGCGATCCCGTGGCGCGGTTGGAGGAGTTCTCCATCGCCGGCGAGGTAGCCGTCGTGGATTTGGATGCCGCGCTCGGACGCGGGGGGGACTCGAACGCCGCGTTGATCCGGGATCTCGTGCGCCGCGCACCGTGCCGTGTGGGCGGAGGCATCCGCGATCTCGACAGCGCGCGGCGCTGGCTCGACGCCGGCGCCGTCCAGGTGATGATCGGCACCGCCGCGACACCGGACTTCTGCGGCGCCTTGCCGCGCGAGCGCGTCATCGCCGCGGTGGATGCCGAGCGCGGCGAGGTCGTCGTGGACGGTTGGCGCACGAAGACCGGCGTTTCCGTGCTCGAACGCGTGCGCGAGCTCGCGCCGGTTGTCGGCGGTTTCCTCTTCACACAGGTGGAGAAGGAAGGAGAAATGGCAGGGTTCGACTGCGCGGCGGTCGAAGCGGTCATGCGTGCCGCGGCGGGAGGGGGGGCCCGCGTGACTGCCGCTGGTGGGATCACCACGGCGGCAGACGTCGCAGAGCTCGATCGCATCGGAGCCGATGCGCAGGTCGGCATGGCGCTGTATACCGGCAGGCTTTCGCTTGGCGACGCCGTCGCCGCGCCGCTGGCGAAGCCGTTGCCCGGCGAGGTGTGGCCTACCGTGGTCTGCGACGAAGCGGGCCGCACGCTCGGTCTTGTCTGGAGCACGCGGGAATCGCTGGCCCGCGCCGTGGCCGAGCGGCGCGGGATTTATTGGTCCCGTTCGCGCCAATCGATTTGGGTGAAAGGGGCGACGTCGGGAAACTCGCAGCAGCTCGTGCGTGTGGACCTGGACTGTGACCGCGACGCGCTGCGTCTTACGGTGCGCCAGGCGGGGGCCGGGTTCTGTCATCTGAATCGCCCGTCGTGCTGGAACTCCGAGTTCGATCTAGCCGATCTGGAGCGTACGCTCGCGGACCGAATCGCCCGGCCCACTCCCGGATCGGGAACCGCGCAATTGCTGGCCGACCCCGCGCTCCTCGCCGCGAAGCTGCGCGAAGAAGCGGACGAGCTGGCGCGGGCGGAGTCGTCTGACGATGTCGTGCGGGAGACGGCGGACGTGTTCTACATGGCGCTCGTGGCGCTGGTGCGAGGAGGCGGCACGTTGGCGGATGTCCGCGCCGAGCTGGCGCGTCGTCATGGCGCAGTCAGCCGGCGGCCGATGGCTCAAAAGAGATGAGCGCGCGCTTGTTGCCCCGCCGATCGGTCGCTGAGCTGGTGCGCCGTCGCGCGGCCGGCGTGCCCGCCGACGCCC
>DASYTD010000134.1:0-3834 GCA_036002655.1 Gemmatimonadales bacterium
GCGGCGCGATCACGTTGGCGCACGCGCGCGACGTCGTCGCCCTACCGCCGGCGTTTGAAGCGAGCCACGATGGGCGGTGCGCGATTCTCCACGACGAGCTGCGCTGCGCGCTGTGCCATTACGCGAGCGCGCGCGTCGTTACGCAGCAGACCTTCACGTTTGCGACACCCTCGGAGCCGATCCGGTTCACGCCCGTGCAGCCGGTCGTTTCCGTCGCGGCTGTCGCCCACCTCACCGCCCCCGCTCGAGCACCGCCGACCGTCCTCTCCTGAAGCCGTAGCGCGCGCTTCGCACGTGGCGAAGCGATCGGGATTCGTCGTACTCACAGGAGAGGACATTTATCATGCTACGCACGTTTTGCGCGGTACTGTTCGCCGCGGCGTGTCTGACGGTGCCCCCGCCCGCGGTCGGCCAGCAGCCGACGCAGCGACAGGTTGATTCGCTGGCGGCCCAGGTACGGCAGCTGCGCGCCCGGTTGGATAGCCTGCTTGCCGGACTCGGTAGACAGCCTGCCGCTCCGGCCGCTGCTCCCGCTCCGGTTGGCGACGATCTTGCGGCATTGCGCGCCGCCGCCAGGCAGGCTGCCGGCGCTGGCGCGCGTGATTCGGCCCAGGCCGCCGATACGATCGGCACGCAGTTCGTCGGACGGGAGCGTAACCAGTCGCAGCTCAACCCGGAGATCGGTGTCACCGGCGATGTGCGCGGGTACGCCACCGGTCGTGGGGTGCAGCGCGACAACTTCGACCCCAGGGAGTTCGAGATCGGCTTTCAGTCGGCGCTCGATCCCTACTCGCATACGAAAATCTTCGTGAGTCTCGAGAACGGCGAAATCGGTCTCGAGGAAGGCTATGCCTACTGGACCGGACTCCCAGGACGGCTGCGCCTCGATCTCGGCAAATTCCGGCAGCAGTTCGGTGAGCTCAATCGTTGGCACCTGCACGCCGTCCCCGAGACGGAGTACCCGCTCGCGCTCACCACATTCCTCGGAGAAGACGGATTGGCCGGCACCGGGATTTCGGTGTACCGGGCATTCGGCGGGTTCGGCACCCACGAGCTCTCCGCACAAGTCACGCGCAGTGCGAGCGACTCCGAGTTGTTCGGTGATGCCGGCAGGCCGACGTATCTCGCCCACCTGTTGAACTTCTGGCAGCTCGGCCGCTCCACATACATGCAAATCGGCGCCACCGCGTTGTACGGGACGGCTCCCGATTCCGCGTTGCGCACGAAGGTCGGCGGAGCCGAGTTCCGGTTTACGTGGCGGCCCCCAGCTCGGGCGCTCTACCATGAGTGGACGGTGCGCGGCGAGCTGCTCGCGGTGCAGAAAGAAGTCGCCGGCACGGGGCCAACGCGTCTCGGCGGGTATGTCAGCTCGACGTACAAGCTGAACCAGCGCTTCATCCTCGGCGCCCGCTATGACTACGTGGAGTCGCCCGACTTCGGGGTGATTACCCGGCAAGTGGTCCCCTCGCTCACCATGTGGCAGAGCGAGTGGGTCTTCTTACGCGCCCAATACCAGTGGCGGCGGATCGCGAATACTCCCGCGGATCACCAGCTCGCGTTCCAGGCGGTCTGGGCCATTGGACCCCATAAACACGAGACGTACTGACATGCTCTCGATCATTTCTCTTGTACTCGCAATCGCCGGCGGTCCGAGGCCTGTACCTCCGCCGGCGCCCGTGAAAGTCGTGACATCGCTGACCACCTATGCGGCCTTGGCGCGCGAAATTGTGGGCGATCGCGGCCGCGTCAGCTCGATCGCAGTGGGCGACGAAAACCCACACTACGTCCAGCCGAAGCCGAGCTTTGTGCCGACGCTGGCGCAGGCGGATCTGTTCGTGACGACGGGGCTCGATCTCGAGCTCTGGGTCCCGGCCCTGCTCGATAAGGCAAACAATCCCAGGATCATCGAAGGTGGACCCGGCTACGTTGCAGCGTACCAGGGACTTCCCCTTCTGGATATTCCCGCGAACCTGTCGCGCTCGCAGGGCGACATTCACGTCTACGGGAATCCTCACATCTGGACCGATCCGCTCAACGCTGTTCTCATCGCGCGCAACATCTTGCGGGGACTGAAGCGCGTCGCCCCTCAGGATGCCGACTACTTCACCGCACGTGAGAAGGATTTCGAAGAGCGTATCTACCGGGCCCTGTTTGGTGAGGAACTGGTGCGGCTGCTCGGCGGAAACACGCTCGCCGACCTCGACCGGCAAGGCAAGTTGTTCGCGTTCCTTGGACAGCAGCAATATCAAGGCGCTCCACTCATGACCCGGTTGGGCGGCTGGCTCAAGCAGGGAATGCCGTTCCGCGGCAAGCTCGTCGCCTGCTATCACAAAGAGTGGGACTACTTCTCGCGTGAGTACCAGATGACCTGCTTCGATTACATCGAGCCCAAACCCGGGATTCCGCCGACGCCGCGTCACGTCCAGGAGATCATCACGGCGATGCGTGACCAACACATCCAGGTCCTGCTCTCGACCAACTACTACGACCGCAATCAGGTGCTGGAGGTGGCGCAGCGCACGGGCGCCAAGGCCGTCATCGTGCCGTCCAATACGGGCGGAACGGCGGGTGTCGACACGTATTTCGACCTCATGAACCTCTGGATCACGCAGCTCGCCCAAGCATTCGGGGCGCCCGCCCCGGAGGTTCCGTGAGCGGCCTCCAGTTGATGCTGCCGCCGTTCGCGGCGTGCATGATCCTGGTGGCCATGCTCTCCTATCTCGGGCTGCACGTCATCGCCCGCGAGGTGATCTTCGTCGATCTCTCGCTCGCGCAGATGGCGGCGCTGGGCAGCCTTTCGGCGCTGCTCTTCCACATCCAGCCGGAATCGCCAAACACGTACATCTTTGCCCTGCTGGCGACGGCGGTCGGCGCGTTGCTGTTTGCGTTGACCCGCACATCCGGACGCGCGGGACGAGTGCCGCAGGAAGCGTTCATCGGGATCGTGTACGTCGTCGCATCGGCGGCTGCCGTACTGGTCGCCAACAAGGTGCCCGGCGGCGGCGAGGCGGTGGAAAAGACGCTGGTCGGCAGTTTATTGTGGGTCACCTGGCCGACAATCGTCAGGCTCGCGATCGCCTACGCCGTGCTCGGCGTATTCCAGTTTGCGTTGCGGCGCCGGTTCTTGACGATCTCGTTTCATCCGGAGCAAGCGGAAGCGCACGGGTGGAGAATTCGCCTGTGGGACTTTCTCTTTTACCTCTCGTTCGGCGTAGTCATCACGTTGGCGGTTCCTATTGCCGGAGTTTTGATGGTGTTCAGCTTTCTCGTCGTACCGGCCGTGATCGCGAATCTGTTCACGGCCGACAAGCGCCGGCTGACGATCATTGCCTGGGGTACGGGAGCCCTCGCGTCCATCCTCGGTCTGTGGCTTTCGTACACGAAGGATCTACCAACCGGACCCCTCATCGTGTGCATGTACGGGCTGCTATTGATCGCGGCCGCAGGACTTCGGAAGCTTGGAGTGGGAGACAGAGAGGCGATTACCTGATGGTCGGACGGTCGGACGGTCGGACGGTCGGACGGTTATGCGCGGCGGTCGTTGTCTTACTGTCCGTCAGTCCGACCGTCCGACTGTCCAGTCAGGTTTCTCTCCGTTTCTCCCTCGGTGCCCGGTACAGCACCACGCTGGTCCACGATTCGATCGTCGTGCCCTTCGACCTGCGACCGGCCGTCGCACCAACGCTGGCGTTAAGCGTGCGCGACAACCTGCGCGGTCCCTGGACCGGGGATGCGACGCTCGATCTGTCGGCCGCCAAACTCAAGCGCTATGAGAGCGGCACGACCACGGAGACGGGATCGTTCACCGCGATCGCGTTCACTCTGGGACTGCGG
>DASYTD010000135.1:0-9800 GCA_036002655.1 Gemmatimonadales bacterium
TACGAAGCCCATTCACTGTAGACTAAAACGCGGGAAAACGTCCAACGCGCTCGCCGCTCGCTGTTCTTCCGAACAATTACTTCACCACGTCGCTCACGCGACCGGCGCCAATGGTCCGTCCGCCTTCGCGAATCGCAAACCGCTGGCCTTTCTCCATCGCGACTGGCGCGATGAGCTTGATGTCCACGGACACGTTGTCGCCGGGCATCACCATTTCCACGCCCTGCGCCAGCGTCACCGTGCCGGTCACATCCGACGTGCGGAAATAAAACTGCGGACGGTAGTTGTTGAAGAACGGCGTGTGACGGCCACCTTCGTCCTTCGACAACACATAGACTTCCGCCTTAAAATCAGTGTGCGGCGTGATGGAACCGGGCTTCGCGAGCACCATGCCGCGCTCTACTTCTTCCTTCTTCGTGCCGCGCAACAGCACACCGACGTTGTCGCCCGCGCTGGCCTTGTCGAGCAGCTTGCGGAACATTTCGATGTCGGTCGCCACCGTCTTGCGCGTGTCTTTCAGACCGACAATTTCCACTTCGGACATGCGCTCGAGAACACCGCGTTCCACACGGCCGGTCACGACAGTGCCGCGGCCTTCAATGTTGAACACGTCTTCGATGCACATCAGGAAGGGCTTATCCACTTCGCGCGTCGGCAACGGAATGAAGCTGTCGATCGCGTCGAGCAATTCCTGGATCGACTTCTCGCCCGCCGCATCGCCGGCCATCGCCTTGGTGGCGCTGCCGCGAATGATCGGCGTCTTGTCGCCGGGGAAACCGTACTTCGTCAGCAGGTCGCGAATTTCCATATCGACGAGATCGAGCAACTCAGGATCATCGACGAGATCGACCTTGTTCAAATAAACGACGATCGCCGGCACACCGACCTGGCGAGCCAGCAGAATGTGCTCGCGCGTCTGCGGCATCGGGCCGTCCACCGCACTGACCACCAGGATCGCACCGTCCATCTGCGCCGCGCCCGTGATCATGTTCTTCACATAGTCCGCATGGCCCGGGCAGTCGACGTGGGCGTAATGGCGCTCCGGGGTGGAGTACTCCACGTGGCTCGTCGCGATCGTCAGGATCTTCGTCGCATCGCGCCGCCCCTGAGACTCGCTCGCCTTCGCCACCTGATCGTAGCTCACGTACGTCCCCAATCCCTTGTCCGCCGACACTTTGGTTAAGGCGGCGGTCAGGGTCGTCTTCCCATGATCGACGTGGCCGATCGTGCCCACGTTTACGTGGGGCTTGGTGCGCTCAAATTTGGCTTTTGCCATGAACTCTCCTAAACCGTCGAATGAAAATCGTCAAAAATAAAACCGTCGAAAATAACATCGTCGAAAATAAAACCGTGTTACGGTGTTCTTTTTGACGTCTCTCGTTTTGACGCCTTTCTTTTTGACGTCTTTATTTTTTAGACGCCTCTTTTTTTGACGTCGTCAGTCTTCAGTTCAGAGCTCGCGACCGGGATTGAACCGGTGACCTCGTCCTTACCAAGGACGCGCTCTACCGACTGAGCTACGCGAGCGTTCGACAGAGCGGGCGACGGGGCTCGAACCCGCGACCCTCAGCTTGGAAGGCTGATGCTCTACCAACTGAGCTACGCCCGCGCGCCACGGAGTGGTGGGGGAAGGATTCGAACCTTCGTAGCGCGATGCGCGGCAGATTTACAGTCTGCTCCCTTTGGCCACTCGGGCACCCCACCCAGCGCGCCGTCGTCCCCCGCTACTCGCTCCGACTCGTTCCCCGCTCCCGCTGACAACAGACCCCGCGTTCGGTGCGCGCGGGGTTTGTTGTTTCCTTGGAGTCCGGGTTTTCGCTACGCGCCACAAAAACGCGAGCTGACGAAGGGACTCGAACCCTTAACCTGCTGATTACAAATCAGCTGCTCTACCAGTTGAGCTACGTCAGCTGGTCGATGGCTGAATCCGACAGCCTCATAGCTTAAACGCGGTGGGGGGCTATGGCAAGGGACGGACTTCGAACGACTTAGGCCTCGTCAGTGGGTTTTCCATTTGGTGCCTTGAGGCGTGTCTTCGATCTCCACGCCTCGGGCCGAGAGCTCGGCGCGGATACCGTCGGCGGCCTTGAAATCCTTGGACTTACGGGCTTGGCTCCGTGCCGCGAGACGTTCGGTTACCCACGTGACCAGCTCGGCGTCGACCTCCCGCGTGGACGGCAGCACGTCCAGAAGACTGGTGCCGGCGAGCCGGTCCAATGCGGCAAGCGCGTCCTCCGTTCGCTTGGATCCGGTGGGTCGATCTAACTCCCGGTTGACGGCTCTGACGAACTCGAACAACGCAGCGACCGCGCGAGGCGCGTTGAGATCATCATTGAGCGCCTCCGCGACGCCCTCTTCGAGCTCCTGCGTCAGCGTCGCGAGGGTCGCGTTCGGCTGCCCTTGTCCACTCTGCTCCTGGAGGCGGGAGTAGAATTCGCCCAGTCGTCGGACTCCTTCCTTCGCCGCTTCGAGCGCCTCGTCGGTGAAGTCTACCGGTTGGCGATAATGCGCTTGAAAGAACAGCAATCGTACGGCCGCCGCATCGACTCCCTGCTCGCGCAGATCGCGCGCGGTGAGAAAGTTGCCGTGGCGTTTTGACATCTTGGTGCCACGCACGTTGAGAAATTCGCCGTGCACCCAGTGACGCGCGAACGGCTGGCCCGTCGCTCCCTCGGACTGCGCGATTTCATTTTCGTGGTGCGGAAAAATCAGATCGATGCCGCCGGCGTGGATGTCGAGCGTCTGCACGTCGCAGCACTTACGGATCTCCTCGAGCGCCATCGCCGAGCATTCGAGATGCCAGCCGGGGCGCCCGCGCCCGAACGGGGCATCCCACGCCGCGCCCACCGCCTCGTCCTCCGCGTCGGCTTTCTTCCACAGCGCGAAATCGCTCGGATCCCCCTTGGCGTACTCGTCGCTGGCGACGCGGGCGCCGACTCGGATCTCTCGCGTGTCGAGCCGCGACAACCGCCCGTAGGTCGGAAACTTGGCGAGCGAGAAATAGACGGAGCCGTCCTCTCCTTTATAGGCGACGCCACGCTCGAGCAGCCGCGACACGAGCGCGATCATCTGCGGCATGTACGCGGTTGCCGGCGTATAGACGTGGGCGGGCTGGATGCGCAGGTAGTCGCGATCTTCGAAGAACGCCTTGGTAAACGGCGCGGTGTGTTCGACCAGCGGTTTCCCAGCCTGGCGCGCCGCCTTGATCGTGCGGTCGTCCACGTCGGTGAGATTCATGATCTGGAAGACGTCGTACCCGGCGTACTCCAACCAGCGGCGCAGCAAGTCCTCAAAGAGAAACGTGCGGAAGTTTCCAATGTGCGCGTAGTTCCACACCGTGGGTCCGCAGGTGTAGAACGTGACGCGCGGCGGTGCGAGCGGTTGCAACGGCTCGACGCGGCGGGTGAGGGTGTTGAAGAGCGAAACCGGGGGGGGCGCCGTCATGGCGGCGAAACGTACTAGCGCGCGTCGTGGGTTTCCAGGACGATCTCCTCTAATGACTTCACGCGGACGCGCGACGCCCGAACGGCCAGCCGGTGCGCGCGGCACAGCGCCAGCGCCGCTTCCACCGTTCTGCCCGCGAGCGGCGCTTCGAGACCGGCGGCGGTAACTCGGAAACCCGGCGGTGGCTCGGCAGGCGGCGCGTCCAGGATCACTTCGAGCACCCGCTCGCCGAGCAGTGTGGCCAGCGGCCCCGCGCGCACGATCCGTCCCGCACGCAACACCAGCACGCGCGCGGCCAGTCGCTCCAACGCCGCCGGATCCCGGGATGTGATCAGCACCGCGACACCGGTCGCGGCGAGCCGCGCGATGCGGCCGCGCAGGTCGCGCCGCGCAATGGCATCCAGACCCGACAACATCTCATCGAGCAGCAGCACTCGGCGGCCGCCGAGGATCGCCTGCGCCAGGCCAAGGCGGTGTAGATCAGACCGTTCCAGCGCCTCCACGCGCAGGTCGGTCCCGGCGGCCAAGCCTGCCAGCTCGAGCGCTTCCCGTACCAGCCCGTACGGGTGCCGCTCATGATTCCCTGCGCAATGCAGCCGCGCGTAGTACATCAACACTTCGCGCACCGTGAGGGCCCGCGGAAACACCGGACTATCGTTGGCGTAGCCAACCAGCCGGCGAGCCGCGGGATCGCTTACCAATGTGCCGCAGACGCGCACTGCTCCTGCTTGCGGCTGCAAACAGCCCGCCGCGACCTGAAGCAACGTGGTCTTTCCCGCCCCGGCCGGACCGACCACTCCGGCGATTTCCCCAGGGAGCAGCGCGAGTGAGACTCCGCGCAGACCACGCGCGACGACATCGCACAGTGTGAGGGCGAAGTCGATCATCGGCGTCGCGCGACGAACCCGCTCGCGAGCAAAATCCCCAGCCCGGTCCAGGCGACCGCATGCAGCAGCGCGCCCACATCGCCGGTTGCGATGTCGCGGTAATGCCAGAGCGCCGGGCCGAGCTCGAGCGCGCTGGCCGCCGCCCAGCGCACGACACCGGGACGGGCGAGGTCGACGAGGTGCTCCGGTGCAATCGCGCCGGCCACCGCCATAAGAATGAAGAGCGTGAGCACGCCGCTCGTGCCGAGTGGGACCGCTACGGCCAACGCGCAGCCGCCGACCGCGGCCGCCGCCACGACGCTCGCCAGCACCGTCCCAGTCCGCCATCCGATCGCGACGGTGCACCCGATCACGAGTGCGGTCGCTGGGACGATCATCGCAAGCCAGCGGCCTGTCGCGACTGCGAGCGGCGTCGTGGGATGTGTCAGTGCGGTCGTCAGTGCGGCGTGGTCACGCTCGCTGCTGGCGCTTGCCGCCACAACGGTGATCGCGCCGAGCGCACCGGCCAGCAGCGCCGCGGTGAGCGGATCGAGACCGCGCGTCGTGAGCCAGACGAGCGCGATACCGAGCGTCAGCAGTGCGACGCCGAGACGCGTGCGAGTGAGGCGCGGAGCGACGAGCAGGAATTCGGCGTGTACGCAACGCAGGAATCGCATCGCGACACGATAGGGAGGAACGCGGCGGCGCCCGGTACCGATTCGCCGCCGGAGCAATCAAATCGTTGCGCGTGCCCCGACGATGGCGTCTACCAGGACGTCCGAATCGAAGCGCACGGGATCCGTCGCCGGCAACCCCGTCTCCTCGGCCGCGCGCGCCACGGCCTCCCGCGCCGCGGTCTCATCCATGTCGTAGGTGTTGAGGCAGATCCCGATCACCTTGGTCGGGTGCACGGGATGCGCGGCGCGCTCGTGGAGGTCGATCATCTCGACATAGGAGGGAATCTTCACCCACGGCTCGCGCCCGTGATAATCCCCGATGTAGTCGCGCGTCACTTGGTGGCAGAGAATCAGCGCGTCGGGACAGGATCCGTGCAACAACCCGAGCGTGACGCCTGAGTATCCCGGATGAATGAGACTGCCCTGCCCCTCGACGAGCACGATGTCGTGGTCCTTCGCACCCTGAAGGACGAGCTGTTCGGCGGCGCCCGCGATGAAGTCGGCCACGACGGCGTCCACCGCGATGCCCCACCCTTCGATGAAGATGCCCGTCTGCCCCGTCGCCACGAAGCTCGTTTTGTGACCGCGCTTCACGAGCGCATCGCGCAGCTGGAGCTGCGCGGTCATCTTGCCGACGTTGCAGTCGGAGCCCACCGCGAGCACGACCAGCGCGTCGACTTCCGCGGCTCGGCCGTCGGCGATCGGGAGATTCGGCGGTGGCTTGCGCGCGTCGAGGATGCGGACGCCGCGCGCGCGTGCCAGTGCCCCCAGCTCGGGATCATCGCCGATGAAGGTGTGCAGACCGCTCCAGATCTCGAGCCTCCGCTCGAGCGCCATCCGCAGCCAACCCTGCCATTCGTCCGGGAGGCGTCCGCCAGCCGGCGCGATGCCGACGATCACGGCGGTGGCACCTTTGCCCTGGTTGATGCCGCGCTCGAAGTCGCCGACGACGGGAATCTTGCCGCCGAACCCGAGTACGTCCTGCACCGTCTTTCCCGCCTGCTGGCGGTCGAACACCGCCACGATGCGCTCGGGGAAGTAGCGAATGCACGAATTCGCGGTTTTGGAGCTGAGCGGACCAAACTCCCCGTCGGCGATGATGAGAAAGCGGTGTTGTGTGCGCGGCATTTCCATCATCAAACCGGGCTGGCCACCCGACGGCGCTCGACGCCGGTCCACGACTCAGTGGGGCGGAGCACGGCGGGCTCCGCGAGCCCGGACTCGCCGTAAATCTCGCGGTGGAGAATGTGACGGATCAGCACCATCGTCACGCAGAGGACGGGGACGGCGACGATCAAGCCGATCGCGCCAAGGAGCGTGCCCATCACCAGCACGCTCGCGATCGTGAGCACGGGCGGCAAATCGACTTTGCGCTGCATGATGCGCGGCACGACGACGTTGGCCTCGAACACGTGTACGAGCACGCCGAGCAGGATCACGAGCAGCACCTTCACCCAGTCACCCGATGCCACGACAAACAGCGCGGGCAGCAACGTCGAAACGAGCGTGCCAAAGAACGGCACGATCGCCACGAGACCGGTGAAAATGCCGAAGGCCAGCCAGTAGGGGACGCCGAGGATCCACAGGCCGACGGCGGTCAGCAGCGCCAGCACCGCCATCGCGATGAGCTGGCCGACGACCCATGCCCGCAGCGTCGCGCCCGCGTCGGCCGCGATGCGCGCCGCGATGGGACGGTAGCGGGGCGCGAACAGCGAAATCAGCCCGTTGCTATAGAGCGCGGGCTGGCGGGCGAGATACAAAGCCATCACGAGCACGCTCGCGCCTTCGATGAAGACCTTGCCGCCACCGCGCAGGTATCCCAGAAACGAGCCGCGGACGAACCCCATCGCATCGGCCACGAGACCGGCAACCAGCCCGGAAGACGGATTCGCGAGCTCGGTGCGGTCGAGTGCGGGATACTGCTGGGCCCACCTCGCCAGCACGTTTTGGATGTTCGTGAGGGTTTGCGGTAGGCCGCTGACGAGCGCCTGGGTCTGATCAACGACCGGAGGGACGAGCAGCACGCCGACTCCCGCGACTGCGGCGATGGTCGCGAGGACCGCGACCGTGAGACCCAACCAGCGGCGCATCTTGAAGCGCCGCTCCAGCCAATCCGTGATCGCCGAGAGATAGACCGCCAGCAGGATCGCCAGGAAGACGAGCAGCAAGACCTCGACGACCCGGACGATAAACCAGACGACGAGGGCCGCAATAAAGAGCGCCACAAACGTGGCGCTCGACAATCTATAAGAGGAAGGAGCCTCGGAACCGTTCAGCTCTTCTGCTCCGCGTCGTCATCCTCGAGCAGCTCGGCATCCTTCGCGCCCTTGCCCAGCGCCCGCGCCTGCTCCTGGGTCCCGCCGGGCAGCAACCCCATTTTGCGCTTGAGGGCCAGCAGCTGCTGGTCCGCGTCGGCCTTTACTTCCATGCCCTGGAATTGCTTGATGAGGGAATCGCCGGACAGATCCTCGTTGACCTCGGCCGCGGCGATGAGCTTGCGCTCCTCGTGCTCGATCTGCTCGGCCATCCGCTCGAACGTCTCGAACGCGCTCTTGTCGGAGATCGCGCCCATCGTCTCCTGAATGCGCTTGTGCGCCTCGGCCCGTTTCTGGCGCGCGATGAGGATGTTCTTCTTCCGTTTCGCTTCCTCGATCTTGTCATTGAGCTGGCGCAGCGAGCCCTTCAGCTTGTCGGTCTCCTCGCGATGCTTGATCCACGTCTCTTGCAGCTGCACGGCATTCTGCACGTGCTCGTTGTAGCGCAGCAGCGCCTGCTTGGCGAGGTCGTCCCGCCCTTCCTGCACGGCGAGCACCGCCCGCTTCTCCCAGTCTTCGGAGAGCTTCTTCTCCTGCTCCGCCTGCGCGGAGAGCCGCTTCTCGTCGGCGATGGCGGCGGCCACCTGCTGCTTGGCCTTCGCCAGCTGATTCCGCATGTCGACGATGAGCTGTTCGAGAACCTTTTGCGGGTTCTCCGCGCGCGAGATCAGATCGTTGATGTTCGACCGGATCAGCGTGGACAGACGATCAATGATCCCCATCTAAGCTCCTGGCAATGAGCGCTCGCGCTGCTGCGCGAGCAATCGCTCCGCAAAATCCAGCCGCTCGGCCATCTCGGCTATTTGGCCCTGCATATCCGTCACGCGCTGCTCCAGCTCCGCGACATGATCCGCGTCTGCGAGACCTTCGGTGGGTGTGTCGGACCACTCCCCGCCGAACCCCTTCCACCGTCTCTTCCGATGCATGCCGGCCCGAATCCGCTCGGCCATTGCCTTCGCCAAATCCGACTTGAAGAAGGCGTACAGCACGACCCCGGCGACGATCATTCCGCCGATCATCCCAATCAGCGGAATCAGCTGATTCGGGTCAAACGGAATCATCGGCGTCGGCAGCGGCGTTTGCCCTTGCAGAATCACGTGCTCTCCTACGCCGCCCGTGCGCGGCCCGTTTCAGTGGGCAACATCAGGGATGCGGCCTCCCGAGCTGCCCACCCGCCTGCTGCTGGCCGAGCAACCGCTCGGTAAAATCTACTCGCTCCGCCAGTTCCGCCACCTCCCGCCGCAATTGCTCCACACTATCCACCAACTCGGCGTGCTCCTCCCCGGTTCCGCCGCGCGGCGTCGGGCCATGGCGCAGGCGCTCGGCCAATGCCTTGCCCAGGGGCGAGAGGGAGATCATCCAGGCGAAGAATCCCCCGACCGCGACGAGGGGGATGAAGACGCCGATCATCCCTGGATTGATCACGGCGGCAACCGTCCCGCATCACCCTGCTTGGCGAGCAGCCGTTCAGCGAAGTCCATCCGTTCGGCCAGCTCCGCGAGCTCCTGCCGCACCTCCTGCAGCTCACTCAGAATCTCGTCCCGCTCGGCGGGCTCCATCCCTGGGCGGCGATGCTCGCCGGCGATGCGCTTCGCAATCGCGGCCACGACCGGGCGGATCACGAACACAAACCCCCCGACGACGGCGAAGAGGGCGGCTGCCTCGGCGGGATTCATCGCTCGATTTTCTTCGCGAGGAGTCGTTCTTGGAAGTCGATCCGCTCGCCCAAATCGCTGATCTCCCGCCGTGCCTGCTGGATCTCGGCGAGCAAGTCCTCGCGCATCATCTGGAGCTCTTCCCGCACCCCGGCCTCGACGCCACGCGGCCTGATCCGTTCCGCGAGTGCCCGCGCGAGGGGGAATAGCAGCACTGCCGATCCGATGATGGTCAACACGAAGAGAAAGACCACTTCCTCGGGCATGGCTACCTCGCGGGCGGGAGCCGCTCAGCTTCCCGCTGCTTCGCCACCAGCCGCTCCAGGAAATCCACGCGCTCGCCCAGCTCGTTCACTTGCTCCCCCCAATGCCGCATCTCTTCGACCTCGCGCCGCAGCTCCTTGACCTCCTCCGCTGTCTCGTCGTCATCCACGATGGCGCCCTTCTTTCCCAGCATGCGAGCGGCGAACGCCTTGCCGATGGGAGAGATGGAGAGCAGAAACAGCGTACCCCCGCCGAACAGCAGAATGACGGCTACGAGGCCGATGATGTCGTCGTTCACTCGCGGCTCTCCTTGCTTCGTTCAACCTACCGTCTAGTCCCCGGCCTGCAACACCTTGCGCAGGAATTGACCCGTGTGCGACGCCTTGGACTGCGCCACCTTCTCGGGCGGCCCTTCCGCCACGATCCGCCCGCCGAGCGCTCCGCCCTCGGGACCCAGGTCAACGACCCAATCCGCCGTCTTGATCACGTCGAGATTGTGCTCGATGACAACCACCGTGTTGCCCTTGTCCACCAACCGATGGAGCACTTCCAACAACAGCCGCACATCCTCGAAGTGCA
>DASYTD010000136.1:0-8506 GCA_036002655.1 Gemmatimonadales bacterium
AAGCGCTGGCGCGCCTGCGAGAGGGCAATCGCCGCTTCGTCGAGCGCGGTGCCCAGCCAGCGGGTCGGCCGAGCGCCGGGCAGGAACCCTTCGCCATCGTGCTCGGCTGCTCCGACTCCCGCGTTCCCGCGGAGCTCGTCTTTGGCCAGGGGTTCGGCGATCTCTTCGTCATCCGGGTCGCGGGGAACATCGTGGCGCCATCGCAGGTCGGCAGCGTCGAGTTTGCTGTTGAGCGTTTCGAAACGCGGCTCGCGGTCGTGCTGGGCCACACGCAATGCGGGGCGGTCGCGGCGACTGTGGAGGAGCTGCGGGACCCGCAGGGGCATGCATCGCCCAACCTGCGGGCCATCGTGGATCGGATCCGGCCCGCAGTCGAGCCTCTACTGGCGGGACCCCTTGCGAACGATTCCGCTGCACTGGCCGCGCAGGCCATCCGGGCCAACGTCCGGGCGTCTGTCGATCACCTGCGACACGGTTCCGCGTTGCTGGAGCGCCGGATCGAACGAGACGGGCTGCTGATCGTTGGGGCGGAGTACTGCGTCGAGGAGGGCACTGTGGAGTTTTTCGACGGAGCGTCTTGAGATGCCCTCAGGCTCATCGTCAGGAAGCGCTGTAACGCGCAACGTTGGCGGGCACGAGGTAACGATCTCGAACCCCGACAAGATCCTGTTTCCCAAACCGAAATACACCAAGCTCGATCTCGCCGACTATTACCTCGCCGTCTCCGAGGGCGCGCTGCGTGGCGCAGGCGGCCGGCCGAACATGCTGGTGCGCTTTCCCAACGGGATCGGCGCACCGTCCTTCTATCAGAAACGGGCGCCCGAGTCGCGGCCGCCCTGGATCGAGGTGGTGACGCTGCGCTTCCCCTCGGGCCGCACCGCCGATGAAGTCGTGCCGCGCGACGCCGTCTCGCTCGCATGGCTCGCCAACCTCGCCTGCCTGGAGCTGCATCCGCACCCGGTGCGCGCCGAGGATCTCGATCATCCCGACGAGCTGCGCGTGGATCTCGACCCCGTGCCCGGGATCAAATGGCCACAGGTGCGCCAGGTTGCACAGATCGCTCGTGCGGTGCTCGAAGAGTTTGGTCTGGTCGGCTGGCCGAAGACGTCGGGGTCGCGAGGGATGCATCTCTTTGTGCGCATCGAGCGACGTTGGGGTTTTGACGAGGTGCGCCGGGCTGCGCTTGCCCTGGCACGCGAGGTGGAACGGCGCGGCCAGGGGCTTGCGACCAGCAAATGGTGGAAGGAGGAGCGGCAGGGCGTGTTCGTGGATTACAACCAGAATGCGAAGGATCGCACCGTCGCGTCGGCGTATTCGGTGCGGCCTGTCCCTGACGCGCGCGTGTCCGCACCGCTCTCATGGGATGAAGTGGACGACGCCGACCCGGAAGACTTCACCCTCGGCACGATGCCGAAGCGCTTTGCCAAGATCGGCGACCGGCATGCGGGAATCGACGACGGTCCGGGCTCCCTCGAAGGACTCCTCGAGCTCTCCGCGCGGCAGGAGCGCGAGGGGGAGGGCGACGCGCCGTGGCCGCCGCATTACCGGAAACAGGCTGGCGAGCCGCCGCGGGTACAGCCATCCAAGGCGCGTGGAGGGGGGGCCCGCGAGCCGAAATTCCCGTTGATCGAGGTGAGTCGCGGCACGAGTAAGAGGGAAGCGCTTGCGGGTCTGACGAAATGGAAAAAGCGACATCCGCGTGTCGCAAGGCACCTGGAGCCCGCTGACGTCCTGGTTGACCAGATGCGTGGCCGTTCTTCGGCCTGGTACCGTATTCGACTCAACTTGCAGCACGTCCCTGAAAAGCTCAGGCCCCGAACACCTTCTCCAATTCGTAGGCCGGCGTGACCTCGAGCTGATCATAGCGGCAATCGCTCGGCGCCTTGTCGGGACGCCAGCGCTGGAACACCGTGGCGTGGCGGAAGCGGTCGCCCTCCATGTGATCGTATTTCACTTCACAGACGCGCACGATGCGGAGCGGCTCCCACGAGAGGTCCTTTCCGGCGCTCCAGCGACTCTGCGCCCCAGGCATGCGGCTCGATTCGGCCTGGGCACCAGCCCATTGGCGCCAGGGATGATTCGCGAGGGCGTTCTTGCGCAGCGGCGCCAGCTCTTTCACGAGCTGCTTGCGCATCGCCATCGTGAATGCCGACGTAACGCCGACGTGCTGGAGCGTGCCCGCGTCGTCGTAGAGGCCGAGCAGCAGCGAGCCGACGGCGTCCTTTCCACTCTTGTGCCATCGGAAGCCGGCGACGACGCAGTCGGCCGTGCGGACGTGCTTGATCTTGAACATCGCGCGCTTGCCCGGCTGATACGCCGCCGCCGCGGGCTTTGCGATCACGCCGTCCAGGCCGGCTCCCTCGAAGCGCTGCAGCCAGTCGACCGCGAGGTCGCGGTCGCGCGTCATCGGCGTCAGGTAGAGCGGGCGGCGGATGCCCTTGAACAGCTTCTCGAGCTGCGCGCGTCGCTCTCGTTGCGGTGCGCTCATCAGGCTCTTGCCGCCCGCGGCGAGGAGATCGAACGCCACGAATGCGGCCGGCGTCGCCTGCGCCAGCTTGGCCACGCGCGAGGCCGCCGGGTGCAGGCGCATTTGCAGTCCGCCAAAGTCGAGTCCGTGCGACGTCGGCATCACGATCTCGCCGTCCACGACGACGCCTTGCGGCAATTGCTCGAGAAAGATTGCGTGCAGCTCGGGGAAATACCGGTCCAGCGGCCGCTGGTCGCGGCTCTGGATGTACACGTCGTCCTGCTTCGGTCCGCGAAACACGATCGCGCGAAAGCCATCCCATTTCGGCTCGAAGAGAAAGTCACCGTCGGCAGGAATCACTGCGGCGACTTTGGCGAGCATGGGCTCGACCGGCGGGGGAACCGCGAGGGCCTTTGGTGGATGTTTCACTTCTCAACCCCGTGCCGGGTGCTCGTCATACGGTGCATTCTGCATAGCTTTAGTGTGGATGAATAGACGAGTCTTCCATGTCCTGGCGCTCGCGACGCTCACGGCTTCCGCGTGCGCCAAACACCAGCGTCCGTCGTCGAATTCGGCTCCTGCCACCGTTCCGGCTGGGGGCCCCTCCGTCACTCGAGCCGCGGCACCCTACACGCCCGCCGACGTGCACTTTCTGGCCGGCATGATCGGCCATCACGCCCAGGCGATCCAAATGGCTGGCTGGGCGCCGTCACACGGCGCGAGTCCGTCCGTGCGGGTGCTGTGCGAGCGCATCGTGGTCGCGCAGAACGACGAGATCGCGTTTGCGCAGCGCTGGCTGCGCGAGCACGGCGAGTATGTGCCACCCGCCGACCCGCGGGGCCACATCATGCAAGGGATGGATCATCCCATGCTGATGCCGGGCATGCTCACCCCCGAGCAGATGGCACAGCTCGACGCGGCGCGCGGGACTCAGTTCGACCGGTTGTTTCTCACGTTCATGATCCAACACCATCATGGCGCCATCACGATGGTGCAGCAGCTGCTCGCGGTACCCGGCGCCGCGCAGGACGGGCCGGTCTTTCGGTTCGCGTCCGACGTGAACGCCGACCAGACCACCGAAATCAATCGCATGACACTCATGTTGGACGACCTCAAACGGAGCGCTCAGTGAAAGCAAGACTGTTGCTGGCTTTGGTCATAACGGCAGGGGCGTGCGCCACTGCTGGGACGCAGTCGAGGTCGACGTCGCAGGCCGCGACGGCGTCCAGCACCGCGCCGCGTCCCGATCCGCGCGTCGGCTTGCGTGCCGGCTGGATGAATGCCGCGGACGCCAGTTGGAATATGCGGCTCGTCTCCACGACGCCGCCCTCGCCCGACTTCATCAATCGCAACGAGCCCGGTGATTTCCGGCTGATCAACTCGGATATCTCGTTCCGCGGCAACTATGTCATTCAAGGCAATTTCTCGGGCGTGCAAGTGTGGGACATTTCCAACCCGAAGGCCCCCCGCCTGGCGAAGGCATTTGTCTGCCCCGGATCGCAGAGTGACGTCTCGGTCTACCGGAACCTGCTGTTCGTGTCGGGCGAGGCATTGAACGGGCGGACCGATTGCGGCACGCAGGGGATCGCGGACACCGTGGACCATCACCGGCTGCGCGGCATCCGCATCTTCGACGCGACGGACCTCGCGAACCCGCGCCGCATCACCGACGTACAAACGTGCCGCGGCTCGCATACGCATACCGTCGTGACGTCGCCGACGGATACCGCCAACGTGTACATCTATGTCTCCGGTTCGGCGCCGGTCCGCTCTCCCAATGAGCTCGCGGGGTGCTCGGTGGGGCAGCCCGACTCGAACCCGAACACCGCGCTGTTCCGCATCGAGGTCATTCAAGTGCCGTTGGCCAATCCCGAGCAGGCACACATCGTCAGCTCGCCGCGCATTTTCCAGGATCTCGTCCGGGCGAAGAGCCATCCCGAAGCGGACGAGGACATCGCGCGCGCGAAGGTGGCCGCCGATTCCGCGCGCCAGGCCGGAGCATACACGGCGACGATCAACGGCATGGAACAGATTGCGCCGAACGGGTTCATCCGGGATCGGCTGGACAGCATCGTCAAGGCGCGCGGCGGCACAGGCGCTCCGACTGCGGCCGATTCGGCCACGCTGCGGGAGAACTTTCAGGCACTGGTCGATCGCATGATTCAGGGCCCGCCTGGCGGCGGACCGCGGCCCGGGCCGACCCAATGCCACGACATCACCGTGTACCCGGCGATCGGCCTGGCGGCCGGTGCCTGCGGCGGCTACGGCTTGCTGCTCGACATCCGCGACGTCGCGAATCCGCGCCGGATCAGTGCGGTTGCGGATTCGAACTTCTCGTTCTGGCATTCGGCCACGTTCAACAACGACGGTTCGAAGATTCTCTTCACCGACGAGTGGGGCGGTGGGCTCCAGCCGCGGTGCCGCCCCAGCGATAAGCCCGAGTGGGGGGCGGACGCGATCTTCACGCTGAGCGGCAGCACCATGACGTTCAAGAGCTACTACAAGCTCCCCGTCGCCCAGACCGCGAACGAGAACTGCGTGGCGCACAACGGGACGCTGATCCCGGTGCCGGGGCGCGACATCATGGCCCAGGGCTGGTACCAGGGCGGCGTGTCGGTCTTCGATTGGACCGATCCCTCCCGTCCGAAGGAGATTGCGTACTTCGACCGCGGGCCGATGGATTCGACGAAGCTGGTCGGCGCCGGGTCGTGGTCGGCGTACTGGTACAACGGGTACATCATCAGCTCCGAAATCGCGCGCGGGCTCGACATTTTCGAGCTGACGCCGAACATGCTGCTGACGCAGAACGAGATCGACGCGGCCAAGCTGATTCATTTCGACTACCTGAACGCGCAGGATCAGCAGAAGCTCGTGTGGCCGGCCAGCTTCGTGGTCGCGCGTGCCTATCTCGATCAGCTGGCGCGCTCCAACGGCTTGTCCACCATCCGCATCAACGCCACGCGCGACGCGCTCACGCGCGCGGAGCGGGTATCGGGTCAGGCGCGCCGCGACGCGCTCAATCAGGTCGTCACGCAGCTGAATGCCGACGTACCGGGATCGTCCGATCAGACGAAGCTGCGCATGCTGATCGCGACGGTGACCGAACTCGGCAAGTAGGACATTGACTATGGGGCAGAGCGGGGTTCACGTAGTCCCGTGAGCCCCGCTCGTTCTTCCCGGAAGCGCTACCAGGAGTTCGTCGAGGATTACAAGCGTCGTCGGCTGGATGCCGCCGACGACGAAGCCGGTGTCGTCAAGGGTCCCAAAGGCGCGCGGCGCGCCTACCTGCGCGACTACATCCGGTGGCTGAAGCCCCACCGCTCCAAGCTCGGCGCCGTCTTCGTCATCGCGCTCGTCGTCGCCGGCCTGCAGATGATCGAGCCGCTGTTCATTCGGTTCATCGTGGACCATGTGATCCTCAACAAGGATCTCGACCACACGGCCCGGTTGACCCGACTCAATCTCACCGGCCTGGTATTCCTCACCGTCATCATCCTTTCGCATGTCGGCGGCGGGTTCAAGGATTACCGGCAGCGGCTGCTCAACGTGCGGGTGATGCTGTCGCTGCGGCGCTCGCTGTACGAGCGGCTGCTCCACCTGCCGTTGCCGCGCCTGTGGGAAATGAAGACGGGCGGGATCCTGTCCCGCCTGACGGGCGACGTCGAGACGACCACCGGCCTGCTGCAAATGGCCATCGTGTCGCCCGCCATTTCGGTCATCCGTCTCGTCATCGCCATCGTCATTCTGCTGATGCTCAATTGGCAGCTTGCCCTGACGGCCTTGGCGATCATCCCGGGCGTCATGGTCCTGAGCCTCATCTTTGCGCGGCGGATCCGGCCGATTTACCGCTCCGTGCGCAAGGATGTCGAGGTGGTAGACGGCCGGGTGGGCGAGACATTTTCGGGCATCCGGGTGGTGCGGGCGTTCCGCCAGGAGATTCAGGAGCTGCTCAGCTACATGCTCGGCCGCCACACCGTGCTGCGTAAAGAGCTGTTCGCGCACCGGCGCGAGCTGCTCCTGTGGACCTCGTGGGGTCTGCTGGAAGCCGGGATCAGCGTCGTGATCGTCTGGTTCGGTGGCTACCTGAACATCGTCGGTCGCGCGTCGGTCGGCGACATCATGGCCTTCCAGTGGTACATGTTCCTGCTGCTCAATCCGGTCTGGAACATCGTCAACTCGTTCTCGGAGATGCAGCGCTCGCTGGCCGCGATGGAGCGCGTCTTCGAGGTGCTGGGGATGGAGGACGACAAGCCCGACCGCCCCGGTGCGCGCGACGCGCCGCCCGCGGTGCGCGAGCTCCGGTTCGACGACGTCGTCTTCGCGTACCACGAAGGGCAGCCGGTCGTGCGCGACTTCAGCGTGGCGGTCCCCGGCGGCTCCGTCGTCGCGCTGGTGGGGCGCAGCGGAGCGGGGAAGACCACGGTGACCGATTTGGTGGCACGCTTTCACGATCCCACGCGCGGCAAACTGCTGCTCAATGGCATCGACATCCGCGATCTGCGGCTGCGCAGCTACCGCGACCTGCTCGCGATCGTGCAGCAGGACGTGTTTCTGTTCGACGGCTCCGTGCGTGAGAACATCGCGTACGGCCGCCACGACGCAACCGACGCGGAGATCGAAGACGCCGCGCGGCGCGCCAATGCCCACGAGTTCATCGTGCGCCTGCCGCAGGGCTACGAGACCACCATCGGCGAGCGGGGCGTCAAGCTGTCCGGCGGCCAACAGCAGCGGCTCGCGATTGCGCGCGCGATCCTCGCGTCGCCGCAAATCCTCATTCTCGACGAGGCGACCAGCAATCTGGATACCGAAAGCGAACAGCTCATTCAGGCCGCGATGGCCGACCTGCTGGCCGACCGAACCACGTTCGTCATCGCCCACCGCCTCTCCACCATTCATCGGGCCGATCTGATTCTCTTGATGGAAGAAGGCCGGGTGATCGAGCGGGGAACACACGAAGACCTGATGCGCGCGCGCGGGACGTATTACGAAATGGTCAAGCGTCAGATGGAGTCGCATGCCCGCGATGGCGACGAGGTGCTGCGGTGACGGACACGCGGGGTTAACCCTTTGGACGGATGGGCGCCGCCGATCCGGTCTCTAGCTTGGGGAAAAAGGAGGTTGTCATGGTATTGTCGCCCGGCACGCCGGCACCCGATTTCACGCTCCACAAGGCGCCGGAGCAAACCCTCACGCTGTCCGATTTGCGAGGGCGGCCCGTCATTCTTGCGTTCTACCCCGCCGACTGGAGTCCCGTCTGCGGCGATGAGCTCGCGCTCTTCAATGAAGTGCTGCCCGAGTTCCAGCGGTATGACGCACAGCTGGTCGGCATTTCGGTGGACGGCGTGTGGTGTCACAAGGCCTATGCGGCGGCGCGGAGGCTCGAGTTTCCGCTGCTCGCCGACTTCGAGCCCAAGGGCGAGGTCAGCCGCCGGTACGGCGCCTATCGCGCCCAGGACGGCGTCTCCGAGCGGGCGCTGTTCGTGTTGGATGGCGAAGGGGTGATCCGCTGGAGTTATCTCTCGGACGTTGGAAAGAACCCGGGCGCCGACGGGGTGCTCGCGGCGCTGGAGCAGTTGTCCCAACCGGCAGGCGCCGGCGCGAGAGAGGGCTCTTGACGCGGGAGTGACCCGGCTAAACGATTGAGGCCTCCTTTCCAATCGCGAGGCCGCAATGGCGTTGTCCGCGCTCTGGTTGCCGATCCTGGTTTCGGCGGTGGCCGTCTTCGTGGTGAGCTCGATCCTCCACATGACCCCGCTGTGGCACAAGACCGATTATCCCCGCTATCCGAACGAGGACCGGGTCCTCGACGCATTGCGTCCCATCGGTCTTCCGCCGGGCGATTACTTGATGCCGCGGCCGGCGAACCCCGCCGAAATGCGCTCCCCGGAGTTCAAGGCAAAAATGCAGCGCGGGCCCGCGGTGCTGTTGACCGTAATGCCGCCGTGGAAAGGGTCGATGGTCTCGAACCTGTCGCAGTGGTTCGTGTACTGCCTGGTCGTGAGCCTGCTTGCGGCGTACATCACAAGCGCGGCGGTGCTC
>DASYTD010000137.1:0-15130 GCA_036002655.1 Gemmatimonadales bacterium
CACCACCGTCATCAACCACCGCGCGCCGGGGATGACCTGGTTCCGGATGCCGCTGTCGGTCTGGGCGCTGTTCATCACGGCGATCCTGGGCGTCCTGGCGCTGCCGGTGCTCCAGGGTGCCGCGATCATGCTGCTGTTCGACCAGACGATCGGGACGCACTTCTTCGATCCGGTCGCGGGTGGCCAGGCGCTGCTGTGGCAGCACCTGTTCTGGTTCTTCGGGCACCCCGAGGTCTACATCCTGATTCTCCCCGCGATGGGCATGGTGTCGGACATCATCGCCAACGGCAGCCGCAAGCCGATCTTCGGCTACCACTCGATGGTGTTCGCGATCATCGGCATCGCGTTCCTGGGTTGGCTCGTGTGGGGCCACCACATGTTCATGAGCGGCATGAACCCGACGCTCGGGTCCACGTTCATGGTGTCGACGCTGCTCATCGCGGTACCGTCGGCGATCAAGGTGTTCAACTGGATGGGCACGATGTGGCGCGGCAACCTGCGGTTCCACGTGCCGATGCTCAACGCGATCGCGTTCGTCGCGATGTTCACGATCGGTGGGCTATCCGGCATCTTCATGGCAGCGACGCCCGTGGACATTCCCATCCACGACACGCAGTTCATCGTCGCCCATCTGCACTACGTGCTCTTCGGCGGCTCGCTGTTCGCGCTGTTCGGTGCGATGACGTTCTGGTATCCGAAGATGTTCGGCCGGATGATGAGCGAGCGGCTCGGCAAGGTCCACTTCTGGCTCACGTTCCTGTTCTACAACATGACGTTCTTCCCGATGCACATCATCGGGATGGGCGGGCAGATGCGGCGGATTTACGATCCCACGATTTACGACTTCCTCAAGCCGCAGCAGCCGATGAACGAGTTCATTTCCTACAGCGCCTTCGCGCTGTTCGCCGCGCAGCTGCTGTTCGCGTTCAACTTCCTGTGGAGTCTCAAGCGCGGGAAAAAGGCGCCGCAGAACCCGTGGGAGGACAACGGGCTCGAGTGGTCGCTGCCGAATCCGGCGCCGCACGGCAACTGGGAGCGGGCTCCCAACGTGTACCGCGGGCCCTATGAGTTCAGCGCGCCGGAGGCCGGCAACGCCGACTTCCTGCCGCAGACCACGAAGCTTCCTACCGACCGCGATCCGGTGCCGGCTACCCTCCCCGCTGGAGGGCACTAGCGTGCAGACCCCTGCGATGACGGACGCGATGCGGCCACCGTTCCCGGCCGAGCCGGGAGCGGGCGTTTACAGCAACAAGCTGGGGATGTGGGTCTTCCTCGCGAGCGACGTGATGTTCTTCACGGCGTTGATCGGGTCGTACATCATCCTGCGCTTCGGCTTGACGACGCCCTGGGCGCAGCCGGGCGCGGTCCTCAACGTGCCGCTCACCGGACTGAACACCTTCCTGCTGATCTGCTCGTCGGTGTCGATGGTCAAAGCGTACGCGGCGATCGCGGACGGCAAGAAGTATTTCCTGCGGAAGGTCCCAGGAAAGACGCTGCAGGACGGCGGCCTCAAGTTCTGGCTGCTGGTGACGATCATCTGCGGCGCCGGGTTCGTCGGTGTGCAGGTCTTCGAGTACATCAAGCTGGTCGGGCACGGCTTCACGCCCACCGGCTACCGCGAGGGGTCGCTCCTGGCCGAGCATGCGCTTGCCGATCCGGTGAAGTACGGTGCGAACGCCGCGGGAATGTACGGATCCACGTTCTTCACCATGACGGGCTTCCACGGCTTTCACGTCACCTGCGGCGTGATCAGCATGTTGTATCTCTACTTCACCAAGGTCTTGCCCGAGAAGTATTCGGCCCAGGACTATCGCGGCATCGAGGTCATCGGGTTGTACTGGCACTTCGTCGACCTGGTATGGATCATCCTGTTCACGATCGTCTACCTGATCTGAGGCCCCGCGCTCTATGACGACGCCTACGCCCACGACGCACGTTCGGCCGAATTACATGCTGATCTGGCTGTACCTGTTCGTGATGACGATCGCCGAGGTGTTGCTGGCGTTCGAGCTGCCGGTCTCCCGGAACCTCAAGCTCATCCTGCTCCTCATTCTGGCCATCTGGAAGGCGATGCTCGTCGCGATGTTCTTCATGCATCTCAAGTTCGAGCGCTGGCGCCTGCGGCTGATCTTCATCGTACCGATACCGTTGGCGCTCATCCTCATCAGCGTCGCCATCATGGACAAAGGTGTCTGGTAGTTTCTCCGTTGCTCGAGCTCACCAAGCCGCGCATTACGCAGCTGGTCCTCCTCACCGCCGCCGCTGGGTTTTATCTGGGCGCGCAGGGCCGGGTGGATCTCCTGCTGCTCGCCAACACGCTCATCGGGACGGCGCTGGTCGCGGCCGGCACGAACGCGTGGAACCAGATTCGCGAGCGCGACGTGGACGCGCGCATGGCGCGTACGCGGCGGCGGCCGCTGCCGTCGGGCCGGATCACGCCACGCGCGGCGATCTGGTTCGCTTCCGCGATCACCGTGGGCGGCGTCCTCTACCTGGCCGCGACGGTCAACCTCCTCACCGCCGCGCTCGCCGCGGTGACGTTCGCGAGCTACGTGCTGCTGTACACGCCGCTGAAGCGGACGACGTCGCTCAATACGCTGGTGGGCGCCGTGCCGGGAGCGCTGCCGATCGTCGGCGGTTGGACGGCGGCCGGCGGCAGCCTCGGCGCCGCCGTGGCCGCGCTGTTCTGGATCCTGTTCCTCTGGCAGCTGCCGCATTTCCTCGCGCTCGCCTGGCTGTACCGCGACGATTATCGCGCGAGTGGCTTGCGCATGCTCAGCGTCGCCGATGACGACGGCCGCGATACGGGACGGATGGCCCTGCTGTACGCCGTGGCCCTGCTGCCCATCAGCCTCGTGCCCACGCTACTCGGCGTGACGGGAGCCTGGTACTTCTTCGGCGCCCTTGCCCTCGGCCTCACGTACGTAGCGGCTGGTACCGGACTCCTGGTCGGTGCGACGCCGGCGCGCGCCTGGCGCCTATTCTTCGTCTCCATCATCTACCTGCCGGCCCTGTTGACGCTGATGGTGCTCGACAAGGTGGCGCTTCCCGCGTAAGGGGGGGGCCCCATGATTTCGTTTCATCGCTTACTCATCACGACCGGAATCGTGTTCTGCGCCGGATTCGCCATCTGGTCGTTGTGGCGCGGGCAAATGGTGCTCGGCATCGGGTTCGCAGTCTTAGGTGCGGTCCTCACCTACTACTTGCGCCATCTGCGGCGCTTCATCGGCCGTTAATGAGGATCGATTTCGATCGTTTCCATCGTCAGGGGGTGAGGATGTTGGTGCTGCTCCATGGCGACGACATGGATCTGATCTACTTCTGGGCCTCCATCTTCATGATCCTGCTGCCGATCACGATTTTCACGACACTTACGTATTTCGTGGTGAAAGGCTATCGAAAAAGGGAGCAGGGAGCCAGGAGCAGGGAGCAGAAGGCTCGTTAGATTCCCTTCCATGGTCGCCTCAGAAAAGCGTCAAGTCGTTCGCTACGCCTTCTACAAGCTGGATCCCGCCTGGCGGCGGTTGACCGCCGAGCGGCAAGCCTCCGCCAAGCTCGAATTCGGCGAGACGCTCGAGCGCTACAATGGCCGCTTGTTGCTGCGGCCGTACGGGCTGGTCGGCATCCGCGGCGATACCGACTTTCTGCTGTGGCAGGTCGCGGAAGACCTGGACGCGCTGGTCGAGCTGCAGACCGCGCTCAACCGCACCGATCTGGGCGCCTATCTGTCCATCCCGTACAGCTACCTCGCGATGACGCGCCGCTCGATCTACGAGTTTCCCGCCCCCCCCGATTCGCAGCACGAGCAGCGGCTGGTCATTCAGCCGAGCGCGGCCAAGTACCTCTTCGTCTATCCGTTCATCAAGACGCGCGCCTGGTACGCGCTGCCACGGCCTGAGCGCCAGCGGATGATGGACGAGCACGTCCGCATCGGCCGCAAGTTTCCCACGATTCGGCTGAACACGACCTACTCCTATGGGCTCGATGACCAGGAGTTCATCGTCGCCTTCGAGGGGGACAATCCGGGCGAGTTCCTCGACCTCGTCATGGAGCTGCGCGAGAGCGAAGCGTCATCGTACACGCTGCGCGATACGCCCACTTTCACCTGCGTCCAGATGTCCCTCTGGGACATGCTCGACACGCTGGGGGGAGCCGGGGCCGCGCAGGCCTTGGCCCGGCGCCCGGCGCGCGCCGACGGCTTCACGCCGGTCGCGAGCCTCGCCGAGCTGCCGCCCGGCTCGGCAAAACGCGTGTACGCCGCGAATGATGCGGTGGCACTCTTCAACGTCAACGGCACTGTGTATGCCGTCGCCAACCGCTGCACCCATGCGCGTGCGAGCTTGTCGGAAGGGACGGTTGACGCCGCGCGCTGCACGGTGACGTGCCCCTGGCATGAAGGGGTGTTCTCGCTCGAGACGGGACGCGTGCTTGAAGGTCCCCCGGTCCACTCCGTGGCGACCTATCACGTCAAACTGGATGGCGACACCATCCTCATCGCTCACGAGGCACGCGAGCAGACGGTTGTCCCAACCCCTCCCGCGCTTTCTTAAAGCGTGCCGTCGGGAGCGCACCGACGTCACCCCGGTCTGGTTCATGCGGCAGGCGGGACGCTACATGCCGCAATACCAGAAGCTCCGTAAACGCCACTCCATTCTTGACCTCTGTCATAATCCCGAGCTCGCCGCCGCGGTAACGCTGCAGCCGGTTGAGCGGCTCGGCGTGGATGCCGCAATCGTGTTCGCCGACATTCTGCTGCCCTTCGAGCCGCTGCGCCTCGGTTTGCGGTTCGAGGCGGGAGAAGGTCCGCACATCGACCGCTCGATCAGGGATGCGGCCGATGTCGAGCGGCTGCCGTCATTCAATGTGGACGCCGAGCTTGGTTTTGTACTCGACGCGATCCGACTCGCGCGGCGCGCGCTGCCGGCCGATGTCCCGCTGATCGGATTCGCCGGCGCGCCGTTTACGCTGGCGAGCTATGCCATCGAAGGCGGAGCGAGTCGGACATTTACCAAGACCAAGCGCTTCATGTACGAAGCACCCGACACCTGGCACCTGCTATTGGGCAAATTGGCCGACCTCGTGGGCCGGTTTCTCGCGGCGCAGGCGCGTGCCGGCGCCCAAGCACTGCAGCTCTTCGACAGCTGGGTCGGCTGTCTCGCTCCCGACGACTACCGCAGATACGTGCAGCGGCACAGCAAGCGCGCGTTCGAGCTCGCGGGTGGAGCGGGGGTTCCCCTCATTCACTTCGGGACCGGGACCGCGACGTTCCTGGAAGATTTCGCTGCAGCCGGGGGCGACGTCATCAGCATCGATTGGCGGATTCCGCTCGACGCGGCGTGGGGTCGCATCGGTGACACCCGCGCCATCCAAGGCAATCTCGAGCCTGCCGCACTCCTCGCCCCCGCTGCCGAGCGTGACCGCCAGGTGCGCGATATCCTGGCGCGTGCCCGCGGACGTCCCGGCCACATCTTCAATTTGGGCCATGGCGTGCTTCCGGAGACCGATGTTGCGGCGGTCCGCGCCGTCGTAGACCTGGTGCATGGCGCCTGAGCAGGTCGCCGTGCTCGTGATGGCGTACGGCGGGCCGGGCAACGTGGATGAAGTGGAGCCGTACCTCATGGACATCCGCGGCGGCCGGGCGACGCGGCCGCAGCTCGTCGAGGAGATCCGCGTGCGTTATGCGCGCATCGGGGGACGCTCCCCGATTCTCGAGCTGACGCGCGCGCAGGCGTCGGCAGTGGGCCGCGCGCTGGGGAATCGATTCCGCGTGTATGTGGGCATGCGCCATTGGCATCCGTACATCCAGGCGGCGGTCGAGGAGATCATACGCGCCGGCCACCGCCGCGTCGTCGGCATCGCGATGGCGCCTCACTACTCCAACATGTCGGTCGGGGCGTACGAGAAGAAGCTGCTACAAACGGCGCAGGAGCGGCTCGAAACGTCTCTCGTGCGGAGCTGGTGGAACCATCCTCGCTTCCTCGACGCGGTGGCTAATCGGGTCGCGCAGGCGCTCCAGCGATTTCCCCGGGGGTCGCACGTCCCCGCCGTTTTCACCGCGCACAGCCTTCCGGAGCACATTCTCGTGTCGGCCGATCCGTATCCCGAGGAGTTCAGGGGCAGCGCCGCAGAAGTCGCCCGCCGCGCGCGGTTGGCCGATTGGCGACTCGCCTACCAGAGCGCCGGTGCCACGCCGGAGCCGTGGCTCGGACCTGACGCGGGCGACGTGATCACCGAGCTGGCCCGCGCGGGCCACGATGCGGTGCTGCTCGTCCCCATTGGCTTTGTTTGCGACCACGTGGAAATCCTCTACGACATCGACGTCGAGTACCAAGCGCTTGCCAAGCGGCTCGGCGTACAACTCGAGCGAACCGCGTCGCTCAATGACGATCCCGGGCTCGTCGCGGCCGTCGCCGATAGCGTCCGCAGAGCGGCGGCGGAGCGCGGGTGGCTGTGAAGGTTGTCGTGGTCGGTGCGGGGATCGCCGGCCTTGCGGCCGCGTGGGAGCTCCAGCGCGCTGCAGCCGGGGGGGGCGGGGGGGGCGGCTGCGACGTCACCGTCCTCGAGAGCGAGCGACGTCCCGGCGGCGTAATTCTGACCGAGCAGCGGCAGGGATTTATCGTCGAAGCTGGTCCCGACGGTTTCCTTGCCGGAGAACCCGAGTTCCCCGCGCTCGCTCGAGAGCTCGGGATCGGCGATCACGTGGTGAGCCAGATTGCCCGCGGGACATTGCTGTGGACGGGCAAGGCGCTCGAGCCGATCGAGGAGGGCCGCGCGGCGGCGTTGCTGGGGATCGACGCCACCAAGGCCGAGGTCGCGGCGGGATTCAGCAGCTTCGCTGCGGGAATGGCTGAGCCCGTGGCCGCGCTCGTCGAGCGCCTCGGTGGCGCGCTGCGCGTCGCGCAGGGGGTAGCTGGTCTCGCCCCCGAGAGAAAAGGATGGCGCATTGCGATTACCGGTGGCTCGGCGCACGAGGCGGATGGCGTGGTGCTCGCGCTGCCCGCGTACGCCGCCGGTCGTCTGCTCGAGGCGGTTGGTGTGGCCCACGGGCGCGCGCTCGCCGAGGTCGTCTATCTGCCGAGCATTACGGTGTCATTGGCGTATCGGGAGGAACAGATCGGAAATCGGATCGACGGGGCGGGGTTCGTGGTGAA
This sequence comes from Gemmatimonadales bacterium, assembly GCA_036002655.1. Taxonomy (GTDB): domain Bacteria; phylum Gemmatimonadota; class Gemmatimonadetes; order Gemmatimonadales; family GWC2-71-9; genus 20CM-2-65-7. The sequence goes on from DASYTD010000137.1 coordinate 7,152, forward strand.
TCCGCCCCTACAAATCCGCGCCTGCACGTATTCGTCGTCCAAATTCCCCGGCCGCGCCCCCGCGGGACACGTCCTGCTGCGCGCGTATCTCCCACCAATGGATGGCGATCCCGCGAAGGTGGCGCACGCACAGCTCGCCGCGATTCTCGACATTCGGGGCGAGCCGCTGTGGTCACGGGCGTTCTACTGGAACCGGGGCCTGCCGCGCTATCGTCCGCACCATGCGGATCACGTCAATGACGTACGGCAGCGACTGAGTCGGTTACCGCCGATCGCCATCGCTGGGGCCGGCTACGATGGCGCGGGAGTGTCGGCGTGTGTGCGGTCGGGCAGGGAAGCCGCTCGGCAGATCCTTAGCCGCTTAGCGACGTAGCAACGTGAACGACATCGTCTACCGTCAGCCCAAACTCTCTGTAAATCCGCTGATACGGCGCCGACTCGCCGAATCGCTCGATGCCCATGATCAGTCCACGGTCTCCGGCCCAGCGATACCACGATTGGGTGACGGCCGCTTCCACGACAAGGCGCGGTACCCCGGGGGGCAGCACGGAGTCGCGGTAGCTGCGCGATTGCTCGGCGAAGAACTCGAGGCACGGCATCGAGACGACGCGGGCCCGTCTGCCCTCAGCCGTCAGCTTTTCGAATGCTCCCAACACAATCTCTACCTCGGATCCAGTCGCCATCAGCACCACCTGCGGCTTGGGAGAGTCGGCAAGCACGTAGCCGCCGTGATGCAGGCCGGCAGCCGGCGCGTACTTCGTCCGATCGACCACCGCGACTTTTTGGCGCGTCAGTACCAGCGCGACGGGGCCATTCCGGTGCGTAATGGCCGCCCGCCAGGCCTCGACGACCTCAGTCGCATCGGATGGGCGAATCACGGTCATGTTGGGGATCGCGCGCAGCGCAGCGAGCTGCTCGATGGGCTGATGCGTTGGACCGTCTTCGCCCAGGCCAATCGAATCGTGCGTGAACACGTAGATCGGCCTGAGATGCGTCAACGCCGCCAGACGAATGGACGGCCGCATGTAATCGGAAAAGATCAGGAACGTTCCGCCGAATGGAATGAAGCCGCCGTGCAGCGCGATCCCGTTCAATGCGGCGCCCATGCCGTGCTCCCGCACGCCAAAATGGAAGTTGCGGCCGGCGCGCGACGCGGCGGAGAAGACGCCGCCACCTTTCATCTCGGTATGGTTCGACCCCGTGAGGTCTGCCGAGCCGCCGATCAGCTCGGGGAGCTTCGCGGCGATCGCGTTCAGCACCTTTCCTGACGCCGCGCGGGTGGCTTGGGCGTCCTTCGGTCCGAAGACCGGCAGCGCCGCATCCCACCCGTCCGGCAGCTTCCCGGCCAGGCGGCGCTCCAGCTCAGCCGCGAGATCCGAGTGCGCGCCGCGGTAGGAGTCCCACTTCTTTTTCCAATCGGCCTCGAGGCGCGCGCCGCGATCCTTGGCGCGGCGCCAACGCTCGAGTGCTTCGTCGGGCACGTAGAACGGCTCGAGCGACGGCCAGCCGAGATTCTGTTTCGTGGCTCTCACTTCGTCGGCGCCCAGCGGCGCCCCATGCGCTTCCGCGGTGTCCTGTTTGTGTGGACTGCCCCAGGCGATGTGCGTCCGGACGATGATCAACGACGGGCGGTCGGTGACCCGCTGCGCTTGCGTAATCGCTGAATCGATCGCCCCGAGATCGTTGCCGTCGGCGATCCGCTGCACGTGCCAGCCGTAGGACTCGAAACGCTTTGCCGTATCGTCGGAAAATGCGAGATCGGTGGGCCCGTCGATCGTGATGTGATTGTCGTCGTAGAATCCGATCAACTTGCCAAGCTTTAGGTGACCCGCGAGGGAGCACGCCTCGTGCGAGATGCCTTCCATCAGGTCGCCATCGGACGCGAGGAAATAGGTGTGGTGGTTGACGATCTCGTGCCCCGGACGATCGAACGCGGCGGCCAACTGCGCTTCGGCGATCGCCATGCCCACGGCGTTGGCGATGCCTTGTCCGAGTGGCCCGGTGGTTGCTTCCACGCCCGGCGTGACGCCGTGCTCCGAGTGCCCGGGCGTGCGGCTGTCCCATTGCCGAAACTGCTTGATGTCGTCGAGCGTGAGATCGTAGCCGGTGAGATACAACACACTGTAGAGCAGCATACACGCGTGCCCGGCCGAGAGCACGAATCGGTCGCGGTCGAGCCAGTCCGGATTGGCGGGATTGTACTTCAGATGACGCTGCCACAGCACGTACGCGAGCGGCGCCAGCGCCATGGGCGTTCCGGGGTGGCCGGAATCCGCCTGCTGCACGGCGTCCATCGCCAGCGTGCGAACGGTGTTGATGCAGAGTTGATCGAGCCCCCCCTCCACGCGGGCGACGGTCTCGGTCATAGCAATCCAGATTTGGCGGCTTGCCAGAGTTTCATCAGCCGGTCGAAGCCGTCCACCAACAGCTCGACCTGCTGCGGCGAGGGTGTCGCCTGCGCGGCGATCTTAAGCTCCTCGACCAGCTTCGGCATTTCCTTGCGCCCCTGCTTCGCGCTCTCAATGCCGATCTGTGTCAGGATCTCGAGAATTTTCTGACGGACGGCCGCGTCCTTGGGCACCTGCCACAAATATTCGGCCGACGCCTTCCCATCGGCACACAGCTGGCCGAGCTGGTCCATGAGGGGTTGGCGCGATTGCCGTTTGGGCGACTGCGGATCATTCATGCGAGCCAATAATCTAACATTGCCTGACCGTTTGAATGCCTCTAGCTTGCGGGGCCCATGATTGTCCTCCTGCTGCCCGTACTGCTCCAAGCGCTCCCCGCTGCTTCCGGTGAAGCGCACCTCCGGAACATCCGGCAGCTGACGTTCGGCGGCCAAAATGCGGAAGCGTATTTTTCGCGCTCGGGGCGCCAGATCATCTTCCAGCGGCAGGAAGCGGACTCCGGCTGCGATCAGCAGTTCGTGATGAACAGCGACGGCAGCGGGATGCATCGCGTGTCGAGCGGCAAGGGCCGCACGACGTGTGGCTACTTCTTCGATCACGATCGCCGGATCTTCTACGCCTCGACCGAGCACGTGGGGCCGGCCTGTCCGCCGCGTCCCGACTATTCACAGGGTTACGTCTGGGCGTTGTACGACTACGACATCTCCGTCGCGAATGCCGATGGACAGCGGGCGCGTCGCATCACGAATAACCCGCGCTATGACGCCGAAGGCACGCTCTCACCCGATGGCCAGACGATCGTGTTCACCTCATTACGCAGCGGCGACCTCGACATCTATACGATGCGTGTGGATGGAACGCACCTGAAGCGCCTGACGCGCACCCTGGGGTACGACGGCGGACCGTTCTTTTCGCCGGACGGACAGCAGATCGTCTATCGCGCCTGGCATCCCCAGACAGCGGCCGACTCGGCGGATTACCGCGGGTTGCTCGCGCAGAACCTCGTGCGGCCGGTACGGATGGAAATTTGGGTGATGGATGCGGACGGCTCGCATCACCGGCAGGTGACCAATCTCGGCGGCGCCAACTTTGCGCCGTATTTCCACCCCGACGGACGGCGCATCATCTTCGCATCGAACCACACGAATCCGCGCTCGCGCAACTTCGATCTCTACCTGGTCAATGCCGATGGCTCCGGGCTGGAGCAGATCACGACCGACGTCGACTTTGACGCCTTCCCGATGTTCTCACCGGACGGTCAGCACCTCGTCTGGGCCTCAAACCGCCACGGGAAGGTTCAGGGAGAGACCAATATCTTCATCGCCGACTGGATTGAAACGCCGTGAGTCCTTCACAACCTCCACCAACCCCCACCAACCTCCCACCACCTCCCAAGAAGACCGCCAAGGAGGAGGCGATCGCCTGGGCCAAAGCGCTCGGCGCGGCTCTCCTCATCTGGATCGTGCTGCGGTCGTTTCTCGTCGAAGCATTTCGTATTCCATCCGCGAGCATGGAGAACACGCTGCTGATCGGCGACTTCCTGTTCGTGAACAAGGCGGTGTTCGGGGGCGAGCTGGAGATTCCGGTCACCGGCATTCATTGCTGCCGGCTCCCGGCGTTCGCGACGCCGCAGCGGCAGCAGCTCGTCATTTTCCGCTCTGTCGAAGATTCAACGCCGGACCTGAACATCGTGAAGCGCGTGATCGGCGTCCCGGGCGATACGCTGCAGATGGTGCACGACACGGTCATTCGTAACGGCCAACGTTTGGATGAGCCCTACGCGCTCCATACGGCCCTGGCGCCGATCCCCGACGAGGAGTTTCGCATCCAGCTGATCAAGGCGTGGCAGCTGCCGCAGTACATCGGCCGCGACGCGGCGCACTACCGCCCCACCACCCATGACTGGGGGCCGATCGTCGTGCCACCGGCGCATTACTTCGTGATGGGAGACAATCGCGACGAGTCCTACGACAGCCGCTTTTGGGGCTTTCTGCCGCGCGCGCACATTCGCGGGCGGCCGCTCATCATCTATATGAGCGTCGCCTCGCACCCGTTCCGAATCAGATGGAACCGGCTGTTTCGACACCCAAGTTGAGACGCCAGGGAAGAGTTGTGAGGCCTATTTGTATCGATAGGTGATGCGGCCGCGGGTCAAATCGTAGGGAGATAGGTCAACGGCGACGCGGTCACCCTGAAGGATCCGGATGTAGTTCTTGCGCATCTTCCCGCTGACGTAAGCCAGTACTTCGTGTCCATTTTCGAGTTTTACGCGGAACGTCGTGTTGGGCAGCACCTCTGTGACGGTCCCCATCATCTGTATCGCGTCACCAGCCACGCTTGCCCCCCCCCTCCCGATATGGCGATGCCCGTTCACTCATGCGCTCGTACGCTCCGTGGATCCATGGTGGCGTCGCGCGGTGGCTCCATCCCCCGCGTGATATAAGAAGCGTGCCGGCTGCAGCCGGCGCACGTCAGACTGATTCGCTCCGCGGCAATGAGCTCGCCGGGACGCAGGGGGCGGCGGCGGGGCGAGCGCTGGATCGTGCGGGTACCGCACGAAGGGCACACCAACGGCTGATGCGCCCTATCTGCTGCAATGAGCGCCAGCGCTTCCGGCGCCCGATATTCCTTGATCCCGCGTCTGCCCACGGCGACTCCCCTCCGCCTCGAAATCTATACTACCCTGATCTTGACGCACTTCCCCTGGGGGCTATCTCTCCGGCAACCAGGAGGTTGTCATGCCTAGTCCGCGCACGCGGCCGACCCGTCCCCCCACCGGCTCCCGGCCGGTCTATCAGCCCGTCGCGGAGATTGAAATCGACGCCGTCACACCGTCGGATCGCGGCTTCACCCTCACGGGACAAGGGGCGGACCGCGTCGAGTATCGTCTCGACGTGCATTTCGAGCTGCCGCTCGATCCCCGCACGCGCAGGGTGCTGGGCGAGCTGTTGTCGCAGTCCGACCTCACAATCTCCCGTAGGGGACCCCCCGCACCCGGCAATTCTTGACGCCCCCAGGGGGGTCATGTAGCTTGGCGCGACCTTAACACCCCTTTAATGCCAGCCGAGCTCGGTGGTTCACAGATCTCGTCGTTACTCGAAGCCCTTCCCGGCATCGCCAGCGTGCTGCGCAGCCCAGTCGCGGATGCGCTCATCAAAGCGATGCGAGGAGCCGCCGGTCTGGCCGACTTTACGCCGGAGGACGCGGAAGAGCTGGTGCGCTACGCCGTGCGCCGGGGCTTGATCGGTCCCGACGAAGGCGACCGCGTGTTGGCGGAAGTCCAAGAAGGGCTACGGAAACGCAAGCCCGTGGCCGTAAAGAAGGCGCCCGCGAAAAAGAAGAAGGGCCGCCGCTAGATCCGGAAGCCGCGGACGAGCCCGCGGAGTTTCTCGGCCGCCTGGAGCAGGTTTCCGGCGGCCGCTGCCATTTCCTCAGTCGAGGCGCCCTGCTGTTCGGTCGCCGCCGTGACCTGCTCGGCGCTGGACGCGTGGGAAACCGCCCGGCTCACCACCTGCTGGGCCTGCGCGCCGAGCTGCTCCGTGACGCCGCGATTCTCCTGTGCCGCGCGCGTCACGCGGGAGGCCGCCTGCTCGACTTGCTCGACGGCCGCGACGATTTCGGTCAGGCCGCGCGCCGCCCCCTCCGCGACCGATTCAATGCCGCGGACCTTTGCCTGCCCGACGGCCATCGTCGCGGTGACCTCCTCGACCTGCTCGCGGATCACGCGCGTGGTTCGCGCCACATCTTCCGCGGCGCGCGACGACTCGTCCGCCAGCTGCCGCACTTCCTCAGCGACCACCGCGAAGCCGCGGCCATGCTCACCGGCCCGCGCCGCTTCGATCGCGGCGTTCAATGCCAGCAAGTTGGTCTGGGACGAGATCCGTTTGATGAGGTCCACGAAGTCATCAATGGCGGCGCTCTGCTCGGCGAGCTGCGTGACCTCGGTGGCGGTTGTCCGGACGACCTCACGGACGTCGAGCAGCGTCGTTCCGGCCGCCGCGACGTCGTTGCGATGGCGGTCCGCTACGGTGCGGATCTCCTCCCCGAGTCGCGCGACGCGGGAAGCGGCGTCCGACATCTCCGCCGTCGCGCGGCGCTGCTGCTCCAACGCGGACTGCGTCGCGTTGAGCTCGTTGCGCTGACTCTCGGCGCCGGTCGAGATCTCGAGCATGGCGCTGGAGACCTGGCTGGATGATGCGGCCAGCTGCTCGCTCACCGCGGAGAGGTCGCTCGCCGACGCCGCGATCTTGTCCGCCGACCCCACGACTTCGGAGACGATCCCGCGCAGCCGCTCGCCCATCTGCCGCATCGCGTCCGCGAGGACCCGGAACTCGCGCGGCATGCGCCCGGTGGTCACGGGCCGCAGATCGCCGCTGCCGAAGCGCTCGGCCGCGGTCACGAGCCGGACGAGCGGACCTTCGACCCAGCGCAGCGTGAACACGCCGACGATCGCGCCCACGATCGCCGTCGCGATCAGCACGAGCCACAGCACGATCTCGCGCTCGCGGGCCAGGCGCGTCAACCGCTGGCCGGCCGCGGTCGCCCTGTCCGATTGGCGCGCCGACAACTCCCGCACCAGGCGCGTCAGATCGGTCACCGGCGCGCGCACGGCCCCCGACAGCGCCTGGGCTTCCCGGGTTCGACCCAGGTCCAGATACGCGTGCGCCAGTGAGTAGTCCACATGGATCGTCGATTGCAATTGCTTGATGCGGTTTACGGTGATCCGGTCGGCTTGCGTGAGCCCGGGCAACCCGTCGAGCTGCTGCTGATACCGGAAGGCCGCATCCACGGCGGCCTGGAACTGGCCGCTCGCTTCGCTGCCGGGCTCGTCCAGGTACTGGTGCCCGGCGCGGATTTCGTCGAACACCGCTATGACGAGACCGTTGCCGACCTCGCTCGATTCGCGCAAGTGATCGATTTCGGTTGCCAGCGAGCGGCGCAGCGTCCCCAGCGATGTCACGCCGACGATCGCGGCAATGATGAGACCGGCGAGCAACCCGGAGAGTCCGAGAATGATCCGCCAGCGAATCGTATCGAGCGCCATCATTGCGCCAGCTCCGTCACCAGCTGGCCGGCGCGCACCGTGCCGATGACCACCGATTTTGCCGGCACGTCGCCACGCCCGTCGAAGGCGATTGGCCCGGTCACGCCTTCATATGCCGGCACGTCCGCGCCAATGCGAGCCAGCCGGTCGCGAATCGCGCGGCGATCCGGGCCGGCGTCCGCGAGGACCCCCGCCAGCAATTGCACGATGTCGTACGCGGCGGCGCCACGGTGATCGGGGCGCTGACCGGGGTAGGCCCGGGCATAGGCTTCGACGAACCTGGCGTTGCGCTCTCCGGGGCGGTCCACCAGATAGGCGGAGGACAGGCGGACGCCCTCGGCAATGGCACCGGCGTTCTCGATGCCGGTGAGCGCGTCGCCGCCGAGCGTCGGCCAGCGGACGCCGATGCGTCCCATCTCGCGCAGGGCGAGCTCCGCGCCGCCGCGCTCCGTCGCGAGCATGAGCGCGTCCACGCCCGACTGCCGCAGCCGCGAGAGATAGGGTTCCAGACTCGGCGTGGTCGCGAG
>DASYTD010000138.1:0-9369 GCA_036002655.1 Gemmatimonadales bacterium
GACGCCGTGGATGGGTACCTGAAGCAGGTCGGCGATGCCGACCCGCACCGGCTCGGCAACGTGATGGCGCGCCAGCGCATGATCGTGCTGTTCGACCTCTCCGCCAAGCATCAGGCGCTGCCCCTCGGGACGAGCAATAAGTCGGAGCGGCTGCTCGGCTACTTCACCTGGCACGGCGACGACGCGCCGCCCGTGAATCCGCTCGGCGATTTGTTCAAGACGCAGGTGTGGGCGTTGGCGCGGCATGTGGGCGTGCCCGAGGAAATCGTCGGCAAGCCGGCCACCGCAGACCTGATCAAGGGTCAAACAGATGAAGGGGACCTAGGTGTGTCTTATCTGCATGCGGATAAGATCTTGTTTCATTTAATACGAGGCGAGCAGCCTCGGGGGGGGGGCTTTAATAAAGAAGAGGTGGAGATCGTGCGGCAGCGTCTCGACTCGACGCACTGGAAGCGGAGGCTCCCCACGGTCGCGGTGTTGTCGCAGACCGCTATCGGCGAGTTCTACCTGAGGCCGGTGGACTACTGATGGCTCCGAACGGCCGCCATCCGCGCGAAGCGGAAGCCGTCCTCACGGAGCTGATGATGCCGCATCACGCGAACATCATGGGCAACGTGTTCGGCGGCCACATCCTCGCGCTGGTGGATCGCGTGGCCGCCGTGGCGGCGATCCGCCACGCCCACCGCGCCTGTGTCACCGTCTCGGTGGACAAGGTCGATTTCCGGGAGCCGATCCACGTGGGCGAGCTGGTGACGGCGCTGGCGCGCGTGAATTTCGCGGGCCGTACATCGATGGAAGTCGGAGTCAAGGTGCTCGCCGAGAACGTGCTGTCGGGCGACCGGCGCCACACGAACTCGTGCTACGTCACCTATGTCGCACTCGATGAGAATGGCCGGCCGGCGGAAGTCGCGCCGATCGTCCCCGAGACCCCGGACGAAAAGCGCCGCTACGAGCGCGCCGCGAAGCGGCGAGCGAACCGGCTCATGGAGCGGAGATATGATCAGGGGCGTGGTGAATAATGTGAAATGCGGAATGTGGAATGCGGAATTTCCGGGACGGGCTCGTGCGCTCGAACCTGTCAGTAAAATTCCGCATTTCGCATTTCACATTCCGCATTCATGAAAGTGGTTCTCGTTCTCTCGGGGGGGGGCGCCAAAGCTCTAGCTCACGCCGGCGCTTTCCGGGCCCTCGAGCAGGCCAATCTCGTTCCCAGTCATATCATTGCCACTTCGATGGGCGCGGTCGTGGGTGCCGCGCTGGGCGCCGGGATGCCGTTCGATCAGGTGCGCCGCCGAGCCATGGGGATCCGGCGCCGGGACATCGCGCCGTTCGATCCGCTCGTGCTCGTGATGGGATTGTTCGCCCGCAGCCTCTTTCCCGCATCGGCGCTGCGCCGCGCCATCGCGTGCATCGTTCCCAAGACGCGCTTCGAATACCTGCGCATCCCGCTCACCGTGACGGCAACTGATCTCGACAGCGGCGAGCTGCTGCTGCTCGGCGGCCCCGAGCGCCAGGGGAGCGGGGGGTCCGGCAGCGCGCCGGATCGCCGCGGACGCAACATCGAGCTGGCGGACGCGCTCTACGCCACGTGCGCCCTGCCGTTGTACTTCCCGCCGCTCGAAGCCGACGGCCGGCGACTGGGCGACGGGGGCCTGCGAGCCGTGCTGCCGCTTGACCCCGCCCGCGAGCTCGAGCAAGACGCCGATGTGTTCGTCGCGGTCAACGTGGGGCCCGGTTTCGACGAGCGGAACGTCACGGGAAACGGCGATCAGCCCGAGCCGCCTCCCCCGGATGCTCCAGTGCCTTCGCGCCTTCCGCGGGTCGTGCGGACGCACGGTGAAGCCCTGCGCATCATGATGGCGGAGCAAACCGAGCGGGTCTTGGCGGATTGGCCGAAGCAGGGACCGCGACTCGTCTATGTGAGACCGGTCGCGGAGCGAGAAGCAACATTCGCGGTCGAGCGAGTACAAGAGTACGTGGAGATGGGTTACCAGGCAACGAAAAAGGCTTTAGGATAGACGTCGAGACGCTGAGGGGCTTTGAGGAGCGAGAGCTGAGGAAGTCAAATGCGGGCATCTGAGGTCATGATTACCGATCCCGTAATCGCGGCGGCTGGGGCGACCTCATCCGAGGTAGCAGCGCTCATGCGGGTCAAGAACATTTCAGTAGTCCCAGTCGTCGATAACCCAAAAGATCGTAGATATCTGGGAACGATTTCCGATCGTGATATCGTCGCGCGGTGTGTGGGAGCAGGGCACGATCCAACTGACTGCTCGGCCGCGGAACACGCAAGGACAGATACACCCGTAGTGAAGCCGGATACCGAATTGAAAGGGTATAAGGTGATGAAGCAGCTCGATCCGACGGATCACCATGTGCGGTCCACGATTGTCGTACTGGATGGTGATAAGAAAGTCGTCGGGTTTATTCCGCACCCGGAAGAAATCGATGGCATTCGAGTTCAGGAATGAGTAGTTCCTAGAGCCTCGTGTCTCGCAGCCCCTCAGCGTCTCGGCGGCTCAGCGTCTCCCGCGGCGTCTCACAACTATGGCGCATAAGTTCTTTACTCTAGCCGAAGCAAATCGTACTCTTCCCCTCGTTAAGCGAGTGGTGCAGGACATCATGACCGTTTACCCTGCCTGGAAGGATCTCGTCGCCCGCTACGAGCTCGTCGCTTCTCAAGCTCGTCCCGAGTGGGGCGAGTCCCAAGAGCAGCTCGATCTCAAGGCTCAGATCGACACCGTTGCGGGGAAGATCAACAGTTATCTCGGCGAGTTGGAGCAGGTCGGCTGCGAGTTCAAGGGCTTCGACGAAGGGCTCGTGGATTTCCATGGCCGCTTGGACGAGCGCGAAATCCTCTGGTGCTGGAAGTTCGGCGAGGATCGCATCACCCACTGGCACGAGCTGGATGCCGGATTCGCGGGGCGGCAACCCCTCCCCGAGGTGTTGAGCCGCACGTGAGAGGATTCTGGCTGTTCGTGCACGTCATGGGCTTCGTCGCCTGGCTCGGCGGCGGGCTCGCCGTCATGCTCAGCGGCATCACCGCCAAGTACTTCGCCCCCGATCAGCGGCTTGCGGTCTACCGGGTGATGAGCGTCGTGTCGCGCAATCTGATCGGTCCGGGCGCCGTGCTCGTCGTGCTCAGCGGCATCATTCTGTCCGTTCCGTATTTCAAGAACGCCATGGTGCCGAGCTGGCTGATGGCAATGCAAGGCTTAGGGCTGCTCGGCGCGATTGTCGCGATTGCGATCGTGACGCCGACCGCCGCACGACTCGGAAGGCTCGAGGTGGACGCGCGCGGTGAAATGCCGGAATCGTTTGCTGGACTTAGGCGACGGCAGGCGATCTTCGCTACGCTCGCCGGGATCTTTGCGCTGCTGGCACTGCTCGCGGGGACTGTGTTCCGAGCCTAGAGAATGTGCTGCAGTTGTGCTTGACCGGACATTCGGGGCACAATGGACTTCTTGCTTTACAAATCAGTGCCCCCAGCTCCATCAGTGCCTGATTGAATCGCCAGGCTCGCTTGCCATTCTTCGGTATCAGCGCGGCCGCAAGCTTCCACGTTTCCCGTTTCCCGTTTCTCGTTTCCCGTTTGAGGAACACGCGCCGGATCACCCTAGCCACGTTCGTATCTACGGCCGGAACCGGTCGCTCATAAGCAAAGCACGCCACCGCTCCCGCTGTGTACCGGCCGACACCTGGCAACTGCTGTAACTCCTCCGGCTTATCGGACAGCCTGCCGCGTTGTGTCTTACTGACCACGCGCGCAAGCGCGTGGAGATTCCTGGCGCGCGCGTAATAGCCGAGACCGTCCCACTCTTCCCTGACGGCTTTTGGTCGAGCGCGAGCGAGCGTGCCGATCGTAGGGAAGCGGGCCATGAAGCGGGGGAAATACTCCAAGACCCGGCTCACCTGGGTTTGCTGCAGCATGAACTCGGAGACGAGGATGGCATAGGGGTTGCGAGTAGCACGCCAGGGTAGATCGCGGGCCGACCTACGGTACCAGGCCAATAGCTTGCGAATAAAGAGCTTCCGAACCTGAGGGGTGGACGGAGGGGCCATGCGTACACAAGATACACAGCCATGAGAGCATTCACTGCCGCCCTCGACCTGCGGCGATACGTGGGGCGGTGGTCGCTGCACAGCGCCAGCCACGCGGGGCGCTTCTTTTTTATGCTCCTCGACCTGGTGCGCGGTATCCTGGAATGGCGCGTCTGGGTTCCGCGCACCATCCAGCAAACGATCGCAGTGGGCTACGGCAGCCTCTTTATCGTGCTGCTGGTCGCCGGATTCGCGGGGGCCGTGACCAGCCTCCAGACCGGCTACCAGTTCACGGGGCAGCTGCCCCTCTACGTGGCGGGCGGCGTCATCGTCGAGTCGATGATTCTGGAGCTCGGTCCCGTGCTCACGGGCCTGATCCTCGCCGGCCGGATCGGGGCGCGTTACGCCGCCGAGCTGGGGAGCATGCGGGTGACCGAGCAGATTGACGCGCTCGAGAGTTTAGGCCGATCGCCCGTCACCCACCTCCTGTTGCCGCGGATTCTCGCGGGGCTGATCGCGATCCCGGCGCTGGTGATGATGGCGAACGCGTTCGGCATCGTGGTGGGCTATATCACGGCCCAGTCGTCGCTCGGCCTGACGTACGCGGACTTCGAGTTCGGCGCGCGCTACTTCTTCAAGCCCCTCGACTTGTGGTACTCGCTCATCAAGTCGTACGCCTTCGCGTGCTCGGTCACGATCATCCCCTGCTACATCGGCTTCAACACCCAGCAGGGCGCTGAAGGGGTCGGGCGCTCGACGACGCAGGCCGTGGTGGCGTCGTCGGTCACGATTCTGCTGCTCGACACGATTCTCACGAAGCTGATCCTGGGGACCGCGAAGTGAGCATCGAGCTCAAGAAGGTCTCCAAGCGCTTCGTGGATAACGTCGTGCTCGACGGCGTCGACTTCTTCGTGGACGTGGGCGAGACCGTCGCGCTGCTTGGCCCTTCGGGCGTCGGCAAGAGCGTGTTGCTGAAGCACGTCATCGGCCTGATCAAGCCCGACTCGGGCGAAGTCTGGGTGGATGGGCAGCTCGTCCCGCTGCTGGGCCGCAAGGAGCTGGCCGAGCTGCGCAGCCGCATCGGCTACGTCTTCCAGAACGGCGCGCTGTTCGATTCGATGGATGTGTTCGAGAACATCCGGCTGGGCATTACGGACGACAAACAGTACGCCGACAAGGACTATTGCATTCAACGCGTCAGAGAATGCCTGCGGCTCGTGAATCTCCCGGAGGATGTGGGCCGCAAGTTTCCGGCGGAGCTGTCGGGCGGCATGCGCAAGCGGGTCGGCATCGCGCGGGCGATCGCCGGAAAACCGGTATACTTGCTGTACGATGAGCCGACCTCCGGCCTCGATCCGGTGAATGCCGACGTCATCGATTCGTTGATCGAGCGACTGCAACAGGAAATCGGCGTGACGAGCGTCGTGGTGACGCACGACGTGCGCGGGGCGTTCCGCGTCGCCGACCGGATCGCGCTGCTGGCGCAGGCCAAGATCCGCGCCGTCGGCACCGCGGAGGAGATCATCGCGTCGCAAGACCCGGTGGTGCAGCAGTTCCTCGAGCGCGATCTCGAGATGGCGGTCATACAAGGTGCCGGGTTTCAGGTGTCTGGTGCCAGACGGGACGCGCCCGACACGCGACGCCCGACACCCGACACCGGGAATGGGGCTGGGGAGGGGGAGGATTAGTGGACCTCACGTACAAGCAGGAAGTCGGGGTGGGAGCCATCGTGCTCGTCGGCGTCGCGGTTTTCCTCGTCGGCATGTTCTGGCTCACGGGGCAGTCGCTGCGCACGAGCGGTATCTCGGTGGATGTGATGTTCGAGAGCGTCGCCGGACTGAAGCAGGGCGATCCCGTGCTCGTGTCGGGCGTGAAGAAAGGCAGGGTGGCGCGGGTGGCGCTCGAGCGCGTCAAGAGCGTGCGCGTCACGCTCGAGCTGTCGCGCGACGTCGCGCCGCACATCGACGCCAGCGCCGCCGTCGCCTCGATGGACCTGTTCGGGGCCAAGTTCGTCGACTACAACCCCGGGGCGCGCGACGAGCTGCTCGCGCGCGGGCGCGTGATCACGGGCTCAAATCAGCCCGACATCACCGATGTGGCGCAGGGCGTCGCCAATCGCGCCAACGAGCTGATGGAAAACGCGGCCAACATCGTTTCCGACCGCCTGGGTGAGGACATTCACAACACGCTGGTCGTGACGCAGCGGGCGATGAACACGCTCGCCAACGCGCCCGAGGGGCCGTTCATCAAACAGACGACCCGCACGCTGCAAGCGACGGAGCGGGTCATGCAGCGGGTGGATTCAATGCTCAGCTCGGGCACGGGCCGCAACATCGACTCGATCTCTACGAACCTTGCCAAGCTGACGAATCATCTGACTCACACGACCGCCCAGCTCGACACGCTCCTGAGCCGCATCAATCGAGGGGAAGGGACGCTCGGTCGATTGGCGGCGGACACAGTCATGTACCATGACCTCCACGAGCTGTCTGTCTCACTCACCGCGCTGCTCAAAGATCTCAAAGAGCATCCCGACAAGTACATGAAGCCTGGTCTCGTGAGGGTGAAGCTGTTCTAACCGTCACTTTCCTTGGGACCTCCGCGGCGCGCCCCACCGTCGAGCGGAATGTGTCGGGACTCGCCGTCCATCGCGAGGGCGAGACGTTGCTCTTCGAGTGTGGGGAAGGGACGCAGCGCCAGATGATGCGCTACGGCGTGAGCTTTGCGCTGTCCGAGATCTTCTTCACCCACTTCCATGCCGACCATTTTCTTGGCGTCATTGGCCTGATTCGGACGCTCGGCCTGCAAGGGCGGCCCGAGCCCCTTTTCTTGTACGGCCCGAAAGGCGCCAAGAAGGTGCTTGCGACTGCGATGCGGTTGGGAGTCGAGCGGGTGCCGTTCCCGGTGGAAATCACCGAAGTGAAGGCCGGGGATACGGTGAAAGGCGCAACCGAGCGAGATGGATACGACATCGCGGCGTTCCCGACAGAGCATGGCGGCGGCCCTTCCATTGGATATGTCCTCAAGGAGCACCTCCGACGGGGACGTTTTGATGTGGAGAAGGCGCGTGCGTTAGGAATCCCTGAAGGGCCGCTCTGGGGGAAACTGACCAAAGGAGAGGAGATTCAACTGTCCGACGGTCAGACAGTCCGGCCGTCCGACGTAGTCGGAGCCGCGCGACCCGGCCGGCTGGTTGCGTTCACCGGCGACACGCGCCCCTGCGCCGCGACGGTGGACGCCGCGCAGGACGCCGATCTGCTGATTCACGAGGCTACGTTCGGTGAGGAGGAGCGCGATCGCGCGCGCGACACCGGCCACGCGACCGCGAAGGAGGCGGCGCAAGTCGCCTTGGCGGCGAAAGCCAAGCGACTCGTGCTGTCGCATGTTTCAGCGCGCTACTCGATCAGTGCCGACGAGCTGGTGCGCGAAGCGCGCGAGGTGTTTCCCAACGTGAGTGTCGCGAAGGATGGACTGGAAGTAGATATACCGTATTCTGACTGAGGACTCATGGGACCGGTCTCATTCACGTATTCCGCCAACGTACAATCGCCAATCGATAAAGTCTTCGCCCTCATTTCGGATCCGCTGCGGATGCCGGAATGGCTGCCGCGCTGCGTCGCGGTGAAAGCGACGACCAACGACAGAGCGCCGGGCAAAGGCGCGCGCTACAAGCTCACGTTTCAGCGCGACGTGCACCGGCACGAGTCGGTCATCGAAATCATCGACTTCTCGCCGCCGCACACATTCGGGTGGGTCGAGATCTATCATCGCGCCGGCTCGAAGACGTTCTTCGGGCTGGGCTTCGCGGGCGGGTCCACCAAAGTCACCCTCAAACACATCTGGCACCCGACCGGCTTTCGGTCGTGGCTCAACGGTCAGTTCTATCGGCGCAGAAACGCGCACCGCATGTTCAACGGACTGATCAACAATCTCAGAAAGGCTCTGATCCGCTAGCGAGCCCGAAGCAGTGACTGCAAGTTGTACCGCGCCATCGAGAGCAGCCACAGTATCGTGCGTGAACGCAGCCAAAAGAGGCCCCACCTCGCGGTGAGACGGAGGGTCGAGAGCAAGAGCGAAATCATCGGATTGATCCTCATATGGGCGGAAGACAGGCGCACCAATCGCACACTGGCTAATACCCAGTATTGCAACGGACTTATAGACTTGGCGGACTAGATCGTAATGTCGTAACCCTGCGACTCGTGGGAGATTAGGGCGAGCTACGGCAATACAACGGCGACGCCCAAGCCGATCACCATATCCACGTCGTTCTTGATCTCGTCATCGAGTGGAATGATGACGTGCAGGGCGGGACGCACCTGTCCGCGAGACAGACCTGCCGAGGCCCCAAGCTGATAGACGGTGCGGTCGGCCAGGCTCGCGTCTTCGGTAAGGATTAACAACCCACCGAAGCCGAATGCCATCCAGGCGTTTGCACCACGATACCCGACCGAGAAGTGATGGTGGAGGATGACCTCCGTATCGGCTCCGCCCTGAGTCGGAGCCCAGATCGAAGGCCCACCACCGGCGTCGACCGTCAAGCCATCGGTGTCGGTGCGGTGATAGCGGATGCGGCCTGCGATCGTGAGCACATCCGGCAAAAATGCTTCGAGCCGAGTGATATCAGTGAAAAGGCCCATTATCCCGGCCTCCTCGGTCTCGGAGGTCGCGGGGATACGGATGCCCGCCTCGAAGTGGAGGTTGCTCGCCGTGCCCGTTTCCATGCCGACGTACGGATTGCCTATGGTCGAGCTCGAAAACCCGGGAACCGCTACGCGTGCGTACGGTAGCTCGAACCTGATCGCGGCGGATCCGATCGGAAAGCGGGCCGAGAGGAACGCTGCCCCGCTGGTCAGCGACGTCCCGCCGCCGTCGAACTTGGGGCGGAGGAAGTCGAGGGACACGCCACGCGTTGGTAGATTGGCGGTCCAAGGCATTTGAGCGAAAGCGAGGATAGCGAGGATCGGCACGAGTCCTCCTCCAGTGAGGTAGGTTAGAGATATCCTTGAATGAGCCCCTCGGCGAGTTTAGCTTGAACTCCCCTCGGGGCTGTAGCTCAGCTGGGAGAGCGCCTGGATCGCACCCAGGAGGTCAGGGGTTCGAGCCCCCTCAGCTCCATCCGTGCCCCTTGGTGTAACTGGCAACACGCCTGACTCTGGATCAGGAGAGTCCTGGTTCGATCCCAGGAGGGGCAATTCAGCGGCGGCCATTCGGCCGCCGTTTTCATTGCCCCTCCGGGAGTCGGCGCTTGCTGCGCTGCGCGCTCGATCCCAGCTGGCGCTAATTTCCAGACTCAATGCTGGCCGTGCTGCTGTTATCGCTCTGTGC
>DASYTD010000139.1:0-62478 GCA_036002655.1 Gemmatimonadales bacterium
CCTTTGAATGACAGTTCCGCAGTAACGATCTGGCCTACGGCAGGTTCGGTGCCTAGAAGGCTCCAAGCAAGACGACAAAGTTCGTCCTCAAGCTGGCTAAAGTAGGCGGTGACCCTACCCAGAGCGGTGAGATGCTTGTCACTAACGGGGCTAGAAAGACTTGCCATCGTGGCGGCGGCCTAACGTGAATTGGACATACCTGTCTAAACTAAACTGCAAGCGTTCGTTCGCTACGTATGCTACATCCCTCAAGCTAGGTGCCTCTGGTTAGACAGGTCAGCCTAAACAAATTATTACAGCGTGTCTGCGGGGCTTCTAACGCCCATGCCTCCCCGATTGAGCACGTGCGTGTAAATCATCGTAGTGGCGACGTTGCGATGGCCCAGCAGCTCCTGCACCGTACGGATATCGTAACCCGCTTCAAGCAGGTGAGTTGCAAACGAATGCCGCAGCGTGTGGCAGCTCGCCGCCTTCGGGATGCCGCTGGCCCGTAGCGCCTCCTTGAAGGCCCGCTGCACCACCGTCTCGTGGAGGTGATGACGCCGCCGTTGACCGGTCTGCGGATCCGTGTACATACGACCCGCTGGAAAAACCCATTGCCACGCCCATTCTCGGCCCGCATTCGGGTACTTGAGGAACAACGCCCCCGGCATCTCCACCCAACCGGCACCTGCCGCCAGGTCCCGCTCATGCTCCGTGCGAACCTCGGCTAGGTGCTTCAACAACTGGCCCTTCAACCGCTCGGGCAACATCGTGCGGCGATCCCGATCGCCCTTGCCGCCCCGCACCGTGATCTCGTTCGCCCCGAAGTCCACATCCTTCACCCGTAGGCGCAGCGCTTCGAGCAGGCGCATCCCCGTCCCATACAGTAGGGCGGTAATCAGCGCCGGCGCGCCTCGGCCCCTCATCTGCGCGAACACCTTCCGCACTTCGTCTCGCGTGAATACGACCGGGACACGAACCGACTGCTTCGCCCGCACTAGCGTGGTTAACCAGCCCACCGGCACCTGCAATACATCGCGATAGAGAAACATGATCGCCGCGAGCGCCTGGTTCTGCGTCGCTGCGCTGACCTTGCAGTCCACTGCCAAACTCGAGAGGAAACGGGTGACGTCGCCCACGCCCAGCTCGCGCGGATGACGCGTGCCACAGAAACGAATGAAGCGACGCACCCACTGAACGTACGCCTCCTCCGTCCGCGAACTGTAATGTCTGGTGCGAATGGCGACGCGCAGCTGCGTGAGTAATGGCGGGGCAGAGGAAGCCATGTCGTACCGTAACCACGCGGGAGGAAAACGCGGTACCCAAAAAACTCAGCAGCGAGCGCCCCGGATCCTTATCAGCGCGTCACAATGTCAGCCCGTCAGCGCCCGTCAGCCCGTCAGCGCCCGTCAGCCGTCCGCCAGCCCGCCCGTCGGCCGTCCTCCGCAGATCCCACAGGATCGCAATCGGCCCCACAATCGCCAGCGCCAGCAGCGGCGGCGACACGTACAGCGGCCGCAGCAGGGCGAGCTGGAAATCGCCCGCCAACCGGATCAGCGTCTCGACCACCGCCACGATCGCAACGACCACCATCCTGCCGCGCCGCGTGCTCACCGTGGTCCGCGGATCGGTCACCATAAAAAACACGAACAGCTGATACATCGGCCCCGTGATCGGCGCCAGCTCGGCGAGCAACGGGCCACCCACGATGACGTCCCCCCGCGCGCGAAGTTTTCTGCCTGAGCGATAGGGGGTGGGCGCCTGACAGGGCAGCGACACCAAGAACCGGGCGGGGCGGACGTTCCCGTTCGCGGTGCTGCCTGCCCTGGCTAAGCTCCTCGATCGGCAGCGCGCGCTCGTGACGGCGCTCGAGCGGCAGCTCGGCCGCGTCACCCGCATGTGTTCGTCCGCGAGAGCGGGGCGCGGATCCGCAACTTCTACCACGCCTGGCACTCAGCCTGCGAGCGCGCGGCGGTGAAGCGCCGCGGCGCGATGGAGGTCTTTGAGCGACCCGAACTGCTCGGGCGGGTGCCTCACGACTTCCGCCGCACGGCCGTGCGGAACCTGGTACGCGCCGGCGTGCCTGAGCGGGTGGCGATGCAGCTGACGGGCCACAAGACACGGGCGATCTTCGACCGCTACAACATCGTCAACGAGGCGGACCTGTCGGAGGGCGTGGAGAAGCTGGCCGCGTTCTTCGCGGGCGCCGGGCGGCCGGCGTCGAGGGGGACAATAGGGGGACAATTCGCCGCGGGAGGCATTTGACCATGTTCAGCGCATTGCTGCAACTCGTTGTGGCGGGAGCGTGTAGGAATCGAACCTACCGAGCCCCGTTAGGGGCCCAAACAGTTTTGAAGACTGCTCAGGCCACCAGGCCCGATCCACTCCCGCGCGTTAGAACGGCGGCTTTCCGACCCCACCGCCTCCCCGACCCGCCCGCATGCGCTGGAGATTGGGACTGGGCAGCGGTCCGGTATCCACCACCACGAAGGCCCGCTCGGCGAGCGGCACGCCATCGTTCCGGTACTGCATGCGCCACACCCCCGGTGTCAGGTATCCGGGGATCGCGTGCCAGCCCCACCACCAGCTCAAGCTATAGAACTGCGGCAGGGTATCGGACGCCGTAAAAAAGAGCGCACCGTCAGGCCGGTACAGTCGGAACTCCGTCACCGTGCCCGCGGGTGCGTTCATGAGCTCGACCCACATCGTCACCTTTGGATCGGCCACCGTGAAGCTCGTGACTTGGGCCGGAGGATCCTTTACGAGATCGAGTGTAAGGTCGGCATCGGTCAGTCCCGACCCGTACAGGGAGAACGCATCCTGATAGGATCGCTGCACCGACCAGCGGGATTGCTGCGCGCCGCACGCGCCCACCCAGGGATCGATCAGGGCGTCATCCGCGTCGTGCACCTCGAAGTGCAGGTGTGGAATGTCGGAAAACCCCGAGCTACCGACGTAGCCCAACACGTCCGACGCCTGCACCTGCTGCCCGACGTTGACTGCGATGGAGTTGTGCTTGAGATGGAGGTAGCGCGACTGCACGCCGTCCGGATGCCGGAGGACGACGTAGTTCGGGACGGCGCCGGTGATCCAACGTTTCTGGCGGTCGAACTCGCCGTCGTGGGTCTCCACGACGGTTCCGGGGGCGGCAGCGAGCACCGGAACGCCGGAGTCCATAACCGCGAAATTGGCGAGGGTGATGTCCGTTCCCGCGTGGCCGTTGTAGGTCTTGACACCACAGGCGTAATCGCGAATGCCGGTCCCCGCCTGCTCGTCCACGTAGTTCAAATAGAAAAACGTCTGATTGAGCGCCCCGGCGAGCGGCTCGGCGAACTCGGTCGCGACGACCTCCGGACCGGACTTATCGCCGCATCCCAGCGCCAGCGACGCCGCCAGCGCGGCGCTCAGCACTCGCGCCCTCATTGCCCCCCCTTGGCGGCGATCACGTCAATTTCCACGCGTGCGCCTTTGGGGAGGCCGGCGGCCTGCACCGTCGAGCGGGCCGGCTTGTGCGCGCCGAAGTGCTTCGCATACACCTCGTTCATCTGCGCGAAGTCGGCCATGTCCGCCAGGTAGACCGTCGTCTTGATGACGTTGCCGAGCGCGGTGCCCGCGGCGCTGAGCACCGCCTTCAGGTTGACGAAGACCTGCTCCGTCTGCTCCGCCGTGGTGCGCCCGACCAGGTCGCCGCTCTGCGGATCGAGCGCCACCTGGCCGGCGGTGAAGATCAAGCTCTCGGTCGCAATCGCCTGGCTGTACGGACCAATCGCCTTGGGCGCGGCATCGGTTGCGATGATACGCATCAGAACAGTCCCTCGATCGTCCCGTCAGGATGGAGGCGGACGCGCTCCGCCGCCGGACTTTTGCCGAGCCCCGGCATCGTCATGATGTCGCCCGCGAGTGCGACGATGAAGCCGGCGCCCGCCGACGGCAAGATGTCGCGCACGTGGAGTGTGAATCCGGTGGGAGCACCAAGTTGCGTGGCGTCGTCGGTGAAGGAGTATTGCGTCTTGGCCATGCACACGGGCGTCTCGCCCAGCCCCAATTTGGGCAGCAGCTCGAGCGCTCGTTCCGCCGGCGGCGCGAACGCGACGGCGGCGGCGCCGTAGATCTCGCGCGCGATCGTCTCGATTTTCTCGCGGATCGGACGGCGTTCGTCATACAACGGCTTGAACGCCGCCTTGCTCGTCTTGAGCAAACCCAGCAGCGCCTCCGCGACCGCAAGCCCACCTTCCCCGCCCTTCTCCCACACATCGCAGCGAACCACTTCGACGCCTTCGGCGGCGCCGACCGCCCGCACGGCTTCCACCTCTTCATCGGTGTCCGTGATGAACCGGTTCAGGGCGACAACGGCGGGGATTCCAAACTTCTTCACGTTGCGAATGTGACGGCGCAGGTTCTCTGATCCCCGCTGCACGGCAGCGGCGCTCGCTACCCCAAGTTGATCCTTCTTGACGCCGCCGTGCACTTTCAACGCTCGCACGGTCGCGACGATGATCGCGGCTTCGGGTTTGAGGCCGGCGAAGCGGCACTTGATGTCGAAGAACTTCTCCGCACCGAGGTCGGCACCGAAACCCGTTTCGGTCAGCACGATGTCCGCGAGCGCCAGTCCGAGCTTCGTGGCCACGACCGAATTGCATCCGTGCGCGATGTTGCCGAAGGGCCCGCAATGGACCAGCGCCGGACCGCCCTCGAGTGTCTGCACGAGGTTCGGGTTGATCGCGTCTTTCAGCAGCAGCGTCATGGCGCCCTGCGCCTTGAGATCGCTGGCGCGCACGGCAGTCTTGTCGCCGCGCAGGCCCACGATGATGCGCGCGAGGCGCGCTTCGAGATCCTGGAGTCCGGTCGCCAGCGCGAGGATCGCCATGATCTCCGAGCCGGGGATGATGACGAACCGCTCTTCGCGCGGTGGTCCGCCGTTCAACCCGCCCAGCCCGACGAGGATGCTGCGCAGCGCCCGGTCGTTCATGTCGATGGTCCGGGGCCACGTGATGCGCCGCACGTCAATGCCCAGCGCGTTGCCGTGGTGGAGATGCGCGTCGAGCAGAGCGGACAGCAGATTGTGCGCGCTGGTGATCGCGTGGAAGTCACCGGTGAAGTGGAGATTGATGTCCTCCATCGGCACGACCTGGGAATAGCCACCGCCCGCCGCGCCGCCCTTCACGCCGAACACGGGACCGAGCGACGGCTCCCGTATGGCGAGAATGGCGTTCTTCCCAAGCCGCCTGAGCGCCTGCGTCACCCCCACCGTGACCGTGGACTTCCCTTCCCCCGCCGGCGTGGGGCTGATGCCGGTGACGAGCACGAGCCGTCCCTTGGACGCGCGCTGCTCGAGGGCGCGGAGCGAGATCTTCGCTTTGTACTTGCCGTACAGCTCCAGCTCGTCATCCGACAAGCCCAGCTCCGCCGCGACATCCCGAATGGGCCGAAGCTTCGCAGCCTGTGCGATCGCGATGTCGGACGGAACCTTGATGGCGATCGGGGGGGCGGTCATAGCGAGGGCTCGATCCGCGCGCCGAAGCAGCGTCGCGCGTTCTCGGTGGTGCGCTGCGCGAGCGCCTCGAACGTCTCACCGCGCAGCACCGCCGCCCGCTCGGCCACGTCCCGCACATAGCCGGGCTCGTTGCGCTTCCCGCGATGCGGCACGGGCGCGAGATAGGGCGCGTCCGTCTCGACCAGCAGGCGGTCGGGCGGACAGGCGGTCAGGCGGTCGCTCAATGTCCAGTTCTTGAAAGTGATCATGCCGCTGAAGGAGAAATATGCACCGATGGTCATCCCCGCGTCCCACACCTCGTCGCCCGATGAAAAGCTGTGCAGCACCACCACCGGCGGCCGCTGACCCAGCGCCCGCAGCATCGCGGCCATATCGGCGTCGGCTGCGCGCGCGTGGACGACGACGGGCTTCTTTAGCTCCACCGCGAGGGCGAGTTGCGCCTCGAACGCGCTGCGCTGACTCTCGCGCGGGGAGTGCATGTAATGGAAGTCGAGACCTGTTTCACCCACCGCGACCACTTCGGGCGCGGCGAGCAGCTCGCGCACGCGCGCGTCTGCTTCGCGCGACCAGGTCCGCGCTTCGTGGGGATGCACGCCAGCCGTCGCAGACAACCCCCGCGCGTTCCGCGCCAACGCCGCGGCGCGCTCGCTTCCCCGCAGCGACTCTCCGATCACCACGATATGCCCGACGCCGGCGGCGCCGGCCCGCGTGAGCACCGCTTCACGATCGGCGTCGAACGCGGCATCGCCGAGATGGCAGTGGGTATCAGTCAGCGCGGGGCGCAGCACGCTGCGCCCCGTCTACCGCGTGGGTTGCGTCGCGCGAGGCGACGGTGAGGACGTCGGAGTCGCGGGGACGAACTGCGGCGTGGGTGCGCGGGACCCGAACGCTCGCGCGCCACGCGCATCCTCACCCGGCCAGCGCTTCTCGATCCACAGCAGCACGGGGGCCGCGATGTAGATCGACGAGAAGGTGCCGGTGAAGATGCCGAACGACATGACCCAGGCGAACGGCCGGATCACCTCGCCCGCGAGGAGCAGCAATGACAGCGTCGTCGCGATCGTGGTTCCGTGGGTCAGCACGGAACGCGGCAACGTCTCGCTGATCGAGAGGTTGAGAATCTCGTAGAGGTTTTGGCGCCGGTACTTGCGCAGGTTTTCGCGCACGCGGTCGAAGATGATGATCGTGTCGTTCAACGAGTAGCCCACGACCGTGAGTACCGCGCCGACGACGATGAGGCTGACCTCGAGGTGCATGACGCTGATGAACGCGATGGTGGCGACCACGTCGTGCGCCGTCGCGATGACCGCGGCGAGGCCGAAGCGCCACTCGAACCGGAACGCCAGATAGATCAGGGTGACGACGAAGCTCAGCAGGATCGCCAGCACCGCCTTGCCCTGCAGCTCCTGTCCGACTTTGGGGCTCACCGCGTCGCGGCGCACGATGGTGTACTGACCCGCCCCGACGCTCTGATCGAGTG
Organism: Gemmatimonadales bacterium; assembly: GCA_036002655.1. Classification (GTDB taxonomy): domain Bacteria; phylum Gemmatimonadota; class Gemmatimonadetes; order Gemmatimonadales; family GWC2-71-9; genus 20CM-2-65-7. The sequence continues at coordinate 6,957 of DASYTD010000139.1, forward strand.
CGCGACCGACCGCGGCGGCGACCGCCTGCGTGCTGGTCTCGTCGCTCGTACCAGCCGAATGCGCCAGACGCGCGCGGATCACATACGACGTATCGGAGCCGAACGTCTGAATTTCGGCGCCATTGAGGCCGACGTTGTCGAGCGCCGCCCGGATCTCGCCCATCCCGACCTGCTTGTGCGCCTCAACCTGGAGCAGCGTGCCGCCGGTGAACTCGATGCTGTAGTTGACGCCGCGCGTCAGCAGGAAGCCGAGCCCGACGAGCAGGATGGCGCCCGTGAGCGAGAACGCCCAGCGGCGCCATTTAATGAAGTCGTAGTTCGCGTTCGAAAAGAGTCTGATCATCAGATACTCAGGGTGACCATGTCGGGCCGCCGGTACAGCCAGATGAGGAACAACGTCTTCACGACGAAGATCGCGGAGATCATCGAGGCGGCGATACCGATGATCAGCGTGATGGCGAAGCCCTGCACCGGGCCTGTCCCGACGGCATACAGAATGAGCGCGGTGAGGGCGGTGCTGACGTTCGAGTCCACGATGGCGTTCATCGCATGCAGGAAGCCTTCATCGACGGCCAGCCGCAGCGACTTGCCGTGAACCAGCTCTTCACGAATGCGCTCGAAGATCAGCACGTTCGCATCTACCGCGATGCCGATGGACAGCACGAATCCCGCAAGGCCGGGCAGCGTCAGCGTGAAGCCGAACGCCGCCAATCCCGCCAGCGTGAACAGGCAGTAGAGGGTGAGTGCCGCGACGGCGAGGGCGCCCGCCATCCGGTAATAGCCGACCATGATCACGATCACCACGACGATGCCGACGACTCCGGCGATGATCCCGTCCTTGATGGAGTCGGCGCCGAGCGACGGGCCGATCGTGCGCTCTTCGACGATCGTGAGCGGCGCCGGCAGGGCGCCCGCCCGGAGCACCAGCGCCAGGTCGCTCGCTTCCTGGAGCGGCTTGGTGCCGAGCTCGATCTGCCCATTGGCGCCAATCTGACTGCGGATCACCGGCGGTTGACCCTGCACGCGGCCGTCCAAGATGATCGCCATGTAATCGCCGATGTGACGTGCGGTCTCCTGGGAGAACACGCGGGCGCCGCGGCGGCTGAGCTGGAAGGCGACGATGGACTGATTGGTCATCTGGTCGCGCCGGGCGACGGCCTTGATCAGCTCCTCGCCCGTGATGATGGGCCGCGAGTCGACGGCGTAGAGGGCGCGGTACGCGCGCGCCCCGCGCGATTCCGACTGCGCGCCCCACCGCAGCTCGACCCCGCGCGGCATCGCCGCGCGCACATCAGGCCGCTGAATCAGGCTGTCCACCAGCGGCCACTGCTCTTCGGGCACGAGGTACTCGCCGGCGAGCTGCCCCTGGAACAAGAGCGACGAGAGGACGCCGGGCGTGTTGGCATCCGCCGCCGAATCGCGAGCCGCTTTGCTCGTGTCGCCGCCGAACAGCTGGGCGACTGCGGAGGGCGCGGCGGCGCCGCGAGACTTGATGCCGGCGCGCCGCAGCGCGGCATCCATTTGCGGCAACGCGTCCTTGAACTGGTTCCGCATGTCCGTGATGCGAAACTCGAGGAACGCGGTGCGCTGGACGACGCTCTTGGCGCGCGCGGGATCTTTCTCGCCGGCGAGCTCGACGATAAGCCGGCAACGGCCCTGGATCTGAACCACAGGCTCCGTCGTGCCGAACTCGTCGATGCGCGTCCGCACCACGCGCTCCGCGCGCTGGATCGCATCGGCGCAATCAGGGACCGGACCTTTGGACTGATCGACTTCGAGCGCCAGATGGATGCCGCCCTGGAGATCGAGTCCCAGGTTGATCGGCAGGCGCCGCACCGTCGTGTCCCGCATCCGGCCGGTGTTGGGGTCAATCACGCGCTGCTTGCTGTTGCGCGGCACGAGCGAGACGATGCTCGCCACGAGCAGTAACCCGATCACATACAGCCGCCGCCGAATCTTCTCCATCGCCTCTCTCTACCGGTTGAGGGTCGCCCGCGCCGCCTGGCGGTCGCGCTCGAGCTGCGCCACCAGCGCTTCGCGGGACGGGAACGCCTGCACCGCGCGCAGGCGACGGACCCATTCCACGTCGACGGTCTTTCCGTACAGCTCGCCGTCGAAATCAAATAAATGCACTTCGAGTGTCCGCGCCTGCTCGCCGAACGTCGGCCGCGGCCCTTGGTTCATCATGCCGCCGTAGCGTTGCCCGTTTCCCGTTTCCGGTTTCCCGATGGTCACGCGCACCGCATACACCCCGTCGGGCGGCAACAGTTTCCGGTCATCGGGCGGCTCCAGATTGATCGTCGGGACACCGATCGTCCGACCCCGACCCGCGCCCCGCACCACCGTGCCGCGGATCCCATAGGGGCGTCCCAACCACCGGGCCGCCGCATCGAGATCTCCGTGCGCCAACGCGGTGCGGATGAGCGTCGACGAGATCGGTTGTCCGTTCTGGCGGACCGCGTCCACGACCGCCATCGCAAAGCCCTGTGCCCGCGCCAACCGTTGCACCGAGTCCACATCGCCGGCGCGGCCACGGCCGAACCCGTGATCATACCCCATCACGAGCTCGCGCATCGCGTACTCATCACGCAGCCGGTGCACGAACGCCTCCGCGTCGAGCTGCGCCACCGCCGGCGTAAACGGCATCACCACGAACTGCTCGATGCCCTGCGCCGCAACCAGCTCCCGCTTTTCTTCGGGCAGCGTCAGTAGCTTCGGCGCCGCCGCCGGATTCACTACGACGAGCGGATGCGGCTCGAACGTGACGAGCACGCTCGTCAACCCGTTCGCCCGCGCGCGCCGCGTCACCTCGGCGAGCACCGCCTGGTGCCCGCGGTGCACGCCATCGAACGTACCGCATGTCACGACCGCGCCGGGGGGAGACATTAGGCTTCCGCCACCACCACGCGCGGCTTCAGAAGGTCGCCTACCTGCTCCGCCACGGCCAGCAGCTCAGCACCCGAAAACAGCGCTATCGGGTATCGGCTATCGGCTACGAGGTCGCTCGTGATCGGGCGACCGTGCACCACGGCGTCCCTCTCCTTCTTATCTAGCTCGCGGCGCGGCAGATGCGCGACCAGGATCGCCGCATCCTGCAACGCGCCCGGCGTGACCGCTTCGGGCGCGACCGCATCTGCCAGGCGAAGCGGCCCGACGGCGGTGCGCCGCAATGCCGTCAGATGCGCGCCGCATCCCAGCGCGGCGCCGATATCCCGCGCCAGGGACCGGAGGTACGTCCCGGCGCTCACCGTCGCCCGGAACTGCAGATCGGGCACGGCCGCCTCGACGATCTCGAGCTCCGAGATTTCGACCCGGCGCGGCTCCGGTGCGACCGCTTCGCCGCGCCGCGCGCGCCGGTACGCGCGCTCGCCCGCGATCTTCACCGCCGAATACGCCGGCGGCCGCTGCTCGTAACCGCCGCGGAAGCTGCCGATCACGGCGGCGAGCTGCGCCGGCGTGACGCCGGTCCACGGCGCCGTGGCCACCACCGCTCCGGTGGCGTCGTCCGTGTCGGTCGTGACGCCGAGCCGGATCACCCCTTCGTACGACTTGGGCCACTCCGCGGCGAACGGCGCGAGCCGCGTCGCCCGTCCCACGACGAGGACCAGCAGTCCTTTGGCGAACGGATCCAGCGTCCCCAGATGGCCGACGCGCTGTTCGCCGAGCGCGCGACGGACGATGTCCACGACATCATGGGACGTGGGGCCGGCCGGTTTGGCCACCAACACGAGTCCCCCGTCCTTCAGTCGTCCGACTCCTTGAGCTCCTTCAGAACGCGGTCGATGCGCTGCGCATGCTCGATGCCGCGGTCCAGATGAAAGTGCAGCTCCGGACTGGTCCGCAGGTGCAGCTCGTTCGAGAGCTGCGCGCGTAGATAGCGCGCGGCACTCGCCAATCCCTCGAGCGACTTGGCCTTTTCTTCTTCCGAACCCATCACGCTGACCCGCACGTTGGCGTGCGACAAGTCGGGCGACACCTCGACCCCGATGACCGTCACGAATCCGATCCGCGGGTCTCGGACGTCGCTCGTGAGGAACGCACCGACGGCCTGGCGCACCACCTCGCCGACGCGCTCGGGACGATGCCGGTGACGTTTCATCTCAGAGATAGCTCGTGCTGGTGTCCACGATGCGCGCGCCATCCGCTCCGGCGACCAACTGATCCGCCTCGCGCAGCACGCTTTCGGCATGGCGGCGGTCGGTGCTCACGACGGCGGCCGTCAGCTCCGCGCGCTGCCAGAGCTCGTGATGCCCCGTCTCGGCGACCGACACGTTGAAGCGGTTATGCATCCGATCCTTCAGGCTCTTGACGATCGTGCGCTTGTCCTTGAGTGACTGGCACGCCGGCAGATGCAGCTCCCACACCATCACACCGACGATCACGACTCAGCGGCGCTGAGCGAGCGGGCGACCTCCTCGATGCGGTATGATTCGATCAGATCGCTGACCTTGACGTCGTTGAAGTTCTCGATGCCGATGCCGCACTCGAAGCCCTCGCGGACCTCGCGCACGTCGTCCTTGAACCGTTTCAACGACGACAGCGTGCCATCGTACACCTCGACACCGTTGCGGATCACGCGCACGCGCCCCGTCCGCGGGATGACACCGCTGCGCACGAAGCATCCGGCGATCGTTCCCACCTTGGCGATCTTGAACGTCTGGCGCACTTCGGCCTCGCCCAGCACGACTTCCTTCTTCTCGGGCGCGAGCAGGCCTTCCATGGCCGACTTCACCTCTTCGACCGCCTCGTAGATGATGCGGTAGGTGCGGATTTCCACCCGCTCGCGATCCGCCGCCGCGCGCGCGTTGGAATCGGGGCGCACGTGGAAGCCCACGATGATCGCGCCCGAAGCCCGCGCCAGCAGCACGTCCGATTCCGTGATCGCGCCGACGCCGCGGTGCACGATCTCGACTTTCACCTCGGCCGTCGAGAGCTGCGCCAGCGCGTCGGCCAGTGCCTCGGCCGGACCGCCCTGATCGGCCTTGATGATGATGCGCAACGTCGCGACCCCGCCCGCCGCCGCTTCGGACATGAAGTCTTCGAGCGTCTTGACCCGCCCCGAACGGCGATGCTGCGCTTCGCGCTCGAGCCGCTGGCGCTTCTGCGCGATGTCGCGCGCCGCGGCCGCATCGTCCATCGCGAGGAAGCTGTCCCCCGCTTCCGGCACACCCTCGAAGCCGAGGATCTGCACCGGCGTGGAGGGTCCGACTTCGGTTTCCGTGCCGCCCCGCTCGTCGTACATGGCGCGGACGCGGCCGGAGTACTGCCCGCAGATGAAGTCGTCGCCCACGCGCAGCGTGCCGTTCTGAACCAGGATCGTCGCGAGCGCGCCCTTGCCGGGATCGAGCGACGCCTCGAGCACGGTCCCTTGCGCGCGGCGCTCGGGATTCGCCTTGAGATCGAGCAGCTCGGCTTGGAGCAGGATCTGCTCCTGGAGCTCTTCGACGTTCGTGCCCTTCTTGGCGGAGATCGGCGTCGCCAGCGTGGTACCGCCGAACTCCTCGAGCACGACGCCGTGCGACAGGAGATCCTGCTTCACCTTCTGCACGTTGGCGCTAGGGAGGTCGATCTTGTTGATCGCGACCACGAGGGGCACGCCGGCGTTCTTGGCGTGCGAGATCGCCTCGATCGTCTGCGGCATGATCGCGTCGTCGGCGGCCACGACCAGCACGACGATGTCGGTGACCTGCGCGCCGCGGGCGCGCATGGCGGTGAATGCCTCGTGCCCCGGGGTGTCGAGGAACGTGATGCGGCGGCCGTCCTTCCGCGTGACCTGATACGCACCGATGTGTTGCGTGATGCCTCCGGCCTCACCGGCGACGACGTTCGTCTTGCGGATGTAGTCGAGAAGGGAGGTCTTGCCGTGGTCCACGTGACCCATGATCGTGACGACCGGCGGCCGCGGCTTGAGCGTCTCCGCGGCATCCGTGGTCACCTCGGTCTGGGTGGTGGCGTACTCCTCTTCACGCACGGCCTGGAACCCGAACGCCGACGCGATCAGCTCGATCATGTCGAAGTCGAGCCGCTGGTTGATCGTCACCATCTGCCCCAGCTCCTTGAAGGCGAAGGTGACGATCTGCGTCGGCGGGACTTTGAGCGTGCTCGCCAGCTCGGAAACGGTGACGAACTCCGTCACGCGCACCAGCGTCTTTTCGCGCTCGCGCTCCTCGCGGCGGCGCTCTTCCTGAACCTCGCGGAAGGTCGGGCCTTCCTCGCGGCGGTGGACGCCCTTCTTGCCGACCGGGGCCTTCAGCGTCGCGAGCGTGCGCGAAATGTTTTGCGCGACGGCTTCCTGATCCACCAGGGACTTCTTGCCCTTCTTGCGCTTCTTGCCCTTCTCGCGGCGCCGCTCGTCGAGCGGCGGTGCGCCAGGCGCGGCGGAGGCGACCGGCCGCGGCGGAACAGCGCCGCCGGGACCTGACGGTGTCGCGCGCGCGACAGGACGCGGACGAACGGGCGTCGGAATGAACGGCCGCGGGGGGGGCGCGGACGGTGCGCCGGGGGGCGCCGTAAACGCCGGCGCCGCCGGGGCGGCGGAGGGCGGCGCCGGAGCGAATGTCAGACTTGCGGCGGGCGCCGGTGCCTCAGCCGGTTCTGCCGGCGCGAGATCCTTGAACAGCGCCGCAGCGCGTTCCTCGAGTGAGGCGGCGGGACGCTCTTCTTCTTGCTCGCGCGCGGCCGTCTCGAGGGCCAGGCGCGCGATTTCCGCCGCGGCGGCTTCCTCAGCGGCCGCTTCTGCGGCAGCGGCATCGGCGGCGGCAACTTCGGCGGCGGTGCGGCGGCGGCGCTTCGGACGGCTGTCACCCGCAACGACCGGCTCCGGCACCGGCTCGAGAATCTTGGCCGCGGCGCGGCGCCGTTTCGGCGGCGTCGACGGCTGTTTCTGCTTGCGCTTGTCGCGCTCCCAGCGCGCGCGCATCAGCGACACTTGCTCGTCCTTGAGCGGCGTCAGGTGACTGCGCACGAAGATGTCCATCTCCTTGAGCATGCCCATCAGCTGCTCGCTGGAGATCCCGAACTCTGCCGCTAAGTCATGAATCCGCGTCGTTGCCACTCATTCCTCCGAAAAAACCGCTATCAGCTATCGGCTCTCGGCTACCAAGCCGCGCGCGAGGGCGGGATCTGAGACTCCGACCGCCTGCACCGCGGGCCGTCCAAGTGCCATCCCCAGTTCGGCCGCAGCCGGCCCCCGGAGCATGGGGATTTTCCGTGCTTCCGCGAGCCGCGTCACCTTTTCCATCGTGCGCTGGCCGGCATCCGCCGCCAGCACCACGCACACCACCTTGCCCCGTTGCAACCCTGCCCGCACACCCGCCACCCCGATCACCACGGTGCCCGCCCGCACGCCCAGGCCAAGCAGGCGGGTGATCCTCGTGCTCACGCCGAGGCCTTCCCGGCTTCCTCCTCTTCGCCGCCTTCTTCCGTCATCTCATTGAGGAAGGCCATCATCTTGTCGGCGAGATCGGCCGTCATGCCCGGGATTTTGTCCACGTCCTCGCGCTCCAAATCGAGGATGTCCTGGAGCGTCTTTTTCCCGGCTTGCTCGAGGACCGCGACCAGCTCGGGCGACAGCCCTTTCATCTCGGTGAGCGCCACCTGCGTCACGGATGATTGATCGGCCGGCGGCAGCGGCGCGAACAGCGGCCCTTCACCACCCCTCTCCAGCCATTCGCGGCTCGAATAGAGATCCACCTTCCATCCGGTCAGCTCAGACGCGAGGCGCACGTTCTGGCCGTTGCGTCCGATGGCGAGCGAGAGCTGGTCTTCATCCACGATCGCTTGAATCGTCTTCGACTCGGGGTCGGAGAACACACGCGCCACACGTGCGGGTGCGAGCGAGAGCTTCGCGAACCGCTCCGGATCGGACGACCACGGCACGATATCGATGCGCTCGCCGTTGAGCTCGTTCACGACCGCCTGCACACGCGAGCCCTTGAGGCCGACGCACGCGCCGACGGGATCGATGGAATCGTCACGCGACCAGACCGCGATCTTGGTGCGGCTGCCCGCCTCGCGCGCGGTGGCGCGAATCTCGACGATTTGTTGCTGGATCTCGGGGACTTCGAGCTTGAAGAGCGCCTTCACGAACAGCGGATCGGCACGCGACAGAATGAGGCGCGGGCCTTTCGGCGTTTCCTCGATGCGCTTCAAGACCGCGCGAATCGTGTCGCCCTGATGGAAGTGCTCGCGATGGTTCTGGTCGCGATACGGGATGATGGCTTCCGCTTCGCGGAACTTGTTGAGCATCACGACGATCTTGCCGCGCTCGATCTGCTGCACCTCGCCCGAGAGCAGCTCCCCGACCTTGCCGGAGAACTCCTCGCGAATGCGGGTGCGCTCGCCCTCCCGGACGCGCTGGATGATGCGCTGCTTGGCGGCCTGCACGGCCGTGCGGCCGAACTGCTCGAAGGGGACTTCCTCTTCCAGGACATCGCCGGGCTGGAATTCGGGATCTTCGTAGCGGGCCTCTTCGAGCGACACCTGGGTGCCCGGATCCTCGATCGTTTCGACGACGGTCTTGAGAACGACGATCCGGATCGAGCCCTTCAGCTCGTCAATGCCGATCTCGGCGCGCACGTTGGGACCGTAGCGCTTCACGAGGGCGGCGTGGAGGCCGTCCTTGAGCAGATCGATCAGCTCGCTCCGCTCCAGCTGCTTGGTGTTTGTGAGCTCTCGGATTGCCGAGACTACATCGGTTGCGTTGGCCATTCGGTCCTCGGTCCTCAGTCCTCAGTCATCGGTGCCAGCCGCGCATCTTGCAGTTCGGCAAGCCGGTATTGCTGCGCTGGCTTGCCCTCAGGCTCGAGCACCACGGTCTCCGGCGTGGGGACCGACACGATCCGGGCCCGCACCCGGCCCACCCCCGCCAGCTTTACGTTGACGTCGCGGCCCACGAACTGCGCCCAGTGCCGGTGCCAGCGCACGGGTCGCTCGATCCCCGGGCTGGAAACTTCCAGCACGTAGCGATTGCCCAAGGGGCCACCCCCGCCGGAGTCGAGCCATTGCTCCAACGCCCGGCTGACCCGGCTGCAGTCTTCGACCGTGACGTTCCGTGGCGGACAGTCGATGCGGACTTGGACGAGCGGCCGGTTCAGCGTACCGCCGATGCGCAGGTCGGCCAAATCGAAGCCCAGCGCTTCCAGCCGGGTCCGAAAGGCCTCGACGAGACTCTCAGTAAGCATGCAAAAAAAAGCGCGGGCCGAACTTCGCCCGCTTCAAGGAGGGAATGTAGCCGGGGTCACCCGAGTGTCAACCTAGCGGCAGTCCCAGGTACGCCACCATCCGGCCGTCGCGCCCACCGGACGCGCGATGCGAGAAAAACCGGTCGCGTCCTTCCGCGCTACACCACGGCGAGACCGAGACTTCCTCGATCCCGAGTTCCCGCGCTTGCTGCGCGAGCACCGCTCGCAAATCGAGTTGTACCGAACCGGACAAGCCGAAGCGCACGGCGACTTCAGAACCTACTTCATAACAATTGCCACAAATACCTACGCCGCAATGCATTACGATATCGCTCGCTTTGGCGAAACCGCGCCACTTCAAGAGCTCGACGCAGCGCCCTAAGACCCCGGCTGCGGTGCCCCGCCACCCCGCGTGCACCAGGGCGATCGCGCCTTTGTGCGGCACGGTGAGATACACCGGAATGCAATCGGCGACGGTGACCGTGAGCAAGACGCCGCGATCGCTCGTCGCGTGGCCGTCCATGCCGTCGAGGATGAGCCATCCCTCGGGCAGCGTTTCGTGCCACTGCACTTCGGTCCCGTGTACCTGGTGCGACAGGACGATCGCCGGGAACCGGGCGCCAAACGCGGCGTGGAATGCCCGCCAGCGGCCGATGACCTGCCCGACCGGCTCGTCGCTCCAGAGTCCCAGACTCAACGGCCGGGTCGTAATGCCGGCCACCAAACCGTAGCGCTCGGCCCAGTCCGTCAGCTCGAGACGCGGGACGGCGGCATCGCCGACGGGGACCTCGGAAAGCGTCGGCACGTTGGAACGTGGGAACGATGGAACGGACTGTGACGTACCCTTCACGTTCTCCCTTTCCCACTTTCCATCGTTCCATCGTTCCTCTCAATCTGCGCTCCCAATGCCTGGAGCCGCGTGTCGATGTGCTCGTAGCCCCGCTCGATTTGGCCGATGTTCTGAATCACGGAATCGCCCTGGGCGGCCAGCGCGGCGAGCAGCATGGCCATGCCGGCGCGGATGTCGGGGCTCTCGACCACCTGGCCACGCAATGGCGATGGGCCCGCGATCACGGCGCGGTGTGGATCGCACAACACGATGCGTGCTCCCATGCCGATCAACTTGTCCACGAAGAAGAGGCGCGACTCGAAGAGCTTTTCGAAGATGAGCAACAACCCTTCGCACTGCGTCGCGACGACAATAGCAATGGACATGAGGTCCGCGGGGAACGCGGGCCACGGCCCGTCCTCGAGCTTCGGGACGTGGCCACCGAGATCCGGGCGGATGCGGCGTTCCTGATCGGCGTCCACGATGAGCTGCGTACCGTCGAGCCGCGGGCGTACCCCGAGTCGCTCGAAGGCGAGCAGTGTGGACCGCAGGTCGTCGCCGCGTACGCCGTCAATCGTTACCGCGCCACCGGTGACGGCCGCGAGCCCAATGAATGAGCCGATCTCGATGTGATCGGGACCCACGGTGTGGGCCGCCGCCTGCAGCGGCCGGCCACCTTCGATCGTGAGCGTATTGGAGCCGACCCCATCGATGGCCGCGCCCAGCGCGACGAGAAACCGGGCGAGGTCCTGCACGTGGGGCTCCGACGCGGCATTGCGCAGCACCGTCGTGCCGGGAGCGCGCACGGCGGCCATGAGCGCGTTCTCGGTGCCGGTGACACTCGGCTCGTCGAGAAAGATGTCGGCGCTCTTGAGCTTCCCCTCGAGCTTGTACGCGTCGCCCAGGCTGACGTCCGCCCCGAGCCGCTCGAGCGCGAGAAAGTGCGTGTCGACGCGCCGGCGGCCGATGACGTCGCCCCCCGGCGGCGGCAGCGTGACTCGGCCGAAGCGCGCCAACATCGGTCCCGCGAGCAGAATCGACGCGCGGATTTCCTTGCACAGCGCGGGATCGAGCGGCTTCGGCTCGGTGTGACTGGTGTCCACTTCAACGGTGTTCGCGCCATGCCATTGCACCGTCGCACCAACGTGCTGCAGCAACGCGAGCATCGTCTCCACGTCGCGAATGCGGGGAACGTTGTCAATGCGGCAGGGGCCGTCGGCGAGCAGCGTCGCCGCGAGAATCGGAAGGGCCGCGTTCTTGTTGCCTGCGGGGCGGATGGTGCCCGTCAACGGGCGCCCCCCCGTGACACGGAACGACGGTGGCATAGGTCCGCCCAAGCTACGAGGGCGCTTGCGCCTGCGTCAAGCGTTCGCGAACGTTGGCCCTCGTGCATCCTCTGCTCGCGCTGGCGCTCGTCATCGTCGCCGGCATCGGCGTCACACGACTGACGCGTCCCTCGCTTCATCATCCGTTGCTCGACGGCATCCTCGAAACCGGGGTACCGTTTGTCCTGCTCGGCGCGCTGCTCGGCCCCGGACTTGGCGTCTTCGACGCAGCGACGTTGCACGTTCTCGAGCCGGTCATCGCGATCGGCATCGGATGGGTCGGCGCATCGTTCGGGGCCCGACTGGAGTGGCGCATGCTGCGGCGCGTTTCCGGGCGGACGTGGCTCGTCGGTGCCGCCCTCGCGGTGCCCGTCTTGCTGACCACCGGTGCCACCGCATGGGCGCTGGCCCGCTCGGTGCGCCCGCTGGGGGACGCATGGGGTCGCCCCTTTGTCGCCATCGCGCTCATCCTGGCCGGGGCCGCAACCACCGCGGCCAGCTGGCGTGGGCCGAAACTCGGGCGCCGTAACGCGCTGCTCGATACGATGTTTGGAACGGCTGCGGCGGCCGTGGGAGTGGCGTTGTATCACCCGCATCTCGCGCTGCGCAGCATCGCGTTGACACTGATGGCGAGTGCCGCACTGGGCGGGCTCTTCGCAGGGATCGCGCGTTGGCAGGACAGCTGGAGCGACGTCGGTGTTGCGATTGCGCTGACCGGTGTGATTGTTTGGGGAGCCGGGTTCAGCTATGCGACGGCATTGTCGCCATTTGTCGTCTGCGCCCTCATCGCGGCCGTCGGCGTCAGCCTCGCCCCGGCTGCGGTTCGGCTGTCGGCACAGAAGGCGCTGCGCCGCTTGGAGATCCCGCTGTACGCGGCCTTCCTTATTATCGCCGGCGCGTTGCTGGGACGTGTCACGATGTGGCTGCTTCCCGCGGCGATCTTGCTGGCCGTCCTCCGCGCCGCGGTCCGGTGGGTCACGGTGCGGTTTGGCCTCGACCAGATGGACCCGATCTGGAGGTCGCTGCCCTTCCCCGCACCTCGGGAATTCGCCTTTCCCGCCATGCGGCAAGGTGCGGCCGCCGTCGCACTGGCAGCCGGGTTCGACCTCATGCGCGATCCCGGGGTAGCCGGGGCGGGACCCGGGCGGGGCGCAGTATTGCTGACGATGCTGCTGAGCGTGCTGGCGGCCGAAGCGATTGTGGTGCTGACCCCGTTGACAGCCGCGCCGCGTCACGCTGAGGTTACGTGATGCTCCCGACCTGGGTCGGCGTGGTGTCGGCGCTGAGTCTCGCGATTATCGCGCTCGCCGCCTTGGTCGCCGCCGGCGCCATCATCGCGGCGGCGCTGGGAATCCGCGCCGCCATCAAAGCGCTGAAGAACTTCGCCGGTCCCGCCATCGCGGATGTGCGGCAGCTCATCGGCTCGATAAAGACCGAAGCGGATGCCCTGGTGGGGGCTTCCCGCGACGTGCGGCAACGCATTGTGCGCGCGGCAGATGCAGCCGAGGAACGGCTCACCGACCTCGACGCCCTCGCCGAAGTCATGCAGGACGAGCTGGAGGAAACGGCATTGGACGCGGCCGCCACGATGCGGGACGTGCGCCGCGGACTGTCGGTCTGGCGCTGGAGTCGCAAGCTCCTGAAAGGCAAGAAACGACGGTGAAGCGTCTGGGGGCCGCCGTCGCGCTCGCGCTGGTCGCGTTGGTGCTCTTCCCTGGCGTCGCCCACGCCTGGACACCGGGGACCCATATCTTTCTCGGCGAGTCGGTGCTCGCGAATCTGCACCAGCTCCCCACGCTCATCGCCGACCTGCTGCGCGCGTTCCCCTACGATTTTCTCTACGGCAACATCGCCGCGGACACGTCGATGGCCAAGAAGTACGCCCCCGTCGGCCGGCATTGTCACGCGTGGCACGTGGGTCAGGAGATCTTCGACCTCGCGCCGAGCGATCCGTTGCGGGCGTTTGGGCTGGGCTACCTCTCGCATCTCGCCGCCGACACGATCGCCCACAATTTCTTCGTCCCGCGCCAGCTCGTCCTCACGTCGAGCACGGTGGCGTTGGGCCACTCCTACTGGGAGAGCCGGTTCGAGACGCATCTCGGCGACGCGTACGCGCGCGAGGCGCGCGACGTCATCATGAAGGACCACGCGGCGAGCGACGCCCACCTCGACGAGATCTTGTCGCCTACGCTGTTCAGCGTCCGGACCAACCGGCGTCTGTTCCGCGGCATGGTGCACCTCACCGAGAGCCAAAGCTGGCAATGGGTGTTTCAGGTGATCGCCGGGACGAGCCGGTGGGATCTCGCCGACTCCGACATCGAGCGGCACATGGCCGTCGCGTTCGAGTACGTCATGGAGACGCTCGGCGCCGACGCGAGCGATGCCGCCGCGCGCCGTCTGGATCCCGCGGGAGAAAAAGCGCTGGGCTTGGCGAAGCGGATGCGGCGACAGGCACTGCGGGAAGGCGGACGGCACGAGCCTGAGCGCGTCGAGGAAACCGCGCAGCAACACTTTGGACTGCCGACGCCGGCGCTCGCGTACTGGAAGCAGTCGCGCGCGCAGCGTCCCTGGGAGAGCTAGGAGGCGAGCTTCTCCTCGAGGACGCGCTGGGCCAGCTTCGGATCCGCCTTGCCCTTGGACGCGCGCATCACCTGCCCTAAAAAGAAGGCCATCAACTTCGTTTCGCCGTTCTTGTAGCGCCCGACCTCCGGCGCATGGGCACCCAGCACGTCCGTCACCCAACCCGCCACGACATTCGTGTCCGCCACCTGAATGAGACCGAGGGATTCCGCGATGGTGCGGGGCTCCCCGCCTTTCGAGGCCACCTCGGCGAACACCCGCTTCGCCGCCTGATGACTCAGCGTACCGCCTTTGACGAGGGCGATGATTTGCGCGAGCGCCGCCGGGGGCACGCGGAGCTGCTCCTGATGATCCTTCGCATCCGCGAGCGCCTCCGTCATGACCCAGTTCGCGGATGCTTGCGGCTCGGCGCTGAGGCGCGCGGTGTTCTCGAAGTACTCGGCGATCGCGCGCGTGGCGGAGACGACCAGGGCGTGCTCGCGGCTGAGCCCGTAGCTCGCGATGAAACGATCGCGTTTGGCGGACGGCAACTCCGGCAGCTCACTCTGCTGCTCGGCGACGAATTCGGGCGTGAGCACCAGCGGCGGCAGATCGGGCTCCGGGAAGTAGCGGTAGTCGTGGCTCTCTTCCTTGGAGCGCTGCGGTCGCACCGAGTTCTCGCGCGAGTCGTACAGCATCGTCTGCTGCATCACGGTGCCGCCGGACTCCACGAGGGCGATCTGCCGGTCGCGTTCGACGCTCAACGCCTTCTCGACGAAGGCGAACGAATTGATGTTCTTCACCTCCGTGCGCGTGTGGAGCTCGGTCTCACCGGCGCGCCGGATCGACACGTTGGCATCGACGCGCAGGCTGCCTTTCTCCATGTCGCAGTCGGAGATGCCGATGTATTCGAGCATCTGCTTCAGCGTTTGCAGATAGGCGCGCGCCTCCGCCGGCGAGCGCAGATCGGGTCCGCCCACGATCTCGATGAGCGGCACGCCGGAGCGGTTGAGATCCACCGCCGTCGCTTTGGCGAACCGATCGTGAATGGACTTGCCGGCGTCCTCCTCGAGGTGCAGCCGCACGATCGTGGCGCTCACGATCCCCAGTTCGGGAGAGACGAACACCAGCGTCCCGTTGGTCGCGAGCGGTTGATCGAACTGCGAGATCTGGTAGCCTTTCGGCAGGTCGGGATAGAAATAGTTCTTGCGCGCGAAGATGCTTCTGGGATGCACCGTGCAGCCGAGGGCGAGCGCGCCGCGGACGGCGAGGCCGATCGCCGCGCCGTTGGCAACGGGGAGCGCACCCGGTAACCCCAGGCAGACGGGACAGACCTGCGTGTTGGGTGGCGCGCCGAACGCGGTGGAGCAGCCGCAAAACATCTTCGAGCGCGTGCGCAGCTGCACGTGCGTCTCGAGCCCGATGATCGTTTCCCAGCTCATCAGGCTTCGTCCGTCCCCGGGATGGCACGCTCGAGCGCGTAGGCCGCCTCGATCATTTCGTCTTCGAGAAATGCCTGGCCAATCAGCTGGCCGCCGATCGGCAGGCCTTTCACGCGTCCGATCGGAACGGAGATCGCCGGCAAGCCGGCGAGGTTCGCCGTCACGGTGAAAATGTCGGAGAGATACATGGCGATCGGATCGTCGAGTTTTTCCCCCGCTTTGAACGCCGGCGTCGGCGTGGTCGGGGTGAACAGCAGATCCACGCCGCGGTCGAACACGTTCCGGAAATCCTGGGCGATCAGCGCCCGCATCTGCTGCGCGCGGCGATAGTAGGCGTCGTAGTAGCCGGACGAGAGCACATAGGTACCCACGAGAATGCGCCGCCGCACTTCCGGGCCAAAACCCTCACCGCGCGTCGAGCGATACAGCGAGCGGAGATCCGCCGCGCCGTTGAAGCGCGGGCCGTAGCGGACGCCGTCGTAGCGCGCGAGGTTCGACGATGCCTCGGCAGGCGCGATAACGTAGTACGTGGGAACAGCATAGGGGGTGTGCGGCAGCGACACGTCGCGCACCGCGGCCCCCTGCTCCTTCATGAGGCGCACCGCGCGCTCACAGGCCCGGCGCACCGCGGGATCGAGCTCCGGCGGGAAATACTCGCGCGGCAGGCCGATCACGAAGCCCTGGAGCGATTCCGGAACCGTCGGCAGCCGCAACGGATCGCGGTCCTCGCAGGTCGCATCCCGTGGATCGCGGCCGCTGATGACGGAGAGCACGCGCGCGGCGTCGTGCACGCTGCGGCCCAGCACGCCGATCTGGTCGAGCGATGAGCCGAACGCGACGAGCCCATAGCGGGAGACGCGCCCGTAGGTCGGCTTGATCCCCACGACGCCGCAAAACGACGCGGGCTGCCGCACCGAACCGCCGGTCTCCGAGCCGAGCGCGGCGGGCAGGACCCCCGCGCCCACGAGTGCGGCCGAACCTCCCGAGGATCCGCCGGGCACCCGCGCCTTATCCAGGGGATGCAGGACTCGGCCGTAGGCGGAATGCTCCGTGGACGAGCCCATGGCGAATTCGTCGCAGTTGGTCTTTCCCGCGATCAGCGCACCGGCGGCCTTGAGCTTCGACACCGCCGTCGCCTCATAAGGCGAGCGATACCCTTCGAGAACGCGTGACCCGCAGCTGGTCGTGAATTCCAGCGTGCAGATGTTGTCCTTCACGGCGACGGGCATGCCGTACAGCACGCCGGTCGGACGCGCGGCGGTTTCCTGCGCGATCAGCGATTTCCGAAGATCCTTGGGAGGGGTGAGCAGCGCGTTGAGGCGCTTGGCCTTCACCAGGCGGTCCGCGACCGCTTTGGCGTCGCTCACTCGAACTGGCCGAGCTTCGGCACGACGAAGAAGCCCTCCTTGAATGCCGGCGCGAACTCCTCCGGGCCGAAGGCGAGTGGGAACGGCGCGACTTCGTCGGGGCGAAACCGGATCGCGTCCGGTCCGGGAACGAACGTCTTCACCGTTCCATTGGCGGGCACCGCGCTGAGTTGCGCGACGTAGTCGAGGATGCGCGACATCTGTTCAGCCAGCGCCGGCAGCGTCTCTTCGTCCACATCCAGCTCCGCGAGCTGCGCGATACGGAGTACTTCATCCCGCGTAACGCTCATGCACCCTCTCCCTCCCAGTCGCGCTCGAGGCCCGCGTAGGCCACGAGCAATTGCTTTGTCCCGATGTCCGGATCGTCGAAGTCCACGCTCACACGCAGGTCCCGGCCTTCGCCCGAGACTGCGCGGACGATGCCACCGCCAAACTTGCGGTGGCGAACCCGTTCCCCTTTCACGTAGCGAGGCGCGTCCTGCGACACTTCCTCAGGAAATCCGATGTCCGGCGGCAAGCGCCTCGCCGCGGCGCCACGGGGGCGTGACGCGCGCGGAGGCATTGCTCCCGACGTCCCTCGTACGGGCCGCCACGACGGCGTCGTACTCCGTTCCTCGACGACGTGCGGCGGCAGTGCATCGAGAAAGCGCGACGGCTCCGCCAGCTCCAACCGTCCGTTGCGGTAGCGCGTGCGCGCCCATGAGAGATACAACCTTTCGCGCGCGCGCGTGAGACCCACGTAACAGAGTCGTCGCTCCTCCTCGACGCCGCCCGGCTCGTTGGCCGCGCGACCGAGCGGGAACAATCCATCTTCGAGACCCGCGAGTGCGACGATCGGCCACTCGAGACCCTTCGCCATGTGCGCGGTGAGCAGCGTGACGCCCGGCTCGTCGCGATCTTCGTCCGCCGGTGTGACGAGCGCCGCCTGCGTGAGGTAGCGCTCCACCGGACTGCCGCCGTTTTCGGCGGCATCGGGGTCCTGCACCTCGGCCCACGCCGCCGCGCCGGCCACCAACTCCCGCACGTTTTCGATCCGCTCCATCCCCTCCGCGCCTTCCTCGGCCAGATACTGCTCGTAGCCCGTGGTGGCGAGGATGGTCTCGAGTGCGGTGGCGGGGTCCGCCTGCCCCACCGCCTCGCGCAGCCGGTCCAGCAGCGACGCTACGCCGACGAGCGCCTCGCGCACGTTGGGGCGCAGCTCGGTCATGCTGGGGGCGCGACGCGCGGCCTCCAGCAGCGGCTTCTGCCACCCCATCGCGGTCCGGCCCACCACCGCGAGCGACGCATCCCCGATTCCGCGCCGGGGCACGTTGACCACTCGGAGGAAGGCCTCATCGTCAGCCGGGTTGGCGATCAGGCGCAGATAGGCCAGCAGATCCTTGACCTCCCGCCGCTCGTAGAAGCTGATCGCGCCGATCAGGCGGTACGGGATGCCCCGGAAGCGGAATGCCTCTTCGAGCGGCCGGGACTGGGCATTGGTGCGGTATAAAATCGCCATCTCGTCGTAGGCGACGTCGTCGTCCGCAGCCCGCCTGGTGAACTCGTTGGCCAGCCACTCGGCCTCGTCGCGCTCGTCGGCCGTGCTGAGCAGCGTGACCGGGGCTCCGCCTTTCTTCTCGGTGAACAGCGTCTTCCCGAGCCTAGCGGTGTTCTCCGCAATGATCCCATTGGCGGCGTCGAGGATCACCTGGGTAGACCGGTAGTTCTGCTCGAGCCGGACCAGCTTCGTGCCGGGAAAGTCCTCCTCAAATGCGAGCATGTGACGCACGTCGGCCCCGCGCCAGCCGTAGATCGCCTGATCGTCGTCTCCCACGACGCAGAGATTGCCGTGCCGCTTGGCCAGATGCTTCACGAGCAGGTACTGCGCCGCATTCGTGTCCTGAAACTCATCCACGAGGACGTGCTGAAACCGGTCCTGCCAGTAGGCGAGCCGCTCGGGATGCTCGCGGAAGAGCGTGAGCGGGTGAAGCAGCAGGTCGTCGAAATCCATCGCATTGGCCTGCTGCAAGGCGGGCCCGAGCGCCGCGTAGATGTCAGCCGCCACCTTGACGAGCGGGGTGTCCGCTTGCGCGCCCAATTCCTCGGGCAGCAGCATGCGGTTCTTGGCGCTCGAAATCACCGCGTGCACGGTCCGGGGCGGGTACGCCTTGGGCGATAGCTGGCGCGCCTCGAGGAGGCGCCTGACCAGCGCCTCGGAGTCGTCTGCGTCGTAGATCGTGAAGTTCGGCCCGAATCCCAGCAGCGGCGACTCGCGGCGCAGCAAGCGGGCCGATAAAGAATGAAACGTGCCGATCCAGAGCCCGCGGGGATCGGAGCCCAGCAGCTGCGCGATGCGGGTGCGCATCTCCCCCGCCGCTTTGTTCGTGAACGTCACCGCGAAGATCCGCTGCGGCGCGACGCCGAGTTGTGTGATGAGCTGCGCGATTCGCGCCGTGAGCACGCGCGTCTTGCCTGATCCGGCTCCGGCGAGCACGAGGAGCGGACCGCCTGGATGCTCCACCGCCTCCCGCTGCGCGGGATTCAACGGCAACGGAGGCGATGCCGTCATGTGGTGCTGAGCGGGAATTCGAGCACGAACTCCGAGCCTCGACCCTGCGCGCCGGGCCGGAATCCGACGCGGCCGCCATGCTGCTGCTCGACGATGCGCCGGGCGAGCGCGAGGCCAATCCCCCACCCTCCGGTCTTGCTGGAAACGCCGGGCTCAAACAGCTGGCGCTGCATGTCGGGGGCGACACCGGGGCCGTCGTCCCGCACGCTGACTCGACCGATGGAATCGGTGCCTTCCACCTCGACCTCGATGCGGCCACCCCGGCCGCTCAATGCATCCACCGCGTTTTTCACCACGACCTCGAGCGCCCATTCGATGAGGACGGGATCGCCCGTCGCGGTTGGTCCGGCGCCCGGCGACGTGAGGGTGATCGTCACGGAATGCGCGAGCGTCGGCAACCGCGGCCGGAAGTAAGCGACGACGCGCTCCGCGACAACCCCCAATCCCACCGGCTCGCGGCGCGCCGGCCGCCCAATGCGCTCGAAGCGCTTGGCGACGCGCTGCAAGCGCTCCGCATCGGCCTCAAGATGCGCGATGAGCTCGCTGCCGGGCGTACCCGGATTCTCCCGCAAGTAATCAATCCACCCCGTCAGGCTCATCAGCGGTGTGCCGAGCTGGTGCGCCGACTCGCGCGCCATCGCCACCCACAGGCGGTCGCGCGCCGAGCTGACCCGTTCGCGCATCGCCCACGCGGCGAGCAGCACCAGGCAGAGGAACATGGCGCCTTGGAGGATCGCGAGCCCGGTGAAGGCCCGCGCGGCGGGAAGCGCGCCGTAATGGATCATCCCGACGCCCGGCTCGATCAGCGGTGGATGAATGCGGTCCAGCTCTTCGATCCAGTTGCGCCGCGTCTCATCGCTTGCATTCGCACCGAATGGTGCGTTGTCGAGCGCCGTGATGCGGCCGGCGGTGTCGGTAACGGCAATCGGGATGCCGAGGTGTCGCACCTCGTCCGCGAGCGCCAGCAACGCATCGGCCGCCGCGCCTTCGCGCGGGTCGTTCAAGCCCGCAAAGACCTGCCCCAACAGGCGGCTGGTTTCGCGGGCGTCGTTGCGGAGGTGGCGTGCCACGATCCATGCGTAGCCGACCGAGAGCACGCCGAACAGCAGAGCGGCGGCGATGAGCGCGGGCGGACCCGCGCGACGCAACCCCCCCCTAGGCAATTCGGTCAGTGCCGACATACGGCACCAACGCCGCCGGGATGGTGACGGAGCCGTCGGACTGCTGGTGCGTCTCGAGGAGAGCCGCAATCGTGCGTGGCAGCGCTACACCCGAGGCGTTCAAGGTGTGCACGAATTCCGGTTTTTCTCCCTGGCGCGGGCGGCAGCGGATGTTGGCGCGCCGCGCTTGATAATCGGTGTAGGTGCTCGAGCTCGACACTTCGAGCCATTGCGCCACGCCGGGCGCCCAGACTTCGAGGTCATACGTCTTGGCCGCCGCGAAGCCGAAGTCGTTCGCCGGGAGGACGTTCACCCGGTACGGGAGCTCGAGCTGCTGCAACACCGCCTCGGCGTGGCTGGTGAGTTTCTCGTGCTCGGCGGGTGACTCCGCCGCCCGGCAAAAGCGCACCAGCTCGACTTTGTCGAACTGATGTACCCGCAACAATCCGCGCGTGTCTTTTCCCGCGGCCCCCGCTTCGCGCCGGAAACAGGGCGTGTACGCCACGTATCCCTTGGGGAGCGTGGCGCCGTCGAGAATCTCATCGCGGTGCAGGTTCGTCACCGGGACCTCGGCTGTCGGCACGAGAAAGAGATCGTCGGGCACGGTCCGATAGACGTCCTCCTCGAACTTGGGGAGCTGTCCCGTGCCGGTCATGATCTCGCGCCGCACGAGAAAGGGCGGCTCGACCTCGATGTAGCCGTGCTCGCGCGCGTGCAGCTCGATCATGAAGTTGATGAGGCCGCGCGCGAGCCGCGCGCCCTTGCCGACCAGCACGGGGAACCCTGAGCCGGCGAGCTTCGCGCCGCGCGGCAGATCGAGAATCCCGAGCTGCTGCGCCAACTCCCAGTGCGGCTTCCCGCCTTTCGGCGCCGGCGTTCCCCAGCTGCGCAGAATCGTGCTCTCGTCGGGAACTTCGGGCAGCGGCAGGTTGGGCACGAACAACGCCTTGGCCTCGAGCGTCGTCTCGATCTGCCGCAACTCGGACTCCAAACCGGTAATGCGCTCGCCCAGCTTGCGGCGCGCGGTCGCGGTGGCCTCCGGCAGCCCGCCCTGCGATTTCGCAACCAGCGCGTCGGCCTTCGCGGCGTCGTTGCGCTCGGCCTTCAGTGTATCGAGCTGCGCCGTGAGCGTGCGCCGTTTCATGTCGAGCGCTTCGATTTCGTCGAGCAGCCGTGTCAGCGAGGGATCGCCGCGGCGGGCGAGCGCCGCTCGCACCTGGGCGGGGGAGGCGCGCAACAACTTCAGATCGATCATGAATTACCGGTTCGGCAGGCCTTCTTGGAGCCCGCGATAGCCGCAGTTCACATCGGTGAGAATCCGGAGGTCGATCCGGCGACCGCCGGGTGCGGACGTCGTATCGATGGCCAGCACGTGCAGCTTCCCGTAGAGCACGGCCGAGAGGCCGATTGTGGGGCACCTGAGCGAACGCGAATGCACAATCGCCACGCTATTCGAATCGACGACGACGGCGCTGTCCCGCTGGTAGTTGCCACCTGGCGCTACGCGAATCGAATCGAACGGGGTCGTGGTGAGCAGGATCCCGGATTGACGGCCCAGCTTCAGCGCCCCGGTCGGCAACAGCACCGCACGGCCGGCGCTATCGATGTCGAACGCGAAGTCAAATGCCCCCCCGGACTGATCGATCCGCACCGCTTGGCGGAGTTCCATCGAGTACGCCGAGGGAGCTGCGACCGGGGTCCCGCTCAAGGCGTAGATCGATACGGTATCCACCTCGTTCGGAAACGAGGCTTTCGGCAGAAGCGTCTCACCGCACGCCGCCGTGAGGGCAAGAGCAAGACCGAGCAAGATGATAGAGCGCATGGAGTGCTGGAGAACTTACAGGGACGCGTTCGAGTGGGTCAACCCACAGTGACTGCTTGACTTCGACTTCACGAAAACCTACGTTGCCGCGCGTATGGCGACCATCCGCGATGTTGTGGAGGCGCTCAGCCGCTCGAACGGCGTGGACGCCGTAGTGGTGGTGGGCCGCGATGGCCTGCCCATCGATTCGCGCGCCGGCAATGGCGTGGATTCCGAGAGCGTCGCGGCGCTGCTGCCGTCGGCGATCAAGCATATGGCGCAGCTCGGCGACGCCGGGGGACGCGGGGATTTCTCCACCGCCGTGCTCGAGTTCGGCAAGGGCCTCGCGATCGTTGCGGTGCTCAACGCCGAAGCGCTGCTCATTGTGCTGGTGAAGCCTGCGACGAACGTGGGCGCCCTGCTGTTCGATCTTCGCCGCCACCGCCCAGCCATCGCCGGTCTCCTCTAAGCGGACGGTCCGCCGTTGACCACCTCGGCGCGGCACCTCCTCGTGGTAGATGACGAGCCTCATATCGGGCTCGTGTTGCGCCCCTATCTCGAGCAGCTCGGCTATCGGGTGAGCTTTGCGCGCACGCTCGACGAGGCGCGCTCGGCATTGCGGGCGAAGCCGCCGACCGATGGCTTGTTGCTGGATCTCCATCTTCCCGACGGCTCAGGGCTCGACTTCCTGCGCGACCTGCGCAAACACGGCGGCACCGCGCGTCTGCCTGTGCTCGTCCTCACCGCCGAAGGAGAAGATCGGATCCTGCGCGAAGCGCGGCGGCTGGGAGCGGCGCTCGTAACCAAGCCGTTTTCACCCACCAAGCTCAGCCAACGCATCGCGATGATGTTCGGCGACACGCAGCCGGACGAGCCGGGGAGCGACGCCGAGTGAGCATCTGGGCGGCGATCCTCGCCGGCGGATCGGGGACGCGGTTCTGGCCGCTCTCGACACCGGACCGGCCGAAACAACTGCTGCCGCTGACCGGCGACCGGCCGCTGCTCGCGCAAGCCGTCGCGCGGCTGCGCGGTCTGGTGCCGCCCGAGCGCATTCTCATCCTCACCGGGCCGTCCCTGGTGGACAGCGTGGCCGCGACCGTGTCCGAGGTGCCGGCGGCGAACATTTTCGCCGAGCCGCGCGCCGCATCCACGGCGCCGGCGCTCGCGTGGGCCGCGCAGTGGATCGCCAAGCACGATCCCGGCGGACAGATGCTGTCGCTGCACGCGGATTGGGCGGTGGGCGATGACACCGCGTTCCACGCCGCCGCGACGCATGCGCTGGGCGTCGCGGCCGAGCTGGATGTGCTGGTGACGGTCGGCGTCAAACCGACGCGGAATGAGGCGGGATACGGCTACATCATCCCCGGCGACCCCGCGGGCAGTGCGCGGCAGGTCAAACGGTTCATTGAAAAGCCGAGCCCCGCGCGGGCGGCACTCCTGCGCCGGCGCGGAGCGCTGTGGAATAGCGGTCTGTTCGCGTGGGGCGCCGCTCGCTTTCTCGGCGAGGCGGGCGCCTATGCGGAAGAGCTCGCGGCCGGGTGGCCCGCGCTCAATGCCGGTGATGCGCCGCGCTTCTTTGCCGCGGTAACGCCTGTCGCCGTGGACGTGGCGGTGCTCGAGCGGACGACCCGCCTGGCGGTCGTGACGGGCAACTTCCCATGGGATGACATCGGCTCGTGGGACGCGCTGCTCCGGATCCGCAGACGCGATGCGAGCGGCAACGTCACCGTCGGCAATGTCACGCTCGGGGAGGACGTGCGAGACTCGGTGATCTGGTCGGAGAGTGAGCATATCGCAGTCGCGGGAGTAGAAGACATGGTCGTCGTGCGCGCCAACGGGCACACGCTCGTCATGCCGACGGGACAGGCGGACAAACTGAAAGCGCTGGTGCAGAACTTGTGACGCTCGCGCTCTATCTCCTCGATCCCGAGCCGGGACCCGCCTGGATACCCTTTGCCGGTATCCGGCCACTCTCCGAATTGCGCGCCGGTGCTCACCTGGTGCGCGAGCGTTGGGAAACGTTCGTCGGCACCGAAGCAACCGCCATTTTCGCGCTCCCGCATCTCGCCGGTTTTCCCGAGCCGGGCGTGCCGAGCGTCGAGGCTCGGCGGCCCGTGGCTGGTCCCGCCGTCATCGGCTCCTCCACCTTCGCGCCACGCGGCCTCGCCGGTCCCCTCCCCGATGCACCCGCGCGCCTCGTGCACGACGGGATCACAGTGGGCTGGGCGGTCCCCGCGGGAAGTACGTGGACGGGCCCGGTTTCGAACGCGCAATCGATGAAGGTGGAAGGCGTCGTGCTCCGCGGCGTCTACGATCTGGTCAGCGCCCTGGAGCAGCTGTTGCGTGACGACGTCCTCAAGCTGCTCGGTGACTCCGACGCCGTGCCCAAAGGCACCATCGTCCTCGGCGATCCGGCGTGGATCTCGTTGCGCGAGGGGGCCATCGAGCCCGGAGTGGTCTTCGACACCAGGAACGGTCCAGTCGTGCTGGAAAGCGGCGTCGAGGTCCGGTCCGGAACCAGGCTCGAGGGCCCGCTTTGGGTTGGCGCCAATACGCGCGTCATGGGAGGGGCGGTCCGGACTTCCGCGATTGGGCCGTGGTGCGTCGTCCATGGAGAGATCTCCATGACGGCCATGCTGGGTTACGCCAACAAGAGCCATCTGGGCTTCCTGGGGCATTCGGTGCTGGGCCGCTGGGTCAATCTTGGCGCCGGCACGACGACCTCCAACCTCAAGAGCACCTATGGTCCCGTGCGGCTGGAAGTGGCGGGCACGAGGCTGGAAACCGGACACCAGTTCTTGGGTAGTCTATTCGGCGATCACGCCAAGACGGCGATCGGCACGTTGTTCACTGCCGGGTCCGTCATCGGCGCCGGCGCCAGCGTCTTCGATGATGTGCGCGCACCCAAGTACATCGCGCCCTTCGCCTGGGGAGGCTCCGCATCCGAGCGGATGACGCAGCAGAAGTTTCTCACGACGGTGGAACGCGTGTTGCCCCGCCGCCACGTCCAGGTGAGCGATTCGATGCGCTCATACCTTGGCCGCGCCTTCGACTGGCTGACGCAGTGAGCGAAGGACAGCAGCGCTACCGCAGGCTCGGAAAATACGAGCTGCATCAGCTGCTCGGTGAAGGTGCGATGGGCATCGTGTGGAAGTCGTACGACACGGTGCTGCGGCGCTACGTGGCGCTGAAGTTGTTGAGCAGCAGCTTCCGCAAGACGCAGGACATGCAGGAGCGGTTCCTGCGCGAGGCGCGCGCCGCCGGCGCCATCCAACACGCCAACATCGTCACCGTCTACGACCTCGGCGAGGCCGAAGGACAGCTCTATATCGCCATGGAGCTAGTCGAGGGTCGCGATCTCGCCGACATGATCGCGCTGCGCGATCCGCTCGCGCTCGAGCGCAAGCTCGACATCACGATCGAAGTCCTGGCCGGCTTGCACTTCGCCCATCAGCGTGGCGTGATTCATCGCGACGTCAAGCCGTCGAACGTGCGCGTGATGCCGGACGGCCGCGTCAAGATCATGGACTTCGGCATTGCGCGCCTCCAGAAGGCGGACGCGACCGGCTCCGGCGCGATCGTGGGCACGCCGACGTACATGGCGCCCGAGCAAATCACCAACGGCGCGATCACGGCGGCGACAGACGTCTTCTCCGTCGGCTGCATGCTCTACGAGCTGCTGTCCTACCAGCGGCCGTTCGAGGCCGAGTCGGTCCACGGCGTGCTGTATCAGGTGCTGACAACTGAACCGCGCGCGCTGCGCACGGTGGCCCCGTCCATTCCCGCGGCGCTCGAGCGCGTCGTGGCCAAGGCGATGAACAAGGTGCCGCACGAGCGCTACGAGTCCGCGGGCCAGATGATGTCCACGCTGCAGCAGATCCGCTCGGCCTTGTCAGGCGCGGACGACGAGGCCACGCAGCCGCTGGGCCGCTGGACGCCGCTGCCCAGGCCCGTGCTGAAGCTGATCACTCATGCGTCGATGCGTGCGCGGCTCGCGGTGCTGGGCGCGCTCGCCGCGGTCGTCGTGCTGCTGCTCTACGCGCCGGGCCAGCCCATCGCCGACGAATCGAGTGAGCTGCGTGCGAATCCTCCGGCCGCGGCGCCCAGCGGCCTCGCCGCGCCGCCGTCTCTTCCCGATGCAGTGCCGGTTTCCTTGGCGGTCAGCACGCGGCGCGATTCGGCCCTTGCGGCGCGCGACCGCGCCGTCGCGGCCGGAGCACTCAAGAACAGCGTTCCCGCGATGATCCTCGCGGAGACGATGTTCCAGGCGTCCGAGCAAGCGCTGCAAGCCGGCGACCAGTCGCGCGCGCTGCGCGGCTACTTCGAGGCGGTGCAGCAGTATGGCCGGGCGCGCGATGAGGCGAGGGCGATGGATCGAGAAGCGCAGCGCATGGTGCAGCGCGTGACGCCGGTCGTGCAGGCCATTCCCACGGGACCGGCGGCCGCCAATGCGGCGATTTTCCTGGCGCGCGCCGAATCGCTGCTCCGCGAGCAGGATTTCACGCTCGCCAAAGTCGCCGCGCAGAGTGCCGAGCAGATCGGCATCGATGTCGGCATGGCCCCGCCCAGCCCGCAGCCGCCGGAGGCGCGCGACGCGGTCACCGTCTTACTCGACGACTTGGGGCGAGCCCTCGCAAGCCAGCGCATCGCCAATCTGCGGGTGCTGTACCCGGGTCTGACCGACGAGGAGCGGCGCGGCTGGGAGGCGTTCTTCCGCGACTGGAATCAGATCACCGCAAAGTTCACGATCGAGGACTTCAAGCTGCAGGGCGCGACCGCCATGGGGAACGTGCGCGCGATGTTTCAGTACGTCCCGGCACGCGGCGGCGCGCCCCGCCTGGACCGGCGGCGCTTCGCGATGCGCTTCGAGCGGAAAGACGTAGGCTGGAGGCTAGCTGGGGTATCGGAATTGAAATGACGGTGTGCGTTTTACCAAGCGCGCTGGTTTGCGGGGGGCGGTTCGGGGATGGCGAGTGTATCGGACCGGACGTTGGGAGGGCCAACCCGCCGCAGCGTGACCGGCTTTTCCAGATCGCCGCCACTGATCGTGAGTTTGTCGCCGGCGAGCTTCATCGCGTAGACCTGCCAGACGCCGTCACCCAGCGTAATCCAGAGACTGTCCGCAACGACGCGCCAGCGGGCGACTTCCTCGCCGAACTGCGCGGAGCTATCGCTGCGCACCATGATGTGGCGGATTTCGTCACCCGAGCGCGCCTGCCAGTTCCCCGTCAGCCGCACCGGTAGCTGCGCCGCGAATACAACGCTTCCCAAGATGATCGTCCAACGCAGCATTCCATCGCTCCGAAAAAGATCTTTCACCACGTTCCCCTCTCCACGTGGTGGAGAGGGGGTCAGGGGGTGAGGCAAATCATACCCCACCCTGTTCCGGTTTTGCAGCGGGGGCCTCGAGCGGAGGCGCTGCCGCTACCGGGGCGCGCTCGTCCGAGACGACGGCGACCTGCGGCTCCCACTGCCGCATCATGCGCGTGAAGGCGGAGCACAGCTGCGGATCGAACTCGAGCCCGCTGCGTTCCTCCAGGTAGCCGAGCGTCTTCTCGAAAGACCACGCTTCGCGATACGGACGCCGCGTGCGCAACGCATCGTACACGTCGCAGACGTGCACCAGCTTGCTGGCCTGATGGCAGTCACGCGGGTAATGGAGGACCGGATACCCTCCCCCGTTGATCATGATATGGTGCTCGTAGGCCACGACGACGGCGAGATCGAGGTCCTCCTCGACGTCGAGCAGCAGGCGCGCCCCCGCGGCTGGGTGCGCGTTCATCAGCGCCCGCTCTGCATCGGTCAGTTTGCCGGGCTTGGTGAGGACCTCGAGTGGGATTTTGATTTTGCCGATGTCGTGCAGCAGCCCGGCGATCCCGAAACCACGCACGTCCGTCGCGGATAGGCCGATGAATTCCGCCAGCGCCATCGACAGCACGGCCACGTTCATCGAATGCGTCGTGGTGTACTGATCGAACTCCTTGAGATGCAGCAGCGGTAACATGATCTGGCGGCCGCCGTGCATCGCGACGGCGAGCGAGCGCACGACGGCCTCGGCTTCCGCGAGCGGCACCGCGCCCCTCGTCTGCACTTCCCCCTGCAGCCACCGCAGCGTGTCCACCTCTTCGCCCAGCGAGAAGCTGATCGTGGCCGTCGGCAGCGGCTCGGGCGCCATCTCAGTCTCGCCCTTCAAGCCCACCGCTCCGAAGCGGATGCTGCTGCGCCGCATCTGGCGGGCCTCCGTGCTGATCGCGGAGAGCGTGAGGCGGGCGAGCACTTCTTCGAGGAAGCCTTCGAAGTCCTCACGGCCCACGACATCCTCGAACTCCAACCGCTGGATGCCGGCCTGCGCCAACCGCTTGCCCCAATCCCACGCCTTGAGCTCGCGGAGCGGCGTGCGGCCGAACACGACTTCGTCGCCCAGGAATGTGAAGAGCGGGCGTGGGGTATCGGCCTGGAGATCGTGCAGCTGCTGGTACGCCAGGTCCACGGCGCGCTCGCGCGCGGGGTGGCTGTCGCGGTACAGCGCCATCGCCGCAAGCGCCTGCGCGAACCCGTTGAGGAACCGTCCCGGGTCGCCGCTCATCGGTTGGGAATCGCCGCGGTGACTCGCGGGCTCGCGATGACGGCGTTGCGCACGTCGGGGTCGTTGGAGCTCCGGGCCAGCGCCAGCAGGGCGGCCACCCGGCCGTCGTTGCGCCATCCGGCCGACAGCGCCATCAACGCGGCGAGCACTTCGAGCGATCGCGACGCGAGCCTAGGGCGTCCCAACCAGTTCGTGCCCCCGTCCACCAGCTGGAGCAACGCGGTCAGCGCCGCCGCATTGCCCGCGCGGCCGAGGACCTTGATGGCGAGTACTCGCAGCTCCGATGGGATCGCCGGATCGTGGGCTACCTGCGTGACGAACTGAAGCGCGGCGGGCGGACAGTGCTCCAATGCGGCGGTTAACGCGAGCCGCACTATCCGAGGGTCGGGATCTCGCAGGGCGCCGAGGAGCGCGACCTCGCGCTCGGCAGGGATCCTGAGCGCGAGCTTCAATGCCTCCCGGCGCACCCGGGCGTCGTCATGGTAGATGAACGCAGCCGTCGAGAATCCATCGGGAAGACTCGGCAGGCCATCGAGGATCAGCAGCAGATTGCGCGCGACATACCAGGGGATCGCACCGGAGAGCCGCGCGGCGATGACGGGGCCGAGCTCGCGCGGCGCGCGCGTCAGCCGATCGAGCAGCCCACGGCGCGTCGTTCGGGATTCGGACGCGCCAAGCACATCGAGGAGCGGCTCGAAGGCGGCGACGGCCAGGCGGGGCAGCACCCGATCAAGCGTCGCGAAGTCGGGCGGCTCGGTGCCGGCGAGCTGCCGGACGACGTCCGGCGCCGTGACCCGATCCCACACCGGCACGACGGCGCCAGTGGGCGACGCCTCCAGCGCTTCCACCAGCCGTCCGACGCCGCCCTCGGCGACCAGACGTTCGACGGCTCGCCAGGCTCCGAATCCGAGCACCCCCGCTTCGATCGCAGTTTGGAGAATGCGCAACGGCTCCGCCGTTTGGATCGTCTCGCTGCGCTGCTGCGCAGCCGGGGATGCCGCCGCCATCCGGTGGAGCGCGTGTCCATAGGCATCCGGATTTGGATCGTCGAGCGTCCAGCCCTGCAGGAGATCGCGTACCTGCTCGCGCAGCGCTTCGTCCGCTTGAGGCCGCACCTCGGCGGTGCCCTGTTCCGCATGTTGCGCGAGCTTCGACAGCATGCGCACGAGCGGATCGGAGACGGTTTTATGTGAGGCGTCCGCCATCGCGCGCACGACGTCGAGCACGGCATCCACCGCGAGACCATGCGTCGCGTCAATGGCGAACTTGGTACGTTGGGCGCTGTCGCCGCCCATTTCGATCAGCCGGCGCAGCGTGCCCGGCTGCAGCGCACCCAGCAGTTTGGACGTGCGCCGCCGCAGTGCGGCGGCCTCCGCTCCACCGGTGTGCTTCAGCTCATCCGCGATTTGCAGCAAGTAGCCGACGATCACCTGGTCGTAGGCCGCACCGCCCGGATGCTCGTCGATCGCCTTTGCGATCATGGAGGGTTCGGTGGGAGGCGGCGGTGCGTCGTCGCCCGCCAGCGCTTCCGCCGTCAGCGCTGCTCGCGCCAGACCGACCCAGAGCTGCGCGCTCCGCAGTCCCCGCTGCTTCGCGCCCTTGTCATCCACCGGCGCCTGGTCATCCTTCTGCACCAGCTCGAGACGTTCGTAGGTGACCGGATGCAGCCGGATGTGATCCCAGGCGCGGAGCTGTTCGGGAGGTCCCAGACCTATGGGCTGTCCGGTGCGCTCCGCTTCGACGGCGAGCGTGCGGAGCACGTCCGCCACCTCCGGCGCTCGCAGCCCACGATGGAAGGTCACGGCTCCCAGGTGATGCCGGTGTAAGCGGCCCGCGAGCTCCGCCAGCACCGGATTCTTCACATCCGTGGCGACGCCTTCGATCACGAGCTGCTGGCGCGCCACACCGAGTGCCAGCGTGGTTCGCTCTTCGAACAGATGCTCGGCGCGGCGGGTGACGCCCGCGGCGCTGGGGGCAAGCGACGGGTGACCCTCCGGATACATCGCGTGCTTGTGGAGAGCGATGGAGAGCTCGATGAGGAAATCGGCCAGCTCTCGAGAGAGAGCAGCCCGCTCCGGCTGTCCTGTGGTGGGAGCGCTCATGGGGACCCCAAAATAGCGCTCGCCCCAGTGCGTAAGGTCACTTTCGCAAAACGCAACGCCCTGGGGAGATCCCCAGGGCGTTGTCCAGCCACGACCCGTCGGCCTAGGCGTCTGAGCGTCTAGGCGTCTTGATAATTAGTACATCCCGCCCATGCCGCCACCGGGCATCTGGGGAGTCTTCTCCTTCTCCTTCTTCTCCACCACGACGCACTCGGTCGTCAGGAGCAGACCCGCAATCGACGCGGCGTTCTGCAGCGCCGTACGGGTGACCTTCGTGGGGTCGATGACGCCCGACGCCACGAGGTCCTCGAACTTATCGGTTTGGGCGTTGTAGCCGAAGTTCTTGTCCTTCGACTCCTTCACCTTGCCGACGACGATGGCGCCTTCCGCGCCCGCGTTCTGGGCGATGATGCGGATCGGCTCCTCGAGGGCCCGGCGCACGATCTCGATGCCGGTCTTCTCATCGTCATCGTGACCCTTGGTCTTGTCCAGCGACTTCTGACACCACAGGAGCGATACACCGCCGCCCGGCACGATGCCCTCCTCGACCGCCGCGCGGGTCGCGTGCAGCGCGTCCTCGACACGGGCCTTCTTCTCCTTCATCTCGGTCTCGGTGGCTGCGCCCACGTTCAGCACGGCCACGCCACCGGCGAGCTTCGCCAGCCGCTCCTGGAGCTTTTCCTTGTCGTAATCGGACGTGGATTTCTCGATCTGGGCCTTGATCTCCGCCTTGCGGCCCTCGATCTGGTCGTCCTTGCCCTTGCCATCTACGAGCGTTGTGTTGTCCTTATCCACGATGACGCGCTTGGCGCGGCCGAGATCGTTGAGCGTCGTGTTCTCGAGCTTGAGTCCGAGCTCTTCCGAAATGACCTGGCCACCGGTGAGAATGGCGATGTCGCGCAGCATCTCCTTGCGACGGTCACCGAAGCCAGGCGCCTTGACGGCGCAGACCTTCAGCGTGCCACGGAGCTTGTTGACGACGAGCGTCGCCAGCGCCTCCCCTTCGACGTCCTCGGCGACGATCAACAACGGCCGGCCTGACTGTGCCACCTTCTCGAGCACGGGCAGGAGGTCTTTCATCGTCGAGACCTTCTTGTCGTAGATGAGGATGTAGGCATCCTCGATCGTGCACTCCATCTTCTCGGGATCGGTGATGAAGTAGGGCGAGAGGTAGCCACGGTCGAACTGCATCCCGTCCACCGTCTCCAGCGTGGTCTCGAGACTCTTGGCCTCCTCGACCGTGATCACGCCGTCCTTACCGACCTTATCCATCGCATCGGCGATCTTGTCACCGATTTCTGCGTCGCCGTTGGCGGAAATTGTGGCGACCTGCTTGATGTCCTTCCGTCCCGAGGTCGGCACCGAAATCTTCTTCAGCTCGGCGACGACGGTCTCGACGGCGTTCTCGATGCCGCGCTTCAGCGCCATCGGATTCGCGCCGGCCGTGACCGACTTCAACCCTTCCCGGTAGATCGCCTGCGCGAGTACCGTTGCCGTCGTGGTGCCGTCGCCGGCGAGGTCGGAGGTCTTGGTCGCGACTTCCTTCACCATCTGCGCGCCCATGTTCTCGATCTCGTCGTCGAGCTCGACTTCCTTCGCGACAGTCACGCCGTCCTTGGTGACGGTCGGGCTGCCGAACTTCTTGTCGATGACGACATTCCGACCCTTGGGGCCGAGTGTCACCTTCACCGCGTCGGCCAGCTTATCGACACCTGCCTTCAGCTTGGCCCGCGCTTCGGTGCTGAACTCCAGATACTTGGCTGCCATGTCTGTCCTTCCTCCTTGGGCTGCTTACGCGAGCTTCGCGATGACGTCGGATTCCTTGATCAGGATGATCTCTTCGTTGTCCAACTCGACCTGCGTGCCGCTGTACTTCCCGTAGATGACGCGGTCCCCAACTTTCAGCTCCATCGGGACCTGCTCCCCCTTCTCCCGCCGGCCGGGTCCCACGGCGATGATCTCGCCCTGGATCGGCTTCTCTTTGGCGGTGTCGGGGATGTACAGCCCGCCCTTCATCGTCTCGGTCTCTTCCATGGGGCGGATCGCGACGCGATCGGCCAACGGATAGACCTTGTACTTCGCTTTGGTTGCCGTTGCCATGATGCAGTAGCCTCCGTAACTCTTTGAATTGATTAGCTGTTAGCACTCGCAGCAGGTGAGTGCTAAGACTACGGAGGGAATCTCGCCTGCGTGCAGCGGCAGGTCAAGGGGCGGAAAAAACGAGAGGCTAAGGGGCTACGAGACTAAGGGGCTACGAGGGCCAGGACCGCAGCGTTGGCACGGGAACGTGGCGAGGTGACTTGCGAGTCGAGCGGGACAGTCGCGGCGCCGACAATGACGCCCGACCGGGTGTCGGCCAACCGAACATGTAACCAGGACGGCTCTCCCGGGCCAGGATCGCTGAAGGTGAAATAGATGAGGGCGGCTGTCGGCCGGCTCCCGCCGCGCACCTTCTCGCGTACTCGAAAGCCGTACCCGCGCATCGCCCGCGCCAGTTCGCGGCTCTGCTCGTCCTTGCCCTCTACCAGCACATCATAACCGCGCAGACTTGCGGGAAGGCGCGACGTCGCACACGCGACCACCAGGAGCGACGTGAGGAGAGCGAATCTCACTGCACGATCCGCCGGACACCGACCCAGCGCGCCACCCACCACGCTCCATCGGAGTCCTGCTGCTCCAAGCGCGACAATTTCACGCCCGTGCTCGAGCTATGAATGAAGGTCTGCTCGCCGACATACATCCCGACGTGCGTGATACCGCCGCCGGCCTGCGCCGCGAAGAGGAGAATGTCACCGGGATGCAGCGCCTCGACGAGGGGAGTGACTTCGCTTCCCGAGCTCGCCTGATCGCGGCTCATCCTCGGCAGCCGGATGCCGTGTTTGCTGTAGGCCCACTGCACGAGCCCCGAACAATCGAATCCATTGGCGGCGGTGCCGCCCCAGACGTAGGGAGTGCCGAGCACCTCGAGCGCAGAGCGGACGATCTCCGCCGCGTTGCCGCTGATGGTGCTGGGTGGCTCGGGAGGGGGGCGAGAAGCCCGAGCGCCTGCTCCGCCCCGCCATGCCCGCTTTCCGATACCGAGCGAGACCGCAAAGGCGACGCCCACCCCATCCCGCCGGTCCGGCGATCTTCGCCAGAAGCCGCGCGGGCCGATGTCCTGCAGGCGATAGACCGCTTCCATTCCCAGCGCGACCCATGAGATCGGCCGCCATTCGATGCCACCGCCGAGCTTCCACAACGCCGCGAGAGATTGCTTGGAAGTGTCAGTCGCGAGACCGAGGGCAACGCCGGCAACCGCGTAGGGTCCGAACGTTTGGCGATGCCGCAACGCCTGCAATTCCCAGCCGGCTCCATAGAACGCGCGCCGCCGCCCGAGGCTGTCATGGATGAGCATGTGGCCGGTGAGACCGTGTCCGAAGATCCCGCCGCCCAGTGGCGTCGTGGTTCGCAGCTCGTAGGTGGTCGTCTGATTGCCGCGGTACCAGCGGCCGTACAGCAGATCAACATCACGTCCCTGCGCCTCGAGCGAGGGCGCTGCGAGTGCTACAACGAGAAGTGCGTAGTCAATCCGCGGCCGCAATCGCGGCGTGCTCCTCGGAGGCGCGAGGCGCCATGTGATGAGAGAGCAGATGCGGCAGATGTCGCATGAAGCGAACCCACATCCAGAGAACCGCAAAGCCGAATAGCAGCGCACCGGCACCGGCGATGGCGAGCATCAAGAAGGGATTTTCAAACCGCAGCGCCACCAGCGCGCCGAGCCAGAGGCCGACGTGTGACGCCACCCAGGCCCATCCGGGGGTGAGGAGCCAACCCAGGACGATGAGCAGATGCGCCATCCACCGCGGCACGGTTCGTTATCCCTTGCGGGCGATCGCGGCGACGGCGAACACGATGAGGGTTACCACAAAGCCGGCGCCTGCGGCGACGGGGGCCAACATCACGCCGCTTATTCCCAGTCCGACCGCAAAACCGACGCCGCCCAACAGCATGGGTAGTGCCAGCGCCCGGATCGAGGGATCGCCGCCGCGCGCCGCGCGCGCCGCGGTCACGAGCGCACCCAACCAGGCGACGAACGTGCCGAGCATCCACCAGATGGGCAGATACCACCACGTGCTGCCGCCGCCGACGGCATCCCAGGCCCACGGATAGGCGTGGAAAGGTCGCAGCAAGATGATGTCGATCGCCATGAACACGATCGTGCCCCACAATCCGATGGCGGCGGCCCCGGCGATGCCCTGCGTCGTCCGCGCCGTCGCCCACGCGCCAGGGAGCAGCGTCGCCGCGGCGGCCGTGCCGAGCACGACGATCGTCTGCAACAGCGACCGGACAATTCCCGGCGGCAGCAGGCGCGACACAACGAGAAAGACGACGACGCCCGCGGCCGTCGCGAGGCCCGTCTTGGTGCCGCTGATAAGAATGTGCCGGAAGTCCGACCGATCGACCGTCGCGGGGGAGGGCGCTGTGCCTGCCGTCATTTCGGACTGCTCCGGGAAAGGGCCGTTCAGCTAATCTAAACGCCACACATTACGTGGCAAACACAAACAGCACCGTGAGATCGGTTACCGCCCACGCGGCTAGCGCACGGTACATGCCGCGCTGGTGCTGCTTGGAACTCCAGCTCGCATAACCCAATAGCCACGGCACGAGCACAGCCAACCACAGCGCCAGCGGAAGCAGCAGCGCGAAGCCCTTCCCCTCAACTCCCACGGTCGCTACCGCCCAGGCGAACAGGGCAAACGCCAGCAGCGTGGACAGCAGCGCGACCACCAAGCTCACCCGCATCCCCAAAATCAGCGCCAGCGTGCGGTCGCCGCGACGCCGGTCCTCATCGAACTGATACAGCTGCGTGAGGGGATAGAGCCCAGCGAACAGCGGACAGAACGCAAGCAGCACCAGAGCGTGGCCGGTATCGAGCGGCCGGCCCGTCGCGGCCCAGGCAGCATAAGGCGTCAGCGTACCGAACCCCCACATGTTGATGACCCAGTCCACACCGGCGACCGCCTTGAAGCGAAACGGCGGGACCGAATAGAGGATCGACAGCACAAAACAGATCGCGTACGCAATCTGAAACCCGGCGGGCAGCGAGAGGGCCAGCAGCTGACCGGCAACAAGCAGTGCCACGCTGAAGTGGAGCAGATACCGGGGCAGCGGCGGCGGGGTGTTGAGATAACCGATGTCGCCTTCATCGCGGTCGAAGACACTGTTGATCGCCAGCGTCCCGCCGTTCAAGAAGACCACCCAGATCACGAGAGCTCTGAGCGCGGTGCCCAACTGCTCCCCGCTCCCTGCTCCCTGCACCCCGACCGCAAGCACATACCCAAGTAGCGTGTGCCCCGCCATGATCGGCCACTCGGCGGGACGCAGGTGGAGGATGTAGGAGTAGAGGTCACCGGGCAGCAGGCGGTAGCCCCAGCGCCGCCACGCGTTGAGCGTGCGAGCGTCGCTTACCATTTCAGACCGAGCGCCGCCGCCGCTATTCGGAGGCCGATCAGGGTGAGGTCAGCGTGGACCGACTCGATCTCTTTACACAGCGGAGCGACGAGACCAACCAGGCCGCCCGTTGCCACGACCATCGGCTGAGTCTGGGACGGCCACTCCGCTTGGATGCGGCGCACCAGCCCGTCTACGGCGTCGGCGGTGCCCCACAGCACGCCGACACGGATGCAGTCTTCCGTGCGCCGTCCAATCGCGTGCGTGGGCGGCAGCAGCTCCGTTGCCGGCAGCTTCGCCGTCTTGCGCACCAATTCGTCCGATGCGGTGCGGATACCGGGCATGATCACGCCGCCGATAAAGCGACCACCTCCACGGCCATCCACAGTAATGCAGTCGAACGTCGTCGCCGTGCCGAAGTCCACGACGATCGTGTCCTTGTTGAAGAGCTGCACTGCAGCCAACGTGTTGACGATGCGGTCGGCGCCGACCGTCAGCGGCTCATCGACATCCAGGACGATGGGGAGTTTGGAGCGAGCGTCCACGCGCACCGGCTCCCGCGTGGTCGCCGCCACGATGCCGTCGCACAAGCTCGCCGTTATCTGCGGCGCGACGGACGCCACGATCGCGGCGCGGATTTCCTCGGTCGAATGTCCCGCCTGCGTCAGCTGCGCCGTAAACGCGGAGGCCCATTCGTCGGGCGTGCGGTGCGGCGTCGAATGCAGGCGCCAGTGCGCCTCGAGGCGCTCACCCGCAAACAGCCCGACGGTCGTCTCGGTGTTGCCGATGTCGAAGGCGAGGAGCATGGGGCGGCTAAGATAGCTCGACGTGGCCGTCGCGCACCATCGTGGTGCCGGCGCCCGTGTCCACGAGGAGCGCGCCGTCCGGACAAATCCCGGCGGCGCGGCCCGCGAGCGGCGCGCGGATCTGGCGCCCCCGCAGCCAATCGCGCCGCGCGAACGCCATGCACTCGAACTCCGTGAGCTGCGCGCCGTGCGCCGCGAGCCGCAGCAGCGCCGGGATGAGCTGGTCCAGCACGTCGATCCGCCGCACGCTCGGCCGGAGCGCGCGCAATGAGACGGCGCGATCGGCCAGCTCCGGAGGGACGTCGTTCGCCACGTTGATGCCGATCCCCACGCCCAGCCACTGCAACGCGTCGCCCTGCCAGCGACTCTCGCACAAAACCCCCGCGACCTTACGGTCGTCCACGAGTACGTCGTTGGGCCACTTGAGTCCGGCACGCGGACCGGACAGCGCCGTGGGCCGGACGCCGAGCACCGCCTCAACGACGTCAGCCACGACGAGTCCGACTCGCAGGGACAACACGCCGGGCGCCGGCACCGGTGGCCGCAACAGCGTCCCGAGCCACACGCCCCCAGGCGGGGACCGCCAGGTACGGCCGTCGCGTCCCCGCCCCGCGGTTTGCTCCTCGGCGAGGACGACCGTCCCGGCGGGCGCTTGCTGCGCGCCGAGGTCGTGAATCGCGTCGAGGCTGGAAGAGAGACTGCGAAAGACGCCGCATTGCGGCACACCCCAGCGGCGCGCCAGGACAGCCGCGGGAATCCCGTCGATTTCTAGCCGTGCCACAGGGCGTAGGCCAGCGTGAAGAGCCCGATCGCCACGCAATAGGGCGCGAAGACGTGGAAGCGCCCGCGCCTCAGCATGGCGACGAGAAAGCGAATCGCGAAGACGCCCGCGAGAAACGCGACGAGACATCCGACGATGAGCGGCACGGCGCCCACCACGGCGATGTCGGCAGACGCGTGCCGCGCCTCGATGAGTCCGGCTCCCGCGATGAGCGGAATCGCCATCAAGAAGCTGAAATCCGCCGCGGCCACCGCGCCAAGGCCGACCCAGAGCCCGGACGCGATCGTCATCCCGGAGCGCGACACCCCGGGGAGCGGCGCGAGCGCCTGCGCCAACCCGATGATCAACGCGCCGCCAGGCGTTGGACGGACCGCGGCATCCGGCGCGGCGCCGCTGGCCCTCGTGGACCAGAGCGCCGCGGCGGTGACCAGGAACCCGACTCCTGCTGCCCACAGCGAATTGAACGCGCGACCGATGAGATCCTCGAACAGCAAGCCGACGATGCCGGCTGGGATCATGCCGATCAGCAACAGACCCGCGTAGCGCAAATCGTCGGGCTGGCGGCCCAGGACCCCGAGGGCCAATTGCCAGAAACGACGGCCATAGACGACGAGAATGGACCCGAGCGTCGCCACATGCAGCGCGACTTCGACGAACACCCCCGGCGTGCGCACGCCGGCGACGTGTCCGATGACGGCGAGATGTCCGTCACTCGAAACGGGGAGGAACTCGGTCAAGCCTTGGACGAGACCGAGCAGGATTCCTTGCCAGAGGTTCATGCGACCTTTCCCGCGACGAGCGCGATCAGCCCAATCACCATGGCGCTCTTGAGCAGCGCACTCACCCGGTCCACCTTGCCGAGCAGCAACCACGTCGCCGCGAGCAGCATCGCCATTTGCGCGAGCAGCGCGATCACGAAGTACGCGCCACCGTAGCCGGCGCTGCGCGGCAACAGCAGGCTCGCCGGCACGAACAACAGCCCGGCACCCGCCGCAATCACGAGTGCCGGCCGCCGGCCCACGGCGATCGGTAACGTGCGACGCCCGATCGTTCGGTCACCGGGCTCGTCCTCCACGTCTTTGACGACTTCCCGGACGAAATGCAGCCACGCCGCCAAGGTCCACGGGACGAGGCCCGCCGCGGGGAGACCGACCGCGAGCGCCCCATAGAACGGCGGCGATCCGGCGACGACGGCGACCGCCAGGTTCCCGATCAACGGACGAGGCTTGAGGAGCGGCGAGTAGAGGAACATGACGGCAAGGGCGGCAAGGGCGGCAAGGAACTGCCGGCCGCTGACCAGACCGGCGAACACGAGACCGATCAACGCGCCATCGAAGACAATGAAATCGGCGACTCCGCGCCGGATCAGTCCCGCGGCGAGCGGCCGCGCTCCGGGCCGATTTACCCGGTCGGCCGCGACGTCACGGATGTCGTTCCAGGTGTTGCCCACGGCACCGAGCGCCATTCCGGAGAGTGCGGCGAACACCAACTCCTTGGGAAACCCGATGCGGCCGAGGGCGATCCATCCTCCGGCCAAGACGCCCGCGGCAGCAATCAGGAGGTTGGGACCACGAATCAGCCGCAGGACGGGAAGCACTATCCCAGAACCTCTTCATACAATGCTTCATAGCGCGGCACCACGCGATCGGCGGAGAACTCGAGCGCTCGCGCGGCCGCGTTGCGCTGCATCCGCTCGTGCTCCGCGGAGTCCTCGAGCAAGCGCAGCGCACGCTCGGCCATCGTCGCGACGTCACCGGCCGGCGCCAGAAATCCGGTCTTGCCATCCTCGACCACTTCGGGAATCCCGCCCGCGGCGCTCGCGATGACGGGAACCGCACAGGCCATCGCCTCGAGCGCCGCGAGCCCGAACGATTCGGTGGCCGAGGGCAGCAGGAACAGGTCCGCCCCGCGCAGCACGTCACCGACGCTCTCCACCTTGCCGAGAAAGCGCACATCCTTCCGCAGACCGAGGCCGTCCACCTCGTGCTCGGCGGCATCGCGCTCTGGACCGTCGCCCACCAGCACTAGCGTCGCCGGAATTTTCTTGCGCACGCCGGCGAAGATTTTGACGACGTCGCCGATGCGTTTGACCGGTCGGAAGTTCGACACATGCACGAGGATGCGGTGGCCCTTTGGCGCGAGCCGCTTGCGGAACGCGTCGTCGCTGGGGGGATGATAGTCGGCCGTGGAGATGAAGTTCGGAATGACACGCACGTCACAGTGGCCGCAACCGAACGCGCGATATGTCTCGTCGCGGAGGTAGGCCGACACGGCGGTGACCTTGTCGGACTGTTCGATGGAGAACTTTGTCAGCGTGTAGTACGACGGATCCTGACCAACCAGCGTGATGTCCGTGCCGTGCAGCGTCGTGACGATCTTCATGGACAGGTTCTCATGCTCGAGCATCTGCTTCGCGAGCCACGCCGTCGCGGCGTGCGGGATCGCATAGTGCACGTGCATCAGATCCAATTGTTCGCGTTTCGCGACTTCGTGTTGTTTGACCGCGAGCGCCAGTGCGTACGGGGATGACTGCTCGAAGAGCGGATACTCGAACTGGGTCACTTCGTGGAACGTGACCCGCTCGGCAAAGCCCCGCAGGCGAAACGGGCTGGCGTAGGAAATGAAATGGACCTCGTGGCCGCGTCGAGCGAGCTCGAGGCCAAGCTCGGTCGCGACGGCACCCGACCCACCATAGGTGGGATAACACGTGATTCCAATTCTCATTCGGGAAACGGGACACGGGAAACGGGAAACGGAAAAGCGCGCCAACGCTCCAGGATCCGTTGCGCAAGGGCTTCAGGCGGTTCAGTCGCGTCCAGAGTCCACACGTTTCCCGTTTCCCGTTTCTCGTTTCCCGTTTTGAGTTGGTTTCGGAACCACGTGTCCTGGCGTTTCGCGTAGCGGCGCGTCGACACCAGAATCGCATCGCGCAACGCGGGCTCGGGCAGCTGGCCTCGCAACATGCTCACAACCTCCCGGTAACCGACCCCATCGAGTCCCGGCGCATCGGGCGCGACGCCCGCCGCGAGCACGCGCTGGACCTCCTCCACGAAGCCGGCAGTGAGCATCGCTTCCACGCGCGCAGCGAGCCGGCGGTGCAACACCTCGCGCGGCACGGTGAGGTGAATGTACCAGGGGCGCATCGTGCCGCTTGCGCGCGCTTCCTGCTGCCACCACGAGAGCGCGTGCCCCGTCAGCAACGCGACCTCGACCGCCCGGGCCGCGCGCTGACGCCCGCCGCCGGGAAAGCGCGGGTCGAGCCGGCCTGCCCAGCGAGCGAGATCGCCTCCTTCCAGCGACTCGGACCAGGCGCGCAGCTGCTCGCGGCGCTCCGGATCGAACGGTGGCTCGCGAAACAATCCCTCTGCCAGGGCGCGGATATACAGCCCGGTCCCCCCGACGACAATCGGCTGACGCTGCGCCGCGCGCGTATCGGCAATCCATCCCGCCGCATCGCGTGCGAACCGTCCTGCGCTGTAACGCTCGCCGGGATCGACCAGATCCAGTCCGCGGTGCGGCACGCGCGCCAGCGTCTCGGGATCGGGTTTGGCGGTGCCGACATCGAGGCCGCGATACACTTGTCGCGCGTCCGCAGAAATCACGGTGATGGGCGTGAGCGCGGCGAGCGCGACGGCGGTGGCCGTCTTGCCAACGCC
This sequence comes from Gemmatimonadales bacterium, assembly GCA_036002655.1. Classification (GTDB taxonomy): domain Bacteria; phylum Gemmatimonadota; class Gemmatimonadetes; order Gemmatimonadales; family GWC2-71-9; genus 20CM-2-65-7. The sequence goes on from DASYTD010000139.1 coordinate 48,531, forward strand.
CGTGGGGCCTACAATGACAGGTGTCAGGTGCCTGGCGTCAGGTGCGCCCGAAGCGACGCTCAAGCTCTTCCTTTGGGAGCTGCACCATGCTCGGACGGCCGTGGACATCGTGCGCGGGAAGCGTCGCCGTGAGCAGTCGCACAACCAATTCGCGCATTTCGCCCGCATCGAGGGTCTGCCCAGCCTTGATGGCCGCGCGACATGCGTAGGTCGCGGCAAACCGTTCCAGCCGGTTCTGCCACCCGCCAAAGCGGCCGCCCGCGAGATCGGCGACGAGCTCTTGGAGACAGCGCGCCGCTTCGAACCGGGGGTGTGGGTTCGGGGCGGTGTGCACCACGATGCTCCGGCCGGAGAACGGCTCAATCTCGAACCCGATGCGGCCGAGCAGCTCGCGATGGGCTTCGATTGCATCGAGCTCTGCCGGCGTGAAGTCGAGAGTGAGGGGAAGCAGCAGCCGTTGGGCGGGGGCGCCATCGCCCGAGAGCTGGCGCAACACGTCCTCGTACAACACGCGCTCGTGCGCCGAGTGCTGATCCACGATCGCGACGCCGTTATCCGTCTGAAACAGGATGTATGTGTCGAAGACTTGAAGCAGAGGCGGGCCTTGGGCCTGGGGATTAGGGCCTAGGGCGGTGGCGGGAAAGAGACTGAGCGGCACACTCATCCCACTCCAATTCTCCCCAGGCCCCAGCCCCCAGGCCCCAGGCCCACTTCCCAGCGGAGCGGCGGCGGCAAGGGGCGCCAGCGCCTCCCGTACCGCCTCCTCTACCACCTTCTCGACGAAAAACTTGTCGCGGAATCGCGCTTCGAGCTTCGCGGGGTGGACGTTCACGTCCACGGCGTCGCTGGGAAGCTCGAGGAACAACAACAGCGACGGCCGGTCGCCGGGAGCGATCGTCGACCGGTAGCCGGCTTCGGCCGCCCGCAGGATGAACGGATCGCGAATCGGACGGCCGCGCACGAATACATAGCCCTTGCGTCCCGCGGGACGCGCCTGCGCGGGGCGCTGCACGAGGCCCGTGACCTCGAGCGGGCCCGCGCGGTGCGTGACCGCCAACAGCGTGTCGGCGAGCTCGATCCCCCACAGCGCGCGCACGCGGTCGATCAAGCGTGCCGCCGGCGGACAGTCGAGCAACGCACGCCCATCACTCGTCAGAGAGAACGCGACGTCGGGCCGCGTGAGGGCGAGCACCGTGAGTGCCTCCACGGCCGCGCGCGTCTCGGTGGCCGTGGCGCGCAGGAATTTCCGGCGGGCCGGTGTGTTGTAGAACAGCCCGCGGACGGTGACGGTGGTGCCGCGCTGGCGGACCGTGTCTTCCACACCGTCCGATTTGCCGCCGGTCACCCGCAGGCGCGTTGCCTCGGCGCCGTCGCCCGATGTTTCGAGCTCGAAGCGGGAGACGGACGCAATCGCCGGGAGCGCCTCGCCGCGAAATCCGAACGTCGCGACTCCGATGAGATCGGTGACTGTGCGAATCTTACTGGTGGCGTGGCGCAGTAACGCGAGGCGGGCGTCTTCGGCGTCCATGCCCGCGCCGTCATCGCTCACGCGAATCAGCGTCTTGCCGCCGTCCTCCAGCTCCACGCGTACGGCGTGCGCGCCGGCATCGAGTGCGTTCTCGACGAGCTCTTTCACGACCGCCGCTGGCCGCTCGACGACTTCGCCGGCGGCGATCTGATCGGCCACGTTTCCCGCGAGAATCTGAACGCGGGGGCGCGCGAGCACACTCACAATCCGGCGATCTCCGCTCCCAGGACCCAGCCGTGGATTCCATCTTTGCGGTGCACTTCCCGCCACGGACCATAACTGCGGCCGGCGAGCAGCGCACCACCCGCCGGAATCGTGGCCGCCGCGCTCGCACCCCCATAGGGCGCGGCCCGTACGGGCGCCGTCTGCGCGATCACCACGACCAGTGGCCGATCGCGCCGCCGCCATTCGATTCCTCCCAGGATCGCTGAACCGACGACGACCGCGCCGAGCAGCACGATCACCACACGCCGCCGGACCCCCAGCGCAATCGCGAGCCACAGCACCACCCATCCGGCGGCACCGATGATCGCCCACTCGGCCGGTGTGCCCACGCCCACGCGCAACAGCTGTTCGCTCACGGGATCGGGAGGAGGCAGCAGGCGCAACGCCCGCCGGATGGCCGCATCACGCGGCGCCAGGCGTGCCGCCCGCGTCCAGGCGGCCGTCGCTTTGCCATCAGCGCCGGCCCGGTACAGCGTGGCGCCGAGATTGTACCAGTTGGCGGGATCGCGTGGGTCGCGGGCGGCGCGCGCCGCGTAGGAATCGGCAGCGGCGCGCAACGCACCCGCTTCGAACAGCGCCTCAGCGCTCGGGGTCTGGGCCTGCGGCGGCGTTTGGGATTGCAGGGTCGCAGCAGGCTGCGCCCCTACCAGTGCGAGCAGCACGAGCGACGTGAGGATTGGACGGCGACGGGAGGCGGTGTGCCCCTCCGCGCCCAGCACGCGCAGCACCTGCTCGATTTCCGCCGCGAGCTCGGCAGCATCACCCAAGCCCCGTGGCCCATAGCGCGCCGCACGCAGCCGGTCACGCAAGCGCTTCACATGGTCCGCCACAGCGCTGTCCACACCCGCCGCCCGCAACGCCTGGGCCAGTCCGTCGCCGTCGCGGGCGAACGGATCGGACACGTGGCTCGCGAGCACGGCGAGAAACTCCCGCTCGAGACGCCCCAGTGGCGTGAGCTCAGGACCTCCCCCCGCCGGCGCCGGTTCCGGCGCGGCCGCACCACGCCGGCGCCGTCTCGCCACCCAGGCGATCAGGGGAGGCGCGAGCAGGATGGCGAGCCACCCCTCCCATCCGACGCGCCGGCTCAGGCGATCAGCCTCGAGCTCTCCCTGGCGCGCGAGCAGCGGCGGCAGCACGCGCGCTGCGCGCGGCTCGGCGCCAGGTGCGACCGCGAGCGCGCGCGGTCCCGTCGTCCCCACCTCATAGCGGCCTGCCGTTGGATCGAAGTACGGATAGCGCACTTCCGGTAGGACGAAGTTTCCGGACGAATCGGGCACGGCGAGGAACTGAAACGTCTTGCTACCGGCGATGCGCCCGGCGTCCGTCGCGACACGCACCTCTGTTTGCGCGGGATACACGCGAAATCCCGTCGGCCATTTCAACACCGGCTCAGGCCACAACGCCACGTTACCCACGCCGCCGATCGTGACCGACGCCTCCACGGGCTCGCCGACACGAGTCGTCGCGGGATCGACGTGGAGATCGAGACGCAATCCCTGTCCGACCACCGCGGTCCCAGAATTGGCCGGCGGAAGCGGCAAGACGGTGATCGCAATCGAGTCGCTGCGCAGCGCGTAGCGCTCTTCCCGGCTGAAAAACGAGAACGTGACCGGGAGCGCGTACTCGACCGAGGCGGGCGGAATGATCAGTCGCCCGGGTATGAGTGGAAACACGACCTGATGCGTGATGAACAAATCCATCCACCGGCCGCTCACCTGACGCGAGAGCGCAACGCCCGACGACGTCGCGGCGGGATACGCCCACACGCCTTCCGGGGTGACGAGCGTGAGCAGCGGCTGCCGCCGCATCCGTTCCTTGAGCTCGCGCGGGATCCAGGCGGCAGCGATCACGTCCACCTGTTGTCCGGCGAAGACCGTATCGCTCGGCACCAGCATCGTCAGCGCCACCCGATCGGTGCGGCGTGAGGCGGGTGCAGGGGCGCTCTCGAGCAACGACCGCGCCAGCGGGCTCAAGGCGATCGCCATGCGGTCCGCCGCACTATCCACGGTCACGAGGATCGGATCGGTCGAAACGACGCTCACTCCCTGACGTGCCCGCACGGGACCGATCAGCAGCGCCCCCGCCTGCTGGGCCCGCAACTGGAGCTCGCGAACGGTCGTGCGGATCGAGCTGGTGCCCCCGCTGATCGCGACCTCCGTCATGTCGCGCGAGCCCACGATCGCGAAGCCGTTCAGCGACGGCAGCATGATCTCCACGGGGTCCGCCGTGCGCGTGCGCGCGCGCACCGTCAACGTCAGCTGCTCGCCGACCCTGAGGTGCGTGCGATCCACGCCGGCGGTAACCTCGGCGCCGCCTTGGAGGGCGAGGATGGCCGCGACGAGCGACAGCGCGGGGCTCACCAGTCTTTCACTCCCGCTCCGGCAGCACGGCGGGTACGACCCGTGCGGTCACGCCGCGTCCGCAGCTCTTCCTGTCCGATGGACCGCAGCACTTGGTCGGCTTGTGATTGGCTCATCCCACCGGCGTTTCCCGCCTGCGGCGGGGGTGGCGGGGGGGGCGGGGGTGGCTGTCCGGCGGCGCCACCACCTCCTCCATTCCCCGGAGACGGTGGCGGCGGATTCGACTTGTTCTGTCCACCTCCGCCCCGTAGCCGATTCACCAGCTCCAGATTCCACTTCGCGCGAAGGTGGTGGGGCTGAAGCAACAGCGCCTCGCGATACGCGCGCTCTGCATCGGCGAGATGCGTCTCGCGATTGGCGCTGTCGGCCTTCGCCTCGAGCAGCGCGAGGAGACCGAGATTGTAGAGCGCGCGGAACCGCAGCTCGGGATCGAGTGAGGCCGCGGCGCGCGCCAGGCTCGCCCGGGCGAGCGCGGGATCGCCGGCCGCGAGGCTTGCGGTTCCGGTGTTGTACCACGCCGTGTCATCGTCCTGATGTGCCTTGAGCTCCGCGAGGTAAGCAGCCGCGGCGCCGCGGACATCGCCCTGGTCCCAAGCTCGCTCGGCCGCGGACCGCGGCCGTTGCGCCTGCGCCGCGGGCGCGATGAGGAGCAGTAGCCCGACCAACGCGGCCGTCCGGCGCGTGAAGGTCTGGATCGTCAACACAACGCCCGCGAGCAGTAGGGGAATCCACGCGCGTGGCCGCCCGCGCTGGGTGCGGCTCTCCGTCGCCGTCGCGCGTTTGTACGAGGCCACGAGATCGCGCACCGCGCCCGCTTGGTCCGGGAGCTCGGCCGCGACGATCGTTCCTTGCGCCGCATCAGCGACCGCGCCGAGGACGTCCTCGCGCCGGCTGGTCATGATCGGATTCCCCGATTCATCCTGCTGCCAGGCGAGGAGCGTGCCCCGGTCGTCGCGCACCGGAATCTTCGCGGGCTCCCGTCCCCCTTCGGCCACGAGAATCAGATGAATGCCGAGCCCCGCAAGGCGCCGGGCTTCCTGCAGCGATCGCTCGAGAGAATCGTGGGCCTCGCCGTCCGTGAAGATGACCAGGACCCGATCGGCGATCTCGGGGCTGGCGTGCAGCAGCTCGATGCCTTGCGCCAGCGCTGGCGCGAGAGACGTCCCGCCCTCCGAAGCGATGTCGGGATCGAGCGCGTCGAGATACAGCGTGAGAGCCGACCCATCGACGGAAAGCGGTGACAGGATGTAGCTCGTGCCCGCGAATGCGGCGAGACCGAGGCGGTCACCATCGAGATCCTGCACCAGGCGCCGCGCTTCCCGCAGCGCCCTCCCCAAGCGGCTCGGCTTCGCGTCTTCCGCCAACATCGAGCGCGAGATGTCCACGGCCAGCACGAGATTGAGTCCCCGCGTCTCGGTGACGATCCGTTCTTCGCCCCAGCGCGGACCCGAGAGCGCGACCGCCGCGAGCCCTGCGGCGAGGCCGAGGGCGGGAGCGCCAAAGCGTCCAGCGGCGCGGGCGATGCGCGCGGTGGCTTCGGACCACGCGGCCGCCCGGCGCAGACGGGAGCGACGCGCCCAGGCGGCCGCGGACCATACCGCGCCCCCGACGATCGGCGCGAGCGCGAAGACGATCGGAGCGTCGAACGCGATCACGGCACGCGCACCGCGAACGTGCCAGCGACAACCAACTCGAGCGCGAGGGCGAGCAACCCGATACCCAGCGGCCAACGATAGGCTTCCTCGTAGCGGCGATACACGAGGTGCTGCACCGGCGTTTTCTCGAGCCGATTGATCTCGCCGAAGATGTTGGAAAGCGATGCGGCATCGGTCGCGCGGAAATAGCGGCCGCCGGTCGTGTGCGCCACTTCGCCGAGCAGCTGCTCGTCGATCTTCACCGGCATCGTCTCGTACCGCAAACCGAGCGGTCCCTGCCCCGTCGGCACCGGCGCTTCGCCCTGCGTCCCGACGCCGATCGTATAAATCCGGATGCCGAACGTCGCCGCGGCCTGCGCCGCCGTGCGCGGATCCACGGTGCCTTTGTTGTTCTCGCCGTCGGTCAACAGCACGACGACTTTGCTCTTTCCTGGAGCGCGACGCAAACGGTTCGCGCTCGTGGCGATTGCCGTGCCAATCGCGGTGCCGTCTTCCAGAATGCCCACCCGCAGCTGGCGGATCGCCTCCTCGAGCACCTGGTAATCCGTCGTGATGGGCACCTGCGTCAGCGCTTGCCCCGCAAAGGCGACGAGCCCGATCCGATCCGAGGAACGGGCGCGCACGAATTCCGTCGCCGTCCGGCGAGCGACATCGAGTCGATTGGCGGGAGAGAAATCTTCGGCGAGCATGCTGCTCGAGATGTCGACGGCGAGGACGATCGAGATGCCCTCGCTGCGCAGCTCGGCGCGCGCTGATCCGAGCCGCGGCCCCGCCGCGGCGATGATCCAGGCGGCCAGGCAGAGCGAACGCAACGAAACGGGCAGGCGGGCGATCCACAGCCGCTCGGCCGGCCCCAGCGCCGGGCGAACGTCGCTCATCGACGCGCCCGCGAGACGGCTGAGCCGCTTCGCGCGCCACCACCACCAGAGGGGCAACGCCGCAAGCAAGAGTAGGAGCAGCGGCCGCGCGAACGTCATCGCTGCCCCGCCCCCCCCGGCTCCCGCTTCGCTCCGTTGCCGCCGAGCTCGCGCGCGAGGGCGCGCGCGCGCGCGGCCAAGGGCGCGACGTCTACGCCGTGCGCGGTCGCGAAGGCGACCTGATCGAGCGCTTGGAGCAGCTCCCGCAGATCCCGCAGCGGCGCGTCGGGCCGCGCCCGCTCCACCGCCGCCAGACATTCGGATGTGCTGAGCGCCTCATGGGCGTCGGGGATCACGCGCGCGACCGCGCTGCGCAACTGATGGGCGGCGCGCGCCGCTACCGCCTTCGGCTCTCCAGCCGCGAGCCAGCGCGCATCCGCCACTTCGGCATCGACGGGAAGTCCGGGACCCGCCGTCATGACGCGGGGCGAGCGGCGTTTCCAGCCGATCAGGATCAGCAACGCGCCGACGGACAGGAGAACCGCGGCGAGCACGGGAATCGCGTTGACGCGCGCAAGACGTAATGGGTCAAGCGCGGGCTGTGGCGCGGGTGCCCGCAGTGTATCGGGGATGACGCTGGCGACGCGGAAGGTCGCGGTGCCGCCCGCGAGGGAGTCCGACGTGCCATCAGGCCCGAGTCGCCAAATGGGCGGCATGTCCACGTCCGCGACACCCGGCACCCACTCCACGATGAAGTACCGGACTGTCCAGCCACTCGATGTGGGCACCACCGCGACATCACCCAGCTGCTCCACATCCGTATACCCCTCGAGTTTGCCGGCGCGCACGCGCCACCCGGGCGACGTCGGGATCGTGCGCTCGAGGCGGATGGTGTCGCCGACGGTCGGATGACTCGGCGCCGCGGTCCAGCCGTCGGCCTGCAGCAAAAGGACGAGCAGCGCGATCATCGGCTCAACCGCCGCGCGCGTTCGGCGAAGGCGCGCCGCAGCGGGACGGCGTAGGGAACCGTCGTCTGGAGCGACACGCGGTCCACGCCCGCTTGCACCAGCTTGCGAGTACGCTCCTGCTGCATCCGTTCGGCCGCCACGCGGATGCGCGTCCGCGTGGCCGCGTGGCTCGTGTCGACGAGCAAGCGCTGACCGGTCTCCGCATCCTCCAGCTCCACCCATCCCGCGTCGGGCAGATCGTACTCGCGCGGATCGTCGATCGTGATCGCGACCACCTCATGGCGGGCGGCGAGCCGTGCCAGCGGCTCCTCCCACGCCTCTGCGCGGAAATCGGAGAGCACCACGACGATGGCGCGATGCCGGAGCAGCTTGGTCGCATAGCCGAGCGCGCCGGCGAGGTTCGTGCCCCGCCCTTTGGGGGTGAAGGCGACGAGGTCGCGGATCACGCGCAGCGCGTGCGCGCGTCCTTTGGCCGGCCGCACGATCAGCTCCGGCCGGTCGGCAAACAACAGCGCGCCCACGCGGTCGTTGTGACGCGCGGCGGCCAGCGCGAGGACGGCGGCGACTTCGACGGCCAGGCCCGCCTTCGTGTAGGGACGCCCGAAGTGCAGCGACCCGGATTGGTCGACGATGAGCAGGAGGGTGATCTCCCGCTCTTCCATATATGTCTTGACGAAGGGGTGCCCCATGCGGGCGGAGACGTTCCAATCGATCGAGCGGAAATCATCGCCCTGTTGATAGGCGCGGACTTCCGCGAACTCGATGCCCTGTCCGCGAAACACCGAGCGGTATTCGCCCGTGAACAGCGTGTTGACGAGGCTGCGAGTCCGGAGCTCGATCCCCTTGACCAGCCGGAGGACGTCCCGGGTGATCACGGCACTCCCACGGCCTCCAGGATGCGCGCGATGACCTGATCCGCGTCCATGTCTTCCGCTTCCGCTTCGAACGTGAGCAGCACGCGGTGGCGCAGCACGTCGAACGCCATCGCCTTGACGTCCTCGGGCACGACGAACGCCCGGCCCCGGAGGTAGGCGTGTGCGCGCGCGGCCTGCGCCAGGTAGATCGAGGCGCGCGGCGACGCGCCGAAGGCGATCAGCGGCTTCAGCTCCGCCAAGCCGACGGTCTGCGGCTCGCGCGTCGCGCGCACGGCATCGACGATGTAGTCGACGACCTTCTGGTCCATAAACAGCTCGGCGATCGCGCTGCGCGCCGCGAGAATGTCCTCGGCCTCCGCGACGCGCGTCACCTCGATCGGCCGGCCCGACGCCATGCGACCGACGATCTCCTTCTCGGCGTCGCGCGACGGATACCCGACGCGCACCTTGAGCATGAAGCGGTCGAGCTGCGCCTCGGGCAGCGGATAGGTGCCCTCGTGCTCGATCGGGTTCTGGGTGGCGAGCACCAGGAACGGCTCGCCCAGGAAGAACGTCTCGCCGCCGATCGTGACCTGCTTTTCCTGCATCGCTTCGAGCAGCGCGGACTGCACCTTGGCGGGCGCGCGGTTGATTTCGTCGGCGAGCACCAGATTCGCGAACAGCGGACCCTTCTTCGGATAGAACTCCTGCGAGCGCTGATCGAACACCATCGTGCCGATGACGTCGGCGGGCAGCAGGTCGGGCGTGAACTGAATGCGCGAGAAGCTGATGCGCAGACATTCCGCCACCGTCTTCACCGCGAGCGTCTTGGCGAGGCCGGGCACGCCCTCGAGCAGGATGTGGCCGCCGGTGAGCAGGCCGATCAACAGCCGCTCCACCATGACCTCCTGCCCCACGACACGTTTCGCGACTTCGCGGGTGATGGTTTGCGTCAGCACCGCGTCGTTCGTCTTCGCCGCCCGTGTCGTCATCGGAGCGACGCCTCGGCCGCCCGCTTCACCGTCGGCTCCTTGTCCCGCGCGTAGAGCTCTAACAATGCTTTCGCCTCCACTCGATCCAATCGCGCCAGCCCTTCGATGGCTGCGGCACGCACGAAGGGCGTGCGGCGCGGCTTGCCACCGGGCTCGGAAAATTTTGCCAGCACTTCCAGCGCCTCGGTGGCGCCGAGCTGGCCGATCGCTTTCAGCAACGCAGCCAATACCCCCTCGTCTTTCTCCTGCTCCAGCCGCCGTATCAGAACGGTGGTCGCCCCCACGTCGCCGGCCGCCGCAATGGCGCGCGCCGCCGCCGTCCGCACCAGCACCGACTCGTCTTTCAGCGCCGGCATGGCCGGCCTGGAGATCTCGCGACCGCCCAGCTCGGCGAGCCCGAGCAGTGCCGCTTCGCGCACGCGCTCGTCGCCGTGGCGCGTCAGGTTGATGAGCAGCGGCGCAATCTGCGGGCTGCCGCTCAATCCGAGAAACTCGGCCGCCGCGGCAACCACCTCGGGGACCTTGCTCTCGACCTGGCTCTGTAACAGCTCGACCGTACGCTCGCCGGCCTCGCGCATCGCCGCCCGGTACGCTTCGCGCAGCTCGGGTGCCGCGTGAAGATAGGCGTCCACGACAAGACCAGCAGAGACGGCGCCCAAGGCGCCGACTGCCCGGACGAGATGCGCGCGCTCGGCGGGCGGCACGCGCGGCTCGCCGAGGCGCGTTACCATACGCTCCACGATAGCCTCATCCGCAAGCGCCCCCGCCACCTCACCGATCGCCTCCTGGATCGCGGGATCCTGGATCTTGCCGAGCGAGCGGTCGAGGCCCGCCACGACCTCCGCGACGGCGCCGATATCGCGTAGGGCGATCACGTCGGGCGCGAGACGTCGCAGCTGCTCGATGCTGGCGCGCTGCTCCTCCGCCGTGGTGGCCGCCTGCAGCGCCGTGATGGCGCGCCGCGCTTCGACGTCGGCGGGCAGGACGTTAGGACGGAAGACCCCGCTCTGCAGGGGCGGCGAGAGAGGCGGCAGCGATTGAGGCGGCGGCGCGGGGGCGCCGACAGACGGCGGCGGCGATTGAACCGGTGGCGAAGGGGCGGCGACTTCCCCAAGGGCGCGCGAGGCAGAGAGCCGCTGCGTTGCGCGCCGGCCCAACAGCACTGTGATCCGCCCGAGCAGCGCGTCATCCGGCGCGACGTTCCCCACCGCCACGCCGAACAAACCGAGCCAATGCTCCGGCGTTACTCCGGGATTGACCTGGATCGCGCGAATCCCGCGGGCGAACAACAATCCGGCGAGCTCGGCGACCTGCGTGTTGCGTGGCAACAAGTGCTGCCCGTGCCAGTGCAGCCCCGTCGCCCCGATTTTCCATTCCACCGTGCCGAGTGCCGCGAGCCCGGGCAACGCCGTGGTGACCTGCCGCATGGCCTCGAGCACCGCCGGATGCGACGGCGGATAGAGCCGCGTCAGCCGGAAGGTCGTCCCGATCGCGCCGAGCGCGCGGTCCACTGCTCCAGTGTCGATCGCCATGGTTAGTGCTTGATGCGCTCGATGGCTCCAATCTCTTGCCGGCTCAGCTCGCGCCATTTGCCTTCGGGCAGCTTGCCGAGCCGCACGGGCCCGTATGCGACGCGATGTAACCATTCCACTTTGAGATCCAGCGCTTCGGCGATGCGGCGCACGATGCGCTGCCGTCCTTCGGCGAGGGTCAGCTCCACTTCGACCGACTTGCCCGCCGGGCGGACGCGCGATTCCAGGACGCGCACGGCGCGACCGTCGATCACGATTCGTTGCGCGAGCGCCTCGCGGATGGCGCCCGCGTCCGCACCGTGGACGCCGAGCCAGTACGTGCGCGGCACCTCGTAGCGCGGATGCATGAGCCGGTGAGCCGCAGCCCCGTCCGTGGTCAGGAGCAGCAGCCCCGATGTCATCACGTCCAGCCGCCCAACGTACGTGAGACCGGGCACCTTGGGGAGGAGGCCGAAGACGGTGCGGCGCCCTTCGGGGTCGGAACGGCTCACGACGTAGCCGATCGGCTTGTTGAGGGCGATCCACGTGGTGCGCGCGGCGCTGCGGACGACGCGGCCGTCCACGGTGATGCGCTGCGTCTCGGGATCGGCGCTCATCCCGATCGTGGCGATCTGGTTGTCCACCCGCACGCGGCCGGCGCGGATCAAGTCCTCCGCCTTGCGGCGCGATGCGACGCCCGCGCGCGCCAGGGCGCGCTGCAGGCGCATCAGCGTCATCCGGGTTCGTCGACGGGCGTGGGGGGGGGGCGCCGCAGGGCGACCGACAGCTCCTCGAGCCGCGGCAGATCCTCGAGATCTTTCAGTCCCAGAATCTCCAAGAACGACGGCGTGGTGCCGTACAACAGCGGGCGGCCCAATCCTTCGCCGCGCGTCACCACTTCGATGAGTCCGCGCTCCACCAGCTTGTCCATCACCGCGCCGGAGTCCACGCCCCGGATCTCGTCCACTTCGAGCCGGCCCACCGGCTGCCGATACGCGATGATCGCCAGCGTCTCGAGCGCAGCCGGCGACAGGCGGCGCGGGCGCAGCGCGAACTGCGCGCGTTCGATCGTCTCCGCGTACTCGCGCCGCGTGAGGAATTGCCACCCCTCGGCGATCTCGACGAGCTCGACCCCGTGTTGGTCACCGTACAGGCCGCGGAGCTCGGCGAGCGCCGCGCGAACGGCGCCCTCCCCCGCCTCCGGCTCGAGCGACGCCAGCTCCTCGAGCGTCAGCGGGCGCGACGCCGCAAACAGCGCGGCTTCAAGCAGCTTCGCGAGGGGTTGCACGCGTAATCACCATCGGGCCGAATGGTTCGGACTGCGACAACGTGAGGAAGCTGCGCTTGGCGAGCTCGAGCAGCGCGATGAACGTCGAGAGCACGTCAACTAAGGAGGCGTGCGGCCCCACCGCATCCCGCCACCCGAACGTTGCGTGCTCCGCTAGCAGTGCCTGGATGCGCGCCGTCGCGCCCTCCACATCGAGCGGACGCGGCACCACGCGATGGAGCATGGGCTCTGGAATCAACGCAATCACGCGTTCCGCGGCCGCCAGCAGGTCGTTCAAGTCGATCTGTAACGGTGCCGGAGGCGCATCGGGGGGAGGAGCCTCGTAGCCGCGCCCGAACCGCTCGGCGCGCACATCGGCGGCGTGGCCCAGCCAGTCCACCAATTCGCGGATCTGCTGGTACTCAAGCAGCCGCCGCACCAGCTCCGCGCGGGGGTCTTCCCACTCGTCATCGCCCAGCCGCCGCGGCAGCAGCATCTGCGCTTTGATGCGCAGCAGCCGCGCCGCCATCTCGAGATAATCGGCGGCCTGGTTGAGGCCCAGCTCATTGATCACGGAGAGGAACTGATCGGCGATCTTCGCGATCGGCAGGTCGGTGATGTCGACCTCATCCTCACGAATCAGGTGCAACAGCAGGTCGAGCGGGCCGGAGAACTTCTCCAGCTCGACGACGAAACCCGATTGCTCGGGCGGACGAACGAGTGGGCTCGTCATGTGAGCAGCCACGGGGGAATGGATCCCGGGAGGGCGAGCGGATACACGATTCTCATCGCGACACCCAACAGCTTGATGCCGGGCCACATGAAGACGTCGATGACACCCGGGAGGAGCCACATCACCAGCAAAATGGGAATGATGCCCAACGCATAGAGCTGGCGATACTGCATCCCGGCGGCCGGCGGCAAGACCTGCTTGAGCACGTGACTGCCGTCGAGCGGCGGAATGGGGATCAGGTTGAAGCACGCCAGTACCAGATTGGTCGACATGCCCCAGAAAAACATCCGCTGGAGGAGCCCCAGGCTCGGCGACGTAGTGGACAGCGCATGCGCCAGTGTCCCGACGAACGCAAACGCGATGGCGCTGAGCACGAACAACGCCAGGTTGGTCGCGATCCCGGCGAGCGAGACGATGATGTCGCCGCGCACATACTGGCGATAGTTGCGCGGATTCACGGGCACCGGTTTGGCGGCACCGAACACAAACGGCGCGTGGCTGATGATCAGGATCGTCGGGAGGATGATCGTCATGACCGGATCGATGTGCTTCACCGGATTGAACGTCAGCCGGCCGAGCATATAGGCGGTGGAATCGCCCTGTCGATAGGCTGCTTCAGCGTGGGCATATTCATGCGCCACGATCGAAAACAACAAGACGGGGATCTGTAGAAGGATATCCTCGACTGGCACGTGCTAAGATAACGTAGAGCCTTGACCCCACGCAACTTACCGTCTAGTTTCCGCGCCATGCCGAAGATTAAATCCGCGAAGAAAGCGCTGCGCCAGGCGCGCACGCGCGCCGTCCGCAACAAAGGCCAGCGCTCGTCGCTGCGCACCGCGTTGAAGCACGTGCGCGCCGCTGCCACCGCCGATGCGGCCGCGGCCGCGTATGCACTCGCGGCGCGAGTCCTCGATCAGGCCGCGCGCAAGGGATTGATCCACAAGAACAATGCCGCCCGGCAGAAGTCTCGGCTGGCGGCACTGGTGAAACGGTTG
>DASYTD010000140.1:0-6435 GCA_036002655.1 Gemmatimonadales bacterium
GACGCGGCGCATGTGCGGCAGGAAAAAGGCGGGAAGCTCGAGGGGTTCGTCGACTCCATTCTCTCATACCTGGAAGGTCGCGAGCCGCATCTCGATGTGCCGCTCGATATTCGCGCAACCGCGTTCCAGCGGAGGGTATGGCAGGAGCTGCAACGGATCCCGTTCGGCGAGACGCGCACCTACACCGAAGTCGCGCGCGCGATTGGAGAACCGAAAGCGACGAGAGCAGTCGCGCGGGCCTGCGCCACGAACCCCGCCGCCCTAGTTATCCCCTGCCATCGTGTTGTGAGAGAGGACGGAGACCTGGGCGGCTACCGATGGGGGGTCGAGCGGAAGAAGGCGCTCCTGGAGAGGGAACGAGACGGTTAGGGAGACGCCTGTCCGGATGCGCACTAGCGCGACAGCGCCTCGTACACCCGCCCGCGATCGTACTGCGAGCTGATCGACGCGGCGTCCGCCTTGACCGCTTCGCGAATCGCATCGTCCATGGGGACACGGTGGATCACGGCAATCAGCAGCTCCGAGAGCTCATGGTCCGACGAGATGCCTTTGGCCGACTCGAGCAGTGCGAGCGCCACGGGGCGCGACACTTCCCCGCGCGCGATCAGGCTGCCCAGCGCGCGCGCGTGCTCGTAGTCGGAGTTGAGCGTGTTCGCGGCCGCGAAGAACGGCGGCCGCAACGCCTCATCGAGGGCGTAGTTGCCGCCGATGACGATCAGCAATTCCGCCAACTCGTAATCCGAGCTGATCGTCTTCGCCGACTGCAACACGTCGGCGATCATTCCGGAGCTCATGCCCTCCCGGCTCACGACGGCGCTGAGCACGCGGCGGTGCTCGTAATCGGATTGCAGCGAGTTGGCCGCCTTGAAGTAGGCGGGCCGTGCCGCGTCGTCGATGCGGCGCGCTTTGTTCAGCTCGATCAACAACTCGGCCAGCTCGTAATCCGAGTTGACGTCCGCGGCCGCGTCCAGCATGCCGGCCTGCACTTCCGGTGTCAGGCCGGGGCGCGACAGCGCCGCGGTCAGCACCCGATGACGCTCATAGTCCGAGCTGATGGACTTCGCCGCCGTCACGAATCCCGCCTGCATCCGCGGCGTCAACGGCTGCGTCTTTGAGACCGCGATCAGCAGCTCGGCAAGCTCGTAATCGCTGCTGATGGTTTGCCCGGCGAGCGTGACCAATCGCTCGTATCCGGCCGCATCGAGCTTGCCGCTTTCGATCGCGGCCTGATAATAGATGCGGCGCGTGTAGTCGCCGGAGAGCTCACCGAATTCGTCGATCAGCGCTTGAATGCCGCGGCGGTCGAGAATCCAACGCGCGCGCTCCTCGGCCTGATAGCCGGTCCGCCGCAACAGATAGGTAATGGTCTCCGTCAGCCAGCTCTTGGCTTCGGCGTCGAAGGGGCGGACGTCACCGTCCACCTTGTAGACCGGTTCTCCGGTGGATCGTATGGTCACGCGCCGATCATGCACTCCGTAATCCACTTCAATGACCACCTGGTTACCCGCGGACACCGAGCCGATGTCGGTGAAGTCCTCAGTGAACGCGAACTTGCCGGTCGCGGACAGGCGGATGCTGCAGTTGCCGAGCGTCGTGACGATCGTGACAGCTTCGTTCTCGACGTGCGTACTCGAGCTCGTGTGCCGCGTTTCGCCGGAGCAGCCGCGGAGCGTATCCAGCACGACGCGCCGGGGCTGTGGCGCGACCGCGGCCACGCGCACCGGGCGCTTCCCCTTCAGCAACGGCGAGGGCAGCCGTGGAATCGTGTCCACCGAGCGGGCGCCGGAGGTTGGAGGGGGGGGAGCCGTTTCGGCGACTCGCGGCGCGGCGGCGGCCAGCGGCACCACGACCGCGATCGCCGCGATCCACGCCGGCAGGGCGGAACGCGTGGAAAGCGTGTCGCGGCAGCGCCGCGTGTCGAGCACGTCGATCAATCGCGTGGCGAGCTGCGCGGGACGTGCCATCGCAACACTCGCGAGCGAGGTCGCCCGCGCGGCGCGCAACCCGCGCGCGATCTCGAGCAGATGTGTGGCATAGACCGACGGCGTGGCGCCGGCGCGCAACACCTGATCGTCGCACGCCCGCTCGCGCTCCTCGCGGAGCCGCGTGGCCGCGAGCCACACGAGCGGATGGAACCAATACACCGCGCATGCGACGCGCGCGATCAGCTGAATCAGGAAATCATGCCGTTTCACATGCGCCAGCTCGTGGAGCAGCACATCGCGCCGGCGCTCCGCCGTCCAAGCAGCGGCTTCGGCGGGCAGCAGAATCACCGGCCGGCGAATGCCCCACGTCATCGGCATCGCCGGTCCTTGCGCCTGGAGCAGCCGGACATGGCGCGTGAGTCCCAACTCGCGCGACAGATCGTCCACCAAGAAGAGCCAGGCGTCGTCCCGCACGGGACGCGTGACACGGTCGAGCCACGCGATGCGCACCATTCCCACCGCGAGCAGAATGAGGACCGCGGCGACGCCACTCAGCCACACCGGCAACACCAAGGCGGTCCAATCGGGAGTCAGACGCCAGCGGACTGGTCCTTCATCTATTGTGGAGACGGGCGTCGGGTTGGCCTCGTGCACGACCGATGCGAGGGATGGAGCGGGCGCGGCGGGCGTGGGACTGGGCTGTGGCACTCGCTCGCGCAGCTGCGCGGCGTCGAAGGCAACCGGGACATCGAGGCGCGGCCACGCGGCGACGCTCCAGTTAGGAAGCAGCGCCGACGCGAGCGGCAGCGCGAGCACGCCGCCACAGGCGAGCGCCCACACCAAATGGCGCAACGCCGCGGTGGCGCGTTTCAGGAGAACACTCACGCCGGCGGCCAGCAGCAACAGCGCCGTGGCTTTGACGAAGGCGTCAGCGAGGATGGCGATCATGTCAGCGGCCCTCCTTCCGCGCGTCGGCAATGAGCTGGCTCAAGCGTGCGAGCTCCGCGTCGGAGAGGCGTGTAGAGGAGAGATCCAGCAGCGCGGCGACCGCCTGCTCGGTCGAACCGTCGAAGAACGTATGGAGAAGTTGGCGCAGCGCGGATTGCCGCGCGCGCTCGCGTGGCACCGTCGGGAGAAACACGTAGCGGGGGCCGTCTTCCTCGTGGCGCAGATGGCCTTTCTCCTCGAGCACGCGCAGCAGCGCGCGCACGGCGGAGTAGCTCGGCGGATCCGCGAGCTCATCGAGCACTTCGGCGGCGGTCGCACGACCGGCCCGATAGATCACGTCCATGATCTCCCGTTCACGACGGCTCAGCTGCGTGTTCGTTGCTTTGGACATTGCCAACCCCCAACGGTTGGAATGCTAAAAAATTAGCATCTACTGCTAAGAAAGTAGCATTGGGGGGTTGCTTGTCAAGCAGGCTACGAAGCCGGGAAGCCTGAAGCGCTGCGGACTTGCCGGGCCTGCCAGAGGTGACGCCGGTCGTGGGCGATCAGGAAGCCGAAGTACGCCCCTAACGGCAAGCGAAGCAAGCGGTTGACGGGAGAGATCGTCTTGATGTGCGCCAGGTCCAGGCCGTCGGACTGCCGCACCCGCTCGGCGAGCCGATCGCGCGCCGCCGTGAATTCAGGGAGCACCTCGCCGAGACGATACGTCGCGCTGGCGGGGACCCGCAAGATGGGCGGCGTTTTCATCCGCCACTTGGGCGGCGGCTCCATCGAGGCAACCATCCAGCGGGAAAACCAGCCATACCGAAATGGACCCGGCGACCGTTTCTCTTTCGCGCGACCTTCCCCAATCGCCTGATCGAATGCTGGCAGTGTTTTCGCCACCGCGACGTTCAAATGCTGCAGACAGTCCGCGATCGACCAGCGGTCCTTTCCGGGATGCCAGTTGAATTGCGCATCGCTGAGCCCGGCGGCCACCGCCTTCCCTTCCACTTTGATGGCCTCGAGCTGATCGAGCATCGACTGAAGTTCAGGATTCACAGGCCGAATGGACGAAGGTGCTTCAATCTACTTGTCTTGGTCGCGGATCACATCCCCGGCGTAACCGCCCCTGATAACATCGTCCCATGGTGCGGCAGCCGCGCTGGGCCGTCGTCGGCGCCCTTGGCGCCCTCGTCCTACTGGCCTCGACCGTGCTACGGGCGCAGGAGGTGCCCTACCGCCTCGTCGTGCACGCATCGAACCCGATCGCGCAGCTCACGCGCGACCAGGTGTCGAAGATCTTCCTCCGCAAGGTAACGCAGTGGGATAACCACCAGCCGGTGCTGCCGATCGATCAGACGGCGGAATCGCCCGTGCGGCGCACGTTCACCAAGCAGATTCACCAGCGCACGATCGCGTCGGTGCAGACCTGGTGGCAGCAGCAGACGTTCGCGGGCGTCGCCGTGGCGCCTCCCGAGCGCGGGTCCGACGTCGAGGTCCTCGAGTACGTCCGCAGGTACCCGAATGCGATCGGCTATGTCCGCGCCGGCGTCCCCGTCGGACCGGGCCTCAAGATGATAGACGTCACACCTTAGGGTTGGTGCGAGTCGCCTCCGCTGCTCGCCGCCGCCTCGCTGCCCAAGCGGTGCTTCTGGTACCAGCTCATCATGTAGAGCTGGGTGCGGAGGAAGTTCGACGGCTTGGAGCTGGTGCCGTGGTACTCGCCGTTGAAGCGCAGCATCACGACCGGCACCTTCAGGATTTTGAGCGCCGCATAGTACTCCTCGGTCTGCGGCATGGGCGTCCGCAGATCCAACTCACCGGTCATCAGCAATGTCGGCGTCTTGACGTTGCCGACGTAGGTGAGGGACGACTGCTTGATCCACTGCTCCGGTTTTTCCCAGTAGGGCCCATCGAAGAAGCTGTAGGTGAACAGCGGGATGTCCGTCTGCCCCGCCATGCTCATCCAGTTGATGACCGGACAACGCACCGCCGCCGCCGCAAACCGCGTCGTGTGCCCGATCACCCAGCTCGACAGCACGCCGCCGCCCGAGCAGCCGCCGACGTACATGCGTTGCGTGTCGATGTACCCACGTCCCACGACCGTGTCCACACCGGCCATGAGATCGTCGTAATCCACGCTCGGATAGGCGCGCTCGATCGCGTTGCCGAACGTGCTGCCGTAGCCGGTACTGCCGCGTGGGTTGGTGTAGAGCACCACATAGCCATTCGCCGCGAAGTTCTGGAGCTGATAGCTGAAGCCCACG
Source organism: Gemmatimonadales bacterium (assembly GCA_036002655.1). Lineage (GTDB taxonomy): Bacteria > Gemmatimonadota > Gemmatimonadetes > Gemmatimonadales > GWC2-71-9 > 20CM-2-65-7. The sequence goes on from DASYTD010000140.1 coordinate 5,123, forward strand.
TTGTACATGGCGTGCGGGCCGCCGTGGATCTCCATGATGAGCGGATATTTCTTGCTGGCATCGAAGCCGGGCGGCTTGATGATCCATCCCTGCACGCGCGTGCCGCCCGTGGAGGCATACCACACTTCTTCGACCGTTCCCAACCGGACGCCCTGCAATACGTCGGCATTCACGTTGGTGAGCCGCGTGATCGGCTGCGCACGCCGCAGATTGAAGCGGGCGACGTCGGCGGGCTCGTCGGGGTCCGAGCGGACGCCGACGCCGTTGAAGTCGCGCGACACGGAAGTCAGCGACAACATGTGCACGCCTTCCGTCACGCGCCGCGTGCCGCCGCGCAGCCCGGCGAAGTAGATGTTGCTCGTCCCCTGCTCGCCCATCGAGAAGAAGACGCCGCTGCCGTCCGGGCTCCAGCGCACGTTGCCCGGATCGCGATCGTACGTGGTGAGCGCGCGCAGGCCGCTGCCGTCAACGCCCACGACCCACACTTCGTCCGCGCGATACGAGAAGGTGCCGAAATCGTGCCCGGTAAACGCCACCGTGCGGCCGTCAGGGGAAATGACGGGACCGGACCAGCCGCCCTTCTTGCTGACGAGCTGCCGCACGGCGCCGGTCTTCACGTCGAGCGCATAGAGATAGGATTCGCGGTAGCGATAGTCGGCGTCGGCTTCGCGCAGGCCGTCGAAGACGATCGTCCGGCCGTCGGGTGTCCAGTCGTAGCTCGGCCCCGAGCCGCCGAGCTCGCTCGTGGAGTAATCGCCGGTGGTGAGCTGACGCGGCGTGCCGCCTTCGGCCGGCACGAGAAAGATCTGCGTCGTCCCTTGCTCGATGTAACCGGTGCGATCGCGGCGGTAATGCAGGCGGTCCACGATGCGCGGCGCCGGCGTCCATTTCGCACCTTCCGGCGCGGCCGGCATGCTGATTTTCCACGGCGTCTCGCTCTTCATCAGCATCGTGAACGCGAGCGACCGGCCATCCGGCGCCCAGGTGAGGTTTGCGGGCGTCTCGCTCACGCGCGTGACCTGCGACGTCGCGCCTTCCGCGTCCATCCAGCGCACGAACACCTGCGTCCCCTTGGGCTCACCGTCGGCGAAGTACGCGATGCGGCTGCCATCGGGCGACCAGCGAGCGTTGGAGCCCTTCACGAGGAAGCGGTTCCGCGACCCGTCGGCATTCATGATCCACAACCCTGAATCCCAGCGGTCTTCGATCTTGTTCACCCAACGACGCGTGTAGACGATCTGCGAGCCGTCGGGCGAGACTCGGGGATCGGCGACCTGCTCCCAATCGAGGTAGTGATTCACGGTCAAGAGCGT
>DASYTD010000141.1:0-3841 GCA_036002655.1 Gemmatimonadales bacterium
ACTGCATCGGCCCGGGAAGCGCCGCCCGTGCTTGAATTCCCAACCCGCGGCCTCGACGACTCCGCAGCGTACGAGGGCTATACGGCCCGCCTCTACCGCGACTCCCGCGGCAATTCCGTGGAGATCTACATCGATGGAAAAACCGGCAGGGTCGTGCACCTGTGGGCGGATGCGCTCAACGAAAGTGTCGGGTTCACTGTAAGGCTGTCGGGCGGTCAAGAGGCAACTGCGGCGGTCGCGGCGGTCGCGGCGGTCGCATTCAGTGCAGGGGGAGCGACGGTGGGTGCGACCGGCGGTCGGGGCGGTCGGCGCTGGTTACGCTACTCGCTGACGCTGCAGGGCGGGCGGTCCATCCAGATTGGTCAATTCCTCCTGGGCTCGATGCGCGTGGAGCGCGACTTTGGGTACGGGGCCCGAGTCCGCGATCCGATCGACGCACCGACGTTCGTGGTAGCGGAGATGGCGGAATTCGCCCAGCGCATGGGACCTCCGTACACCGAGCGGCTCACGCCGAGTGTGCGACTGACCAGCACGCCGCGAGATTGGGCGTTGCGGGTGTCGCAGCCCAGCCTGGATGCGAAGAACCACCTCTCGCTTACGCTCCGCGGTGACGGGCGCACGACGCGCGCCACACTCGCCGGCGGCATCGTGACGATCCGATCCCTCGGCTCGAGACCCGTGACGTTCAGCGTGGAGATCGCAACCGATGGCCCCGCGCTGGATCCTCTGACCCGCACGCAAATCTTCAGTACCCAATTCCGCCGTTTCGCCGATTCCGTCAAATCACAGCGCTTGGAGCGCGAGATCCGCGGCTTCGAGCTGCTCAGCTCCAAACAGAAGCTCATGGCGGGCCTGCCGACGTACGCGACGTACTTCGGACGCGACATGCTGATGACGGCGCTGCTCATGGAGCCGGTGTGGTCCGACACGATGGCGGAGTTCGTGATGGGCGCGGCGCTCGCGAAGCTCGCGCCCAGCGGCGAGGTCAGCCACGAAGAAGCACTCGGCGGGCAAGCGATCCGCGAGAATGCCGCCGAGTTCTTGCGCACCGGTGACTCCACCCTGCTGCGCAATCTCCAGGCGACGCGCGAGAACTACTGGATGGTGGACGACGATTTCCAGCTGCCCGTCGTCGCGGGACACTACTTCGCCGATGCGTCCGTGCCCAACGCGCGCAAACAAGCATTTGTGCGTCGTTGGGGTACGGCGCTGCGCAACAATCTCGCGTACGTCGCGGGACAAGCGGCTCCGTACGCGCGCGACCCAGTCGCGACGAATCTCGTCGGCTTCCGGCGCGACGACGACGGCTGGTGGCACCCCGGCAGTTGGCGCGACAGCAGGGTCGGCTACGCGGGCGGTCGGTTCGCGTTCGACGTCAACGTGGTGTGGGTGCCGGCCGCGCTCCGTGCGATCGGCGCGATCGACAGCGCGCTGCGCGCGCTGGGAGAGCCGGGGATCGACGGCGCCGGCGAGATCGCGCGGGCGGCCGAGGTGTGGCGTGGGACGGCGCGACACTTCGAAGTTGTGCTTGCGCCGGACGAGGCCGCCGCGCGGCTGGGCGTGAGGATGGCGGCGCTGCCTGAGGCAGAGCGCGAACTGTGGGCGGCTGTTCTAGCCCGCAGTGGCGACGCACTGCGAGACACACTTCGCTTTCTCGCGGTTTCGCTCGACAGCGCGGGACTTCCCATTCCGGTCATGAGCACCGATCCCGCCATGTGGTTGCTGCTCGAGGACCTCGGGGCGGAACGTGAACGCGAGCTATTACGCCCGTTCCTCTTGCCTTACCCCGTTGGGCTCTTCATCGACGGTCTGGGACCGGTAACTGCGAACGACGCGTACGCGCCGCCGGCTGTGTGGCAGATGTTCGAGCGCGACCTCTATCACTCACCCAAGGTCGTGTGGGGCCGCGATGTGAACATTCTGCTCGCCGCGCTCGCGCGGCGGAATAGCCCGGGCGCGATCGATTCGGTGCGCGGCGTGGTCGACCGCTCCGGTTTGCAGTACGCCGAGTTGTGGAGTTACAAGATCGAAGCCGGAGCCCTGCGCCCGGTGCGCTACGGCTCGAGCTCGGATGTGCAGCTGTGGACGCTCACTGACCTCGCGGTTCAATATCTCCTCAACTCCCGAAGGCCGACCCAATGAGCAATCTCCACGCGTTCGACCTGCTGTTCATCGCGGTCTACTTCATCATCCTGTTCGGCATCGCGTGGTGGGCCGCGCTGCGCGAGAAGAACGTGAGCTCCGACTACTTCCTGGCGAGCCGGGACGTCGCGTGGTTCGCGGTCGGCGCGAGCCTGTTCGCCTCGAACATCGGCAGCGAGCACCTGGTCGGGTTGGCGGGCACGGGTGCGGGAAGCGGGCTCGCGGTCGGCCACTTCGAGTGGCTCGCCTGTCTCATCCTGCTGCTGCTCGGCTGGCTCTTCGTTCCCTACTACCTCAAGAGCGGCGTCTATACGATGCCGGAGTTTTTGGAGAAGCGGTACAACTCGGCAGCGCGGACGTATTTCACCTGGGTGTCGGTCATCGGCTACGTCCTGACGAAGATCAGCGTGACGCTATACGCGGGCGGGATCGTGATTCGCGCGGTGACCGGGTGGGATTTCTACACGGCGGCCATCGTCCTCATCATCGTCACCGGGCTGTACACGATCTTCGGCGGACTGCGCGCCGTGGTCTACACCGAGGTGCTGCAGGCCATCGTGCTGATTCTTGGGTCCCTGACGCTCATGGCGATCGGGCTCTCACGAGTCGGCGGGTTCGCGGGGCTCGAGGCCAAAGTTCCAGCAGGTTTCTTCTCGATGTGGAAGCCATCCAGTCACCCCGACTTTCCCTGGACGGGGATCGTCTTCGGTGCGCCGATCCTCGGCGTCTGGTATTGGTGTACCGACCAGCACATCGTGCAGCGCGTGCTCGCCGCGAAGAACATCAAAGAGGCGCGCACCGGAACGATCTTCGCCGGGTATCTGAAGATTCTTCCGGTCTTCATTTTCGTGTTGCCCGGCATCGTGGCCCTGGCACTGTTCCCCGAAATTCGTAACAACCCCGATTCCGCGTATCCCACGCTGGTGACGCGGTTGCTGCCGGTCGGGATCAAAGGCCTGGTGCTTGCGGGGATGCTCGCGGCGCTGATGAGCTCCCTGGCCTCCGCCTTCAACGCGTGCTCCACGCTGCTGACGTGGGACGTCTATCGCAAACTGCGTCCGGCCGCGAGCGAGCAGCAGCTCGTGAGAGTGGGCCGCATTTCCGCTGCTGTCATGGTGTTCCTGGGCTTGTTGTGGATTCCGTTTATGAAATTCATCTCGTCCCAGATTTACATCTACTTGCAGAGTGTCCAGGCTTATATCGCGCCGCCGATCGCGGCCTGCTTCCTGCTTGGCCTGTTTTACCGCCGGCTCAACGGTTCCGGCGCGATCGCATCGCTGATTACCGGACTCGTGCTCGGTCTCTTGCGCCTCATCCTCGAGCTCACGAACAAAGCGTCGGGCGGCGGTCTCGCTGACGGCACGCTGTGGCATTGGATCGCCACGATCAATTTTCTCCACTATGCGGTATTGCTGTTCGTGATCTGCACGTTCGTGCTCTTCATCGTGAGCATGATGACGCCGCCGCCCCCTCGGGAGAAAACCGAGGGGCTCACCTATGGGGGCGCCGTTGCGGCGGGCGAAACAAGAGAGGAGAAGAAGTTCGAGGTCGGGCTCTCGGTGCTGCTCGTCGCGCTGCTCGGCGTGCTGTGGATCATCTTCGCTTGATGAGGCCGTGCGTGGTGCCTCGTGCGTGGTGCGTGGTGGCGCTGCTTGTGGCCACGGCGTGCCGCCCGTCCGGCCGTCAGGCCGTCCGGCCG
>DASYTD010000142.1:0-4245 GCA_036002655.1 Gemmatimonadales bacterium
TAACGACGCGCGCGCTCGCGTAATGGCACAGCGCGCAGCGCAGCTCGTCGTGGAGAATCGCGCACCGCCCATCGTGGCTCGCTTCAAACGCCGGCGGTAGGGCGACGACGTCGCGCGCGTGCGCCAACGTGATCGCGCCGCCGCCGAGTGCCTGAATGGCGAGCAGGATGGTGAGCGGGATGCGCCTCATGGTCTCCTTCATACGCCGGCGGCCACTCGGGTGTTGCCGCGCGCATAGGCGCGCAGCCGCCGCAGCATCCGTCGATCGTGCCGGAGCGGGTCATCCCGCTTCGGGGTCTCGATAATCTTAACGACTCGCTGGAGGTTCGGGTCGCGCATGATGCGTCGGAAGGGCTCCGGCCCGATCCGGCCTTCGGCGATCCACTCATGCCGGTCCACCCGCGAGCCCATCGCCGCGCGGGAATCGTTGAGATGCAAGCACTTAAGCAGATCGAAACCGATCACCCGATCGAACTCCTCCCACACCGTCTCCACGCGCGCCAGGTCGTAGCCGACCGCGTGCAAATGGGCCGTATCGAGGCAGAAGCCGACCCGCGTCCGGATCTCGTCAGGCAGCGCGTTGCGTAAGTCGCACAGCTCCTCGAACCGCGCCCCCAACGCCGTGCCCGATCCGGCCGTGCCTTCGATCCAGACTTCCAGCTCACCGGGCACTGCCTCGAGACACTCGGCGTACGCGCGCGCGTTGCGGTCGAGCCCAGCATCGCGGTCGTCCATGTAATTCCCGGGATGCGACACAACTGCGCGCAACCCGAGCGCGCGGGAGCGCTCCAGCTCCGTTCTGAAGCTCACCATGCTGCGGGCCCGCAGCACCGGATCGGGCGACGCCAGGTTGATGAGATAGCTGTCGTGCGCCACCACCGCCTCGAGCGCGTGGCGTGCAACTTCGCTCCGGAACCGCGCGATGACCTCCACAGCAATCGTCGGTTCGCGCCACTGATTGGGCGTTTTGGTAAAGAGCTGAATCGCGCTGGCCCGCAGCGCCCCGCCGCGCTGCGGCGCCGCGGCGACCCCACCTTGGCTCGAGACGTGCGCGCCCAACCCGCCCAACATCAGTATTCCTCGGTAAACGCGAGCCGCGAGATCAACGGCACGAACCGCACGCCGCCGGCCTGGCGTTGGACGAGCCCTTCACCCGTCGCCGGCCGTTCCAGGATGACCAGCTCTTGCGACGCGAGGTCACCGACCGGGATGATCAAGCGGCCGCCCGGGGCGAGCTGCGCGGTGAGGGGCTCGGGAATGCGCGGTGCCGCCGCCGCCACGATGATGCCGTCAAACGGCGCCTCCTCCGGCCATCCGGCCGCGCCGTCCCCGAGCCGAGTTTTGATGTTCGTGAGCCCCAGGCGCCGGAATCGCTCCTCCGCCTCGACGAGGAGGTCCGGCAAACGCTCGATGGTGAAGATGGTGCCGTTACCTGCCAGATACGCGAGAATCGCGGTTTGATAACCCGAGCCCGTGCCGATCTCGAGGATGCGGTGCGTCCGTCTCGGCTGGAGACGTTCGGTCATGAGCGCGACGACGTAGGGCTGCGAGATCGTCTGCCCGCTGCCGATGGGCAGGGGAGCGTCGCTGTATGCGTCAGGAGCCAGGTGCGGCGGCAAGAACCACTCGCGCGGGGTCCAGCGCATGGCGGCCAGCACGCGCTGATCCCGAACGCCTCGTCCCGCAAGCTGGCGCATCACCATGCGCGTGCGGGGGCCGCGAGTCGTGGGAGCGGGGTGTGCTTGCCGGGGCATTGGCTGAACTATAGCTTGGCCCCGCCCCCAGCGCGGGAACGCTCTCTGCCGGATCTATTGCGTCACCGCATCCTGCTCATCGGAAACCCTGCGACCCGCCCCGACGGGCTCGAGCGACTGCTCGTCCGCGGAGGATTCCAGGTGACCGAGGCGGCTGCCGGGGCGGGGGCGCCCCCCGATCTGCTCCTGTATACTCCCGATCCTGGCATCAAGAATCTCGCCGACGAAGTCCGTACCCTGGTGACTCGGCCGACGTATGGCGGTGCTCCCGTGTTCGTGATTTTGCTCGAAGGCGCGGTGGAGGTAGCGACGGAAGCGTTGCTCGCGGGCGCGCGCGACGTGCTGATCGCGCCGGTGCATCTGCCCGAGCTGCGCGCGCGCCTCGACGGGCACATCCGCACGCGGTCCGAGGTGCGTGAGGCGCAGGAAGCGTTGCGCGCGCGCGATCTGATGTTCGACATTTTCCAGGAAGTCTCCGCGGCGCTTCGTCCCGACGAAATCTTCCAGACGCTGGTCCGGCGTGTGGGACAGGCGTTCGGACTGTCGCATTGCTCGTTCGTGCTCACCGCCCCCGGCGAGGACAAGGGCCGGGTCGTGGCGGTCTACGAGAATCCCGCGATTCGCGACCTGCGCGTGGATCTCGAGCGCTATCCCGAGATCCAGGAGGCGATCCGCACCGAACGCCCTGTGGTGATCCACAACGTGCACGAGCATCCGCTCTTCGCGGCCATTCGCACGCATTGGACCCAGCAGCAGATCGAGGTGAATGTGCAGGCCGCCGTGGCGCTGCCGGTGTTCGTCCAGGGCCGCGCGGCGGGGGTGTTCTTTCTGCGGACGGAGAAGGGCGACCCGCAGCTGCGGGCGGAAGACGTCGCGTTCGCCAACACGATCGCGCAGGCGGCGGCCCGCGTCCTCGAAAACGAAGAGCGCCGCTCGGCGATTTACCGCCGGCAGATCAGCGCGGGCACGACCGACGAGATGACCGGGTGCGCCTCGCTCGATGCACTCGACCGGCGGCTGCGCGATGAATTCGAGCGCGCCCGGCGCTATTCGCTGCACTTCTCACTGGGCCTGATCGACATCGAGCATCTGCGCGAGATCAACGAGCGGGTGGGGCACGCGGGAGGCGACCGGGTCCTCGGCGAAATCGGCGCGATTCTGCAACGGGAGCTGCGCGCGCCGGACTTCGTGGCGCGCTATGGGGGCGACGAATTCGCGTGCGTGCTCCCCGAGACCGATGGGCCCGGTGCCCGCCACTTCATCGAGCGGCTACGCCAGGTGTTCGCCCGCCATACGTTCGCCGATCTGGGTCCGGCCACGACGCCCGCGATCTCCGCCGGCATCATCGCCTACCCGCACAGTGAGGCGCTCCGTCCCGAAGACCTGTTCACGCTGGCGGAAGGCGCGCTGCAGAAGGCGAAGAGCAGCGCGCCCGATCGCATCTCCGTCATTGGAGAGCCCTAGGGAGCGCTAGCGGCGCGGCCGCCGGAGCCAGTTTGCCGGATCGAGGGCGATGCCGCCTTGTCCGCGAATCTCGAAGTGCAGGTGAGGCCCTTCATCACTCGACTCACCGCCGACGTGTCCGATCACCTGGCCGCGGATCACGCGGTCACCTTGGCGGACGGACGCGTCGTTGAGATACGCGTAGAAGGTGTAGTAGCCGCCGCCGTGGTCGAGCAGCACCGATGTCAGATACAAGCCAAGCGGTCCCGCGAGGCTCACCGTGCCGGGCGCCACCGCGCGCACCGGCGCACCGACGGCCGCCTTGATCCCGATGCCGTGACGCGGAATGCGCGTGTTGTTCGGGCCGATGGTCGTGCCGAACGGATAGATGATCGATCCCTCGACCGGCCAATCGAGCCCGCCGAGATCGGCGGTCGTGATCGCCCCGGCCGCCGCCGTCGCGCCGCGGGACTCCGCTTCGCGGCGCGCCCGCTCCAACGCCTCGACGCGGTCGTTGAGCGAGCGCTCGTCGCGCTCGAGCCGCGAGAGACGCTGCTCCGCCTGGCGCGCGCTGCGCCGTGTCTCGCGCAGGTTGGTCTCGCGCTCGCGCTCGAGCGTCAGGTAGCGTCCCAGCTCGTCGGTCCGCTCGCGCCGGCGCCGGCCCAGCGTCTCGCGCGCATCGACGAGCAGCTGGCGCTGCCGCGCCACACGGTCGCGCAGCTTGCCCATGTCATTGGTGAGCAGGCGGTCCTGCTGGGTCACAAGGAACAGGTACTTGTAGCGCGACAGTAGATCGCCGAAGCTCTCCGCAGCGAACAGCACCTGCCAGCTGTACAACGCGCCGCGCTTGTAGATGTCGACCAGCCGCCGCTCGAGCACCGCCCGCTTTTCGAGTAGCGCATCCTGCGCGATCAAGAGGTCCACGGTGATCTGATCGATCTGCCGGCCGAGACCCGTGATCTGCCGGTCGAGCTCGTTCACGATGCGGTTGGTGCTCTGCTTCTGTTGCTCGAGGTTCGCGATTTCGTCGGACAGTGAGTGCGCCTGG